>JAJDEV010000075.1 GCA_029259605.1 Planctomycetota bacterium | reverse complement strand
TGCGGAGCGAGAGGCCGGCGATCGCGAGCCCGATCCGGAGCGGTTCGACACCGGGAGGACGTGCTGCAACCGTCCAGCCTTGTTCGATGCCTTCCTCGCGGTTCTCGATCCACTCGACCAGTTCGGTGCGCACGAGGTCGGCGCGCGCGCTGTCGATCGAGACCGTGGCACGCACGAGCGGTCGCTCGAATCCCTCGCGTCCGAAACTCTTGGTCCCGAGCTCGAGCTTCCACTCCGCGCCGATCCCTCGCGCGTCGGTCGCGCGCGGAAACACCTCGATACCGGTGGCCGAGATGCGCGAACGGAGATCGTTCGAGCGGTTCGGTGCGCTCCAGTGCCCCTCATCGACGCGGGAGTACTCGTATTCGGCGCGCTGGAGTTGCTCGCTTACCGCTCCCGCCCAATCCTCCGCCACTTCGTCGACGCCACCTCGCCGCGCGAGGTCTTGCGGCGGACGCTCCTGTGCAGCGGACGGAGGAACGAGAACGATGAGGCCAACCAGGCCACGGAAGAGGGAGCAACGACGTGTCGTGATCATGGCGAGCATGGAAGGACTGAACGAAGGCTCGAAACGGGACTTCCGACTTCAGGCCGAGTCTATCTGCATGCCGAGATCCGCGTAATCCACGGAGCACCGAATAGCCGTCCCGTCAGGCATGGCCTTACCCTGCCCCGGATTCGCGCGCGCGGACGTCCCCGTCCGCTCAGCGCGAACCCGCATCCGTGGCGTAGATCTCGAGGCTCGCCGGTCCCTCGTCCGCCCAACCGCGCAGCGGATCCTTGAACGCGCCCAGGCCCGCGAGGACGGTCACGACCGCGAGCACGCAGAGGATGCCCGCGAGTCCGTGCTGGCGCATCGGCACCTGCGGCACGGGCTCGGTCAGGAACATGCTCTTCGCCACGCGGAAGTAGTAGAAGAGCGAGATCACGCTGTTGATCGCCGCGATGATGACGAGCCACGCGAGGCCCGCGTCGATGGCGGCGTAGAACAGGATCAGCTTGCCGTAGAACCCGACGGTCGGCGGCAGGCCGGTGAGCGCGACGAGGAACACGACCATCGACCAGGCGACGACCGGATGGCGCCAGCCCATGCCCTTGAGCGAGTCGATGTCGTCCTTGCCCGTGACGCCCTCGAAGTAGATCAGGAACCCGAACGCGCCCAGGTTCATGCAGTAGTAGGCGGCGAGGTAGAACATCGCCGCCGCGAAGCCCTCGCTCGTCATCGACGCCGCGCCCATCAGCACGTATCCGGCGTGCGCGATGGACGAGTACGCGAGCATGCGCTTCAGGCTGCCCTGCCGCAGTGCGGACAGGTTGCCGAGCGTCATCGTGATCGCGGCCAGGATCGCGAGCAGGAAGCCGATGCGGTCGCCGTAGGCGACGATGCTGGCGTCGACGCCGTCCGTCAGGAACAGCGCGCCGACGAAGCGCAGCAGCGCGGCGAAGCCCGCGGCCTTGGAGCCGACGGCGAGGAATGTGGTGACCGGCGTCGGCGCTCCCTCGTACACGTCCGGCGTCCAGAAGTGGAACGGGACGACGGAGACCTTGTAGGCGAAGCCGGCGAGGACGAGCACGACCGCGATGGCGACCGGGATCGGGCTCGCGTCGAACTGCGTCGCGAGGCTGACGGCCCCCGAGCCTTCGGGCGCGTGGCCCATCAGGCCGAGGTCGAGCGTGCCGGTCAGCCCGTACAAGAGGCTGATGCCGTACAGCATCACGCCCGCGGACAGGCCGCCGAACACGATGTACTTCAGCGCCGCTTCCGCCGACCGCTTCGAACCCTTGTGGAAACCGGCCAGCGAGTAACTCGCGAGAGACAAGAGCTCGAGCCCCAGCATGAGGAGCAGGAGGTTGTTCGTGCTCACCATGAAGAACGCGCCGATCGACGCGCCGATGAGCAGGAAGTAGTACTCGCCGATGCCGTGCTTGCGCTCGTTCTTGTCGAGCATCACGAACAGCGTCACGACGGCCATCGAGCCGACGGTGAACAGCTTGAAGAACGTGCCGAAGCGATCGATCGTGACCATCCCGAAGGCGGTCTGCGTGCCCTTGTCGCCGAGCATGCCCCACTGCTGGAGCAGGAGCCAACCCGTCACGGCCAGGCCGACCAACGTGGCGTAGCCGATGTGATCCGAGTTGCGCCCCTTCTTGAGCAGGTCCCAGGTCAGCACGAACAGAGACAACGCCGTGAGCACGAGCTCCGGCGCGATCAAGCCCATCTGTTCGATGTAGGCGTTCACGTCAGTTCACCGTGAGGTTCTGGATGAGCAGCGCGACGCTGGGGCGCATCCAATCGAGCAGGTAGTGCGGCAGGATCCCGAGGAAGATGCAGAGGAACAAGAGCGGCGCCTGGCACAACACCTCGCGCGCGTTGATGTCCTTGATGTCCTTGTACTTCGGGTTGAGGTTGCCGAGGAAGACGCGCTGCATGGCCCAGAGCAGGAAGGCCGCGGTGATCACGATGCCGAGCACCGAGATGATCACGAGCAGCTTGAAGCCCGGCCGCGGCGACTGATACGCGCCGACGAGCGTCATCGCCTCCGACACGAAGCCGGCGAGGCCGGGCAGGCCGAGCGCGGCGAAGAAGCCGAGCGTCGTCAGCGCCCAATAGCGTGGCATGACCTGCGCCAAGCCGCCGAAGCCGTTGAGGTCGCGGTGGTGCGCGCGGTCGTAGATGACGCCGACCACGAGGAAGAGCACGGCGGCCGACGTTCCGTGGTTGAACATCTGCAGCGCCGCGCCGCTCATCCCCCACTCCGTTAGCGCCGCCATGCCGAGCAGCACGTAGCCCATGTGGCTGACGGAGCTGTAGGCGACCATGCGCTTGAAGTCGGTCTGGCCGAGCGCGACGTAGGCGCCGTACACGATGCTGATGACCCCGAGCACGCCGAGCGCGTACGAGTAGTCGTCGAAGCCCTGGGGCACGATCGGGAAGCAGGCGCGGATCATGCCGTACCCGCCGAGCTTCAGCAGGATGCCGGCGAGGATGACCGAGATCGGCGTCGGCGCCTGGACGTGCGCGTCCGGCAGCCAGGTGTGGAACGGGAAGACCGGCACCTTGATCGCGAAGCCGATGAACAGGAACCAGAACACCCAGGTGGTGAACTGCATCCCGAGGAAGTCACCGCCGAACGGGAGCGTCGAGCCGGTGAGCAGCCCCGCGCCGCCGAGCGCGGTCATGGCCGGTATGGAGAAGTAGGCGTTGCGGCCGAGGTCTTCGGTGCCCGACAACGCGCTCACGACTTCCGCCGTGCCCGAGTCGATCAGCGCGCCCATGTCGAGGCGCAGCGCGACGAGCGCGACCAGCATCAAGACCGAGCCCGCGAGCGTGTAGAGGAAGAACTTGATCGCCGCGTACTCGCGGCGCGGACCGCCCCAGATCCCGATGAGGAAGTACATCGGGAGCAGCATCACTTCCCAGAACACGTAGAAGAGGAAGTAGTCCTGCGCGACGAAGACGCCGAAGATCCCGACCTCGAGCAGGAGCAGGAGCGCGTAGTACGACTTCTGCGCCTTGTTGATGCCGAAGCTCGCCGGCACCCCGATGAAGAGCAGCAGCGCGGTCAGCCACACGAGCGCGATCGACAGCCCGTCGATGCCGACGTAGTACTCGGCGTTCAAACCCGCGATCCACGTGAAGCGATCGACCATCTGCAGGTCGGCGCTCATCTTGTCGAACAGGCCGAAGTACAGCCACGTCGCCAGGACGAGCGGTAGCCCCGTCGCCGCGAGCGCGATCGTCTTGATGAGCGACGTGTTCGCCTTGGGCACGAACAGAATCGCGATCATGCCGATCAGCGGCAGGAAGGTGATCCAGGAGAGGATGTGGTCCATGGCAGAGGATTCGATCAGCTGAGGATCAGCCAGGCGGCGGTCAAGATCCCGCCGCCGACCGCGAAGGCGGCGTACGGTTGGATGCGTCCGGTCTGGAACAGCCGCAGCGCGGCTCCGAGGTTCTGGGAGACGAGGCCGACGGCGTTGACGGCGCCATCGACGAACGTCGAATCGATCCAGGCCGAGATGGAACCGAGGGCCTTGTGGATGCGGCCGACGAGCAGCACCGTGCCGTCGATGACGTTCTCGTCGACCTTGCGCAGGAAGCGCGCGAACCCGACCGTCGGCTTCAGCACCGTGAAGTCGACGATCTCGTCGATGAAGTACTTGCGCCGCACGCCGGTGTAGACGAGCGGGAACTGCGCGGTCAACTTCCCGGGCAGGTCACGGCGCTTGATGTAGAGGAACCAGGCGCCGATCAGACCGCCGAAAGCGACGATGCTCGACACGATGAGCGCGAGCTTGTGGGCGTCGTGACCCTCGTGCGAGTTGTGGTCGGCGATCGCCATCGGGAGGCCACCGACGAGGACTTCTTTCGTCCCCTCCATGACGGGCGTGCCCGCGAGGACCCACGCGCCGACGTTCTCGCCGTACATGTTCTCGACCGTCACGGTCTCCGTGAACCAGCCGTTGAGCAGGCCCGCCGCACCCGGGATCGCGAAGATCGCGACGATGACGAGCGCAGCGGTCATCACGAGCGGCGACTCGTGCACACCGTGATGTGCGTCGTGCCCGTGATCGTCATGGTCGTCGTGACCGTGATCGTCGTCGTGCCCATGCGGCGGCGGCCCCTCGTACCCCTCGGCGGCGAGCTGGGCCGAGTACATGTGGTGCTCCATATCGCCCCGGTACTCACCGAAGAACGTCATGAAGATCAGCCGGAACATGTAGAACGACGTGAAGAGCGCGCCGAGCGACAGGCAGATGAGCGCGAGTAGCGGCGGCCCGCCGAAGTACTCGCCCTCGATCAGGTTGCCCCAGGCCGCCAGCAGGATCGCGTCCTTCGAGAAGAAGCCCGAGAACCAGGGCAGCCCGGCGATCGCCATCGTGCACACGAGCATGCACGCGAACGTGATCGGCATCTTCTTGCGGATGCCACCCATGACGCGCATGTCCTGGATGTGGTGGCAACCGTGGATGACCGAGCCCGCGGCGAGGAAGAGGCACGCCTTGAAGAAGGCGTGCGTCGTCATGTGGAACATCCCGGCTTCGACGCTGCCGAGTCCGACGGCGGCGACCATGAAGCCGAGCTGTGAGATCGTCGAGTACGCGAGTACGGCTTTGAGGTCGTAGCACGTCAGCCCGATCGTCGCCGCGAAGAGCGCGGTCACCGAGCCGAACACCGTCACCGCCGCGAGCACGTCCGGCGACAGCAGCGGGAACATGCGCCCGAGCAGGAACACGCCGGCCGCGACCATCGTCGCGGCGTGGATCATCGCGGACACCGGCGTCGGACCCGCCATCGCGTCCGGCAGCCAGATGTGGAGCGGGAACTGCGCCGACTTGCCGACCGTTCCGCCGATCGTGAACATCCCGCCGACCGTCATCCAGGTCGGATAGATGCCGTCGTTCGCCTCGACCACGAGCTTCGCCATCTCCCACATGTGCGTGAAGCGCATGGGGTGGAACTCGGGCAGCGCCGCGTGCGCCGCCGCGCTCGTCGCGTAGAACTCCTGGAAGCCGTTGTAGAAGATGAAGATGCCGATGAAGAGGCACACGTCGCCGACGCGCGTCGTCAGGAAGGCCTTCTTCGAAGCCCAGGTCGCCCAGCTGTGGAAGAACTTCTGGCTCGGGTCATGGGAGAAGTGACCGATGAGCAGGTAGCTCATCAACCCCATGATCTCCCAGAAGACGAACAGGAAGAGGATGTTGTCGGACAGGACCAGCCCGAGCATCGCGAACGTGAACAGGCTGATGTTCGCGAAGAAGATCGGGTAGCGCTTGTCGCCGTGCATGTACCCCATCGAGAAGAGGTGCACGCAGAACGACACGATGCCGACGACGGCGAGCATCGCGGCGCCGAGCGGATCGTAGAACACGCCGATGACGAGGTTCTTGAACGACGGCTGTGACGCCACGTCGTACAGCCAACCGTGCGTCATCCCCGCCTCTTCCGAGTGGTGCAGGAACGGAACGCCCGCGTGCGCGGCGCTGATCGCCTTCGCCGCCATGTACACCGTGATGCACATCACGACGAACATGCCGCCCGTGAGGATCTTGTCGCCGTGCGGCAGTCGCCCGCGCAACGAGATCTGCAGCAGATACCCGAAGAACGGGATCAGCGGCACGGCCAGGAGCAGCTTGAAGTCCAGCTCCGGATTGAATTCGAGCATGCCTAGCATCGCTTACTCGCGCAGGAGGTCCGCCTCACTCGGCTTCACCGAATTGAACAGGTAGTAGAAGTTCAAGACGATCGCGAGCGCGACCGCCGCTTCCGCCGCCGCCAGGATGATCGTGAAGATCGCGAACATGCGTCCGTCGAGGCCGTTCGAACCGAAGCGGTTGAAGGCGACGAAGTTGATGTTCGCGGCGTTCAGAATCATCTCGGTCCCCATCAGGATGTAGAGGACGTTGCGACGCGTGATGATCGTGACGATGCCGATGGCGAAGAGCGCCGCCGAGACCGCGATGTAGGCTCCGAGGGGCATGGGGCTACGCGTCTCCTTCGCGGGGTTCGAGGTCGACCGAGCTGCGGCGCGCGATGTAGACCGCGGCGACGAGCGCGACGGTCAGCACGATGGCGGCGAGCTCGAAGGCGACGACGTATTGGTCGATGCCGAGGAAGCCGACGCCGATCTGGCGCGCGTTCGAGAACTCGCCCTCGGCGAGCGCGTCCCCGACGGGTGCGCCCGCGTCGACGTACCAGCGCGCGGACCCCGCCACTTCCATCGACAGCCACGCGACCGCGGCGCCGACGATGCCGAGTCCCGGAAGAACGCGCTTGAGCTGGCGCTCCTCCATGTCCGGCGGGCAGAGCATCACGCCGAAGAGCAGCAGCGCGAGGATCCCGCCGACGTAGATCAGGATCTGCGCCATGGCGAGGAAGTCCGCCTCGAGCAGGACGAAGTAGCCCGAGACGCCGGTGAACGTCGCCATGAGCGAGAAGGCGCTGCGGACGACCGAGCGCTCCCACACACAAACGAGCGCGCCGCCGAGCGTCATCGCGGTGAACAGTCCGAACGCCACGCCGGACGCACCGGCCATGGCGAGCCCGATGCCGAGCGCCGTGAGCGTCAGCAGCGCGAGAGCGCCGTAGAAGGCGCGTTGGAGCATGACTTGGTCCATGACGCGCTAGCCTTCCCCGTCTCCCTTTGCGTCGTCGGCGGCCGCCTCGCCTTCCGCCGCGGCTTCGGCGGCCTTCTTGGCGGCCTTGGCCTCGTCCTTGGCCTTCTTCTTCGCCTCGGCCTCGACCATGCGCACCTTCGCGTCGCGCGACATCCCTTTATAGGAAAGGAGGTCGTGCACGAACTCGCTGCGGTCGTAGGTCGTGAACGCGAACTCGGTGCCCATGTGGATGCAGTCTTTCGGGCACGGGTAGACGCACAGCTCGCAGAACATGCACTTCTGGTAGTCGAGCGTGAACGACACCCACTCGAGCTCCTTGCCGTGCCGGATCGCGTCCATCTCGATGCAGTCGATCGGGCACGCGCGCGCGCAGGCGAGGCAGTCGATGCACTTCTCCTGCTCGAGATAGTGGATGCCCCGATAGCGGTTCGGGATCGGCAGGCGCTCGTCCGGGTACTGCACCGTGATCGGCTTCTGCAGCAGGTACTTGCCCGTGATCCGCATGCCGACCAGCGTGGTCTTGACGGAGTCGACGACGTTCTTGACGTAGTTCTGGACGGCTTTCATTGGACTACGACCGCCAGGGCAGGACGGGTGCGAGGAAGGCCTCGAACAGCGCGGCGCCGAACACGCAAGCGAGCGCGAGCGGCGTGAGGTACTTGTATCCCATGGTCATCACCTGATCGATCCGGACGCGCGGCAGCGTCCAGCGCAGCCACATCATCAGGAACAGACCGGCGAAGCCCTTGAGGATGATCGTGGTCGCGGCGGCGACTTGGATGAGCACGTTCACGTCCGTCGTCCGCGCGATCGACGTCAGCGGACTCTCGAACCCGCCGAAGAAGAAGAACGACCCGACGACGCAGTACAGGAACATCGCGGCGTACTCCTCCATGAAGAAGAACGACCAGCGGATGCCCGAGTACTCGGTCAGGAAGCCGGCGACGAGCTCGGACTCGGCCTCGGGCAGGTCGAACGGCGCGCGCTTCGTCTCGGCCAGGATGGCGACGAAGAAGAGCAGGAACGCCGGCAACATGAACGGGTTGACCCAGGGCCAGATGTACCAGTTGAAGATGCCGAGTCCGCCGCCCTGCCCGTTGCTCGCCTCGATCAGGTTGAACGTGCCCGCGACCATGATCGGCACGAGCAGGCTGATGCCGAGCGGAATCTCGTAGGCGACCACCTGGGCTGCCTCGCGCATCGCGCCGTACAGCGACCACTTCGAGTTCGACGACCAGCCCGCCATGACGACGCCGATGGTCGTGGTCGACGTCATCGCGAGGATGAAGAAGATCCCGAGGTTGATGTCGGCGAAGTAGAAGCCCGGGCCGAGCGGGAACGCGACCATCGCGGCCATCACGCTCGCGAGCACGATCGCCGGCGCGAGGACGAACAGCACGCGGTCCGCGCCCTTCGGAATCATGTCCTCCTTGAGGAGGAGCTTGATGCCGTCGACGAGTGGCTGGAGCCAACCGTGCCAACCCACGCGCATCGGTCCGTAGCGACACTGGATGTGGCCCGACACCTTGCGCTCGAGCCACGTGCCGATCATCGCGATGAGCGAGACGATCGCCATGGCGATGCCGACCGCGATCGCGGCGGCGGTGAGCGGCACGGCCCAACCCGGAACGAAGTCCGGCTTGACCTCACCGAGGAAGTCGTTGATCTGGCTGCCCTGGACCTGGGCGGCCGCCGTACGGACGGCGTCGAGGGGCGCGAAGGCGAGGCTGAACATGGCTAGCGGTCCGTCTCCCCGATGACGATGTCCGTCGAGCCGATGATCGCGATCGCGTCGGCGAGCAGCGTGCCGGGCATGATCGCCTCGAGCACGGCCAGGTTGACGAACGAAGGCGCGCGCACGCGCACACGCGTCGCCACCTTGCCGCCGTCCGAAACGACGTAGTGGCCGAGCTCGCCGCGCGGGTTCTCGATGCCGACGTAGCACTCGCCCGGCGGAATCTTGAGCGTCTTCGGGATGTCCGCGATGACCGGGCCGGGCTCGATGTTCGCGAGGCACCAGCGCACGATCTTGATCGACTCGCGCATCTCCATGACGCGCACGTACACGCGGTCCCAGCAGTCGCCGAGCGTGCCGCGCTCACCGGTGCCGAGCGGGATCTCGAAGCAACCGGACTTCCAGATCTCGTCGTACAGCTCGTACGGCATGTCGCGCCGCAGGTCCCAGTCGATGCCGCTGCCGCGCAGCATCGGACCGGTGAGTCCGAAGTCGATCGCCATCTCCTTCGGGATCACACCGATGTCGGCGGTGCGCTTCACGAAGATGTGGTTGACCATCAACAGGTCGACGTACTCCTGCCACTTCTCGTCGAAGGTGTCGCAGAAGCGCTCGACTTCGGAGAGCCAACCGGGGGGCGCGTCGTTGAACACGCCGCCGATGCGGATGTAGCTGTAGGTGAGCCGCGCGCCGCAGATCTTCTCGAACAGCGCCATCATCCACTCGCGTTCCCGGAACATGTAGAGGAACGGGGTGAACGCGCCGATGTCGAGGCCGTACGTGCCGAACGCGATCAGGTGCGACCCGATGCGGTTCAGCTCGGCGCAGATCGTGCGGATCATCATCGCACGCCGCGGAATCTCGATGCCCATGAGCCGCTCGACCGCGAGGGAGTAGCTCAGGTTGTTGTTCATCGCCGCGAGGTAGTCGTAGCGATCGGTGTACGGCAAGTACTGCAGCCACTCGACGTTCTCGCCGATCTTCTCCGCGCACCGGTGCAGGTAGCCGAGGTGCGGTTGCGCGCCGGTCGTCAGCTCGCCGTCCGCGCGCACGAGGATGCGCATCACGCCGTGCGTCGCCGGGTGCTGCGGGCCCATGTTCACCTCGAGGTCCGTCGTGCGGACGTCGAGCATGTACTCGCGCTCGCCGGACTCGAGGGTGCGCCCCTCCGACTGCGAGATCGTGGGCGAGTGCTCTTGCGTTTGCGTCATCGCGGCTACTTGCAGGAGATCCCGTGGTACTCCTCGGGGAATTCGTAGTCCTTGCGCAGCGGGGAGCCGACCCAGTCGTCCGGCAACAGGATGTTGCGCGGATCGGGGTGCCCCTCGAACGTGATGCCGTACATCTCGGCGCACTCGCGCTCGTGCCACTGACACGTGCGATGCACCGGAACCGACGTCGGCATCACCGGGTTCGCCTTCGGCAGCAGGCACTTGATGGACAGGCGATGCTTGTGCGTCAGCGACAGGAGCTGAACGATCACCCACAGGTTCTCGTCGTCCGTCGACGGGTCGGACGCGGTCAGGTCGATGCACATCTCGAAGGCGAGGTGCGCGTCCATGCGCACCGCGTCGAGGAACGCCGGCAAGAGCGCCGGCTCGACGAGCACATAGGGATCGCCGAAGCGTCCCTTGTCCTTCTTGTCCTCGGGGTTCTTCTCACGCGGTTCGTCGCATCCGGTCATGCCGGGTGCCTTCATCGCGCGGAGCCGATCGTAGATGCCTCGGAAGTCCATCAGGCAGTGCGCGCCGGCTTGCGGATGATGGACGAGCCCTGGATCTTCTCCTGGAGCTTCATGAGACCCTCGAGCAACGCCTCGGGGCGCGGCGGACAGCCGGCGATGTACACGTCCACGGGAATGACGCGGTCGACGCCCTTCACCACCGTGTAGCCGTACTTGTAGTAAGGCCCGCCGCCGGTCGCGCACGCGCCCATCGCGATGGCGTACTTCGGACCGGGCATCTGGTCGTAGAGCCGCTTGATGCGTTCGGCCATTTTGAAGTTCACCGTGCCCGCGATGATCATCAGGTCGGCCTGGCGCGGCGACGCGCGGAACGCACCGGCGCCGAAGCGGTCGATGTCATGGTGCGCGCAGCCCACGGCCATCATCTCGATGGCACAGCAGGCGAGGCCGAACGTCATCGGCCAGATGCTGGAGAGGCGACACCAGTTCAGGAGCCAATCGACCCTGGTGGTGAGGACGTTCTCCTCGAACTGTTTCTCGAGAAAACCCATGCTGCTTGTCCGTGCGCGGTTGCGGCGATGCCGACCGTCAGGCGGCCTCCTCGTCTCCGTCGGGCCCGTCCTCGCCGTCCGCTTCCGCGTCCGCTTCGTCCTCGGCCTCGAGTTCGGCGATCGAAGGCAGCGTGACCCGCGGGTGCTTTGTCGGAGGTTGATACTCGGGCGCATCCCAGTGAAGCACCCAGTCGAGATCGCCCTTGGCCCACACGTACGCGAGGCCGAGCAGGAGGATCGCGATGAAGAGGAAGCCCTCGACGATGATGAACGCGCCGATTCCCGATCCGGCCGCGGCGCCCGTTCCCGCGATGACTTCCTTGAGCACGAGCGCCCACGGGAACAGGAAGGCGATCTCGACCGCGAAGATCACGTAGACGAGCGCCACCGTGTAGTAGCGGATGTCGAACTTGATCCAGGCGTCGCCGATCGTCTCCTCGCCGCACTCGTACGTCTCGAGCCCGACGTCCGATTTGCGCTTCGGCCGGATGATCGACGCGAGGATCAGGTTCGCGAACGTGAAGACCAGACCGACGCCGGCGAAGACGAGGACGTTGAGGTAGTCGAAGTACATGGAGGCGCGGTCCGCGTTGCGAACTCACCCGCCCGCGAACCCGTCGGCGCGCAGCGGGCGGCGGCCGCACGCACCCTGACCGCGGTCCCCCACCGTACGGAAACGCCTCGCGGAGAGGCTTCCTCGGGGCTGGGGCGGCTCGAAGACAGGGGGCGACGGCGAAGCTCCGGGGCGCGTCCGGTCGGACTTCAGGGAGGGATCGCTAGTCGGGGGCATATCCTAGCCAAGCCTTTCCGCGGCCTTCGAGCGAAAAGGGACCGAAGAGGCCGCGAGCGGCGATCGAAGATCCGGTGACCGGCGTCCGCGGCGCGCGTCCTGTGTGCATGGCCCGTCCTTCCTCGGGCGCCTCCGGCGCTCCTCCGTTCCGAACTTCGGCCGCGCGCGGCGATCGGTTGGACGACGAACCTCGCGCGGCGCCCGCGGCGCGGCGACCCCCGGCCGTGCGCGGCCTCGCGGTGAGCGTCACGGGGGCCGTCGCGATCGCGCTCACGCTCCGGCTCGTCCTCGCGCTCGACCCCCCGTCGCCGGGCGAGCCCTGGATCTGGCGCTGGCTGCGCGTCGCGAACGACCACCCCGTGCGCCTCGCGATGGCGCTCGCACTCCTCGATCGCTCCATTCGCCCCCCGTCCAGCGCCCCCGAGCGCCCTCCGAACCCCCCGTATCGCGGTCGAGAAGGCCGATCTCGGCAAGAACGGACCGATCTCCGACGGGATCCGGGGTCGCCTGTCGAGTCGGACGCGGCGCTCCGGTAGAATGGGCAGCCGGCCGCCGGTGGAACCGCCCGCGCGCCGCAACCATCCACGGATGGGGCGCATCGGCGCGCCTTCCCGGCCCGAGCCCCGCCCGCGGATGATTCGGGCCCCGTGGCTGCCCTAAAACCGCCTTCCCAGCGTCGAAAAGCAGGATTCGTCGCCGCGGCGGATGCCTCTTCCCCAACCCGGCCCACGCGCCGCCTCCGGACGCCCGGACTCGCCTCTCTCCAACGAATGATCTCTCAGCTTCAACAGGACGTCGTGCAGGGTCCGCTCGAGCACCCGCGTTTCGGCAAGACCGTCGTGATCCGCCCGACCCTGGAGACGGCGCGCGCCGGCGTGTTCCCGACCCAGGCCGTCATCGTGACCTCCGCGGCGCGCATCCTCATCACGGCCAACCGCGAGGGCGACCGGATCAAGTCGGTGCTCGTCGAGGGCGTCGACCACGACCCGACCAAGCACCCGGAGTTCAACGAGATCAGCCGCAACCTGCGCGAGCTCATCAACAAGCACTTCCCCAAGGCGAAGTTCCACCTCCTCTCGGACGCCCCCGACCTCGGCGAGGCCCAGGCGCGCCACGCGCTCGTCTACTACGACCACCCGACCTTGCGCGTCGAGGCGGGAACGCTCAAGACCCACACCGCGCTCACCGGCGAGGCCTCCCAGGTCTTCAAGGATCGCCTCGAGGGCCTGTCGCGACTCGAGCTCGAGAAGATCGTCATCCAGGCCAACTTCGTGCGCGGCAAGCCCGACAACTCGACGGATTCGGAGGTCAAGGGCTGGCTCAAGCACATCCAGGCCATCAAGCCGGCCTCCATCCTGATCTCGTCGATCCCGCACCCGGACGCGAAGAACCAGAAGGCGATCACCAAGACGCGCATGACGCAGATCGTCGATCTCGTGACCGAGAAGACCGGCATCCCGGTCGAAGTGATCGAGTAGCGAAGCCGATGAGCGCGACGAGCCTGGCGCGACTGCACGGCGTTTCGCGCGACTTCGACGGCGTTCGCGCGCTCGACGGTTTCGACCTCGAGATCCGCGCCGGCGAAGTGCTCGGGCTGCTCGGCCCGAACGGCGCGGGGAAGACGACCGCGCTGCGCATTCTCACCGGCCTGCTGGAACCGACGGCGGGACGCGTCGAGATCGCCGGCTTCGACATCGCCACGCACCCGATCGAGGCGCGTCGGCACCTGGCCTACGTGCCCGACGGCGCGCCGCTGTATTCGAACCTGTCGACGCGCCAGCACCTCATGCTCGTCGGCCGGCTGCACGGCGTGGACGAGGCCAAGCTCGCGTCGGAGGCCGAGCGTTTGCTCGGCGCCTTCGAGCTCGCAGACCGCGCGGACGATCCGGTCGGCACGTTCTCGCGCGGCATGCGCCAGAAGGCCGCGCTCGCCTGCGCGCTGCTCCCCGAGCCGGACCTGCTCGTGCTCGACGAGCCCCTCTCCGGACTCGACGCTCCGACCACCGCGGTCATGAAGGCGCTCCTCACGGCCTGGGCGCGACGCGGAGGCGCGGTGCTCTACACGTCGCACCTGCTCGACGTCGTCGAGCGCGTCTGCGACCGCATGGCGATCCTCGCGAGCGGCAAGCTCGTCGCCCTCGGCACACTCGACGAACTGCGCACACGCTCGGGCAACGACGGAACGCTCGACGAAGTCTTCCGCGCGGTCACGGCGGCCGAAGATCCGCAAGCCGCCGCGGACCGCATCCTCGGCTAGCCCGCCGTTCGACCGACGTTCACGACGGAGTCGTTCCCAGCGGAATCGCGTAGAGCGGACACCATGGGTGACACGATCACGATGAACGGAGGGCGGCTGCTCGCGCGCCTCGACGAGCTCGCGCGCATCGGACGCATCGACGCGGACGGCGGACACGGGGCGTGCCGCATCGCGCTGACCGACGACGACCGGCGCGGACGCGACCTCGTCGTCGCGTGGATGCGCGCGCTCGCGCTCGACGTCACGGTCGACCGCATCGGCAACGTCGTCGCGACGCGCGCCGGGATCGAGGAGGGTGCGCCGGTGATGATCGGCTCGCACATCGACACGGTGGCGAGCGGCGGGCGCTACGACGGCAACCTCGGCGTGCTCGCGGGGCTCGAGCTGATCGAGACGCTGAACGAGCGATCGATCGAGACGCGTCGACCGATCGCCGTCGCGTTCTTCACGAACGAGGAGGGCGTGCGCTTCACGCCCGACATGATGGGCAGCGGCGTGCACCAGGGCGCGCTGGCGCTCGACGACATGCTCGCCGCGCAGGATGCGGACGGTGTGACGCTGGGCGACGCGCTCGAGCGCATCGGGTACGCGGGCGACGAGCCGCTCGGCGCGCTGCATCCGCACAGCTACGTCGAACTCCACATCGAGCAGGGCCCCGTGCTCGAGGAAGCGGGCGTCACGATCGGCGCGGTCGAGGGCGTGCAGGGCATCTCGTGGACGGAACACGTGGTCACCGGCGTCTCGAACCACGCGGGCACGACGCCGATGCGCCTGCGCCACGACGCGGGCTTTGCCGCGAGCGCGATCGCCGTCGAAGCGCGGCGCCTCGCACAGCGCATAGGCGGCGCGCAGGTCGCGACCGTCGGCGCCATCGAGCTCTTCCCCAACCTGATCAACGTCATCGCGAACCGCGCGCGCGTGACCGTCGACCTGCGCAACACGGACGCGCAGCTCCTGCGCGAGGCCGAGCTCGAGCTCGCGGCGACCGTGCAAGAGATCGCCGACGCCGAGGGCGTACGGATCGCGTCCAAGTCGCTCGTGCGCCTCGACCCGGTGGCGTTCGACGACGGGATGATCGCGCTCGTCGAAACGAAAGCACGCGCGCGCGACCACTCGGTGTTGCGCATGCCGTCGGGCGCCGGTCACGACGCGCAGATGTTCGCGCCGAACTGCCCCACCGCGATGGTCTTCGTCCCGAGCCAGAACGGCGTGAGCCACAACGTGCGCGAGCTCACGTCGCCCGAGCACATCCAAGCGGGAGCGGACGTGCTGCTCGACGTCGTCCTCGCGCGCGCCGAGCGCGTTCGGCCTTCCTAGCCCGGATCATTCATGACGCTTTGCCGAGATCGACGCAGATGTACGCCAGGTCAGCGCTTCGCGACCGAAGCGCGTGGAGGCGACCTGGACGGGTCGTCGAACCCCGTGAGGGAGCGAAGTGCTGAGATGGCGCGTAGCTGCGTCGATCTCGGTGAAGCGTCATGAATCATCCGGGCTAGCGCACCGGCCGCGTGCGCGAGCTCACGTGCACCGTGTCCTCGCCGACGGTCAGGCCGAAGAGCTGGAGCGTGTCGCCCTCCTGGACCGCCGCGCGTCCCAGCAACCGAACCGCCGCATCCTCGCGCACCCAATCCGCGTCGGGCGTGAGGACGCGTTGGCCGACCGCAACCACGGCGATCGCGATGCGTGCGTTCGCGGTGCCCTGGGGGTCGAGCAGCACGCGTTGCGCGCCGTCCGTCGTCGCGACCGCGGAACCGCGGTAGCGCACCGCGAGCGGGAGCGACGTCGGCGGCGGTGGGATCGAGTCGGGACGTTCGCCGAACAGGTAGCGCAGGAACGGCTTGCGCGCCTCGGGCCACACGACCGAGTGGCGCGTCGCCACCTGCGGCACGTCGAGCACGGCGTTCGACTGCGCGACGCCGACGAGCCCCGCCTTCTCGGCCAGGTCGTTGCGGACGGCGACCATCTGGATCATCGAGGTCTCGCTGCTCCAGAAGCGGTTGCCGTCGGGCGCCTCGCGCGTCAGTTCGTCGCGCACGTCGTCGCCCTCGTCGTCGCCCTCGTCGTCATCGCGCGAGAGCCGCGCGACGCCGGCCTTGGCCGTGCGCTCGTACTGCACCGTCTTCGGCGTCAGGTACTCGTTCGTCGTCGCGCCGAACTGCTGAAACACGATCGTGTAGCCGCCCGCACGCAGCGCCTTCGACGCGGACTGCTCGACGTCGAAGATCACGTCCGGGTGCAGGATCGCGTCGTCGCGCGTCTCGCCCAGGCGCAGAATGTCGTCGACCTTCCACGCGTAGCCCATCTGCCCGCTCGGGATGTCGTACTCGCGCGCGATGTCCGCGAAGTGCGTGCTGACGAGGCCGAGCCGGTCGTAGAACTCGATGCTGCCGTAGAACTCGCGCGCGACCTCGAACATGACGTAGCCGCCCTGCTTGCTGAGCAGCGTCACGCGGTCCTGAACGGTGAGCAGCCGCCGGATCGTCGCCTTCAGGTCGTCGACGAAGACGACGTCACGCTCGTGCACCTGGTTCGCGCGCTCGGGCCAGGTCGACGTGCCGTCGCTGAACGCGATGACCGCGGGGTCGCCCTGCCACGCGGTCCAGATCGGCATGCCGGTGCTGACTCCACCCGCCATGCCGACCATGGCCGCGACGTGAACGAGCGCGAGCGCACCGAGCGCGACGCGGCGCGTGTGCCCGATGAGGATCGCGCCGAGTCCGGACGACTGCAGCGCGTAGAAGAGCAAGAACACGAAGAGCACTTCGACGTGGCTCACGAAGCGCCAGCCGAACATCCAATCGCCGCCGACGGCGATGATGAAGCACGCGTAGGCGAGCGCGAACAGGAGCGGCGGAAGCGCGCGGCGCGTGCCGGTGCGCAAGTCGTGCGCACCGCACACGACTCCGCCGATCAGGCCGACGAGCAAGAGCCCGCCGCCGAGCGTCGAAAAGCGCTCGACCAGGTAGCCGAGGCCGATGCCGAACTTCTCGAAGTCGAGCGAGCCGCCGCCGCCCAGCTTCGCGGCCACCGGCTGCGGGAACGACTCGCCGAAGTAGCTCTGGCGGAACGCGATGAGCAGCGCCAACCACGCACCCGCCAGTGCGACGGCGCCGAACGCGCGCAGTGTCGTGCTTCGGTCGCGCTTGCCGACGAACGCGAGCACGAGCATCGCGCCCGTGACACACAGCGCTACGATGCCCGCCTCGGGACGCACCGCGGCGAGAGCTCCGGTCCACACGAGCAACCCGATCCAATCGAGCGCACCGAACGCGCGCTCGCGATCGTTCGCGCGCGCGATGCGAATCAGGAACTCGATGCTCGCGAGCGTGAACAGGCTGCCCTCGAGCATGCCGAGCTGCCAGTACGCGAAGCCGGGCGACGTCGCGATGACGAGCGTCGCGCCCTTCCACAGCTCCCAACCACAGGCGCGCGCGAGCGCCGGCAAACGGACGATCGAAAGAACCGCGCACATGATGCTCGCGACGTACGCGATCCACGCGAGCGGCGCGCCCGTCACGCGATAGAGCGCTGCCAGCACCAGCGTGTGCAACAGGCTCGAGCTCTGCTCGACGCGTTGCCCGGAGTGGTTGACGATCTCGCCCAGCTCGGCGAGCGACCACGCCGACCAGAACGTGATGTGGCTGTCGTCGTGTCCGGTCGACGAGAACAGCACGATCGCCAGCGCGGTCGCTGCGAGCGCGGCGAGGAGCGCGTGAAGAGGGAAGCGGGTCGTCATGGACGCGGCGATCGATACGGGTTATCGACGATCGCGGTGAGTCGGGCAACCAGATTAGCGTCGCGCGCGTGGCGAACATCTTTCCGCCGCGGCGGCCAGGCGCCGCTCGCCCAACACCCGTATGATTCCGCCGTACGCGGTGAACTCGTGAAACGACGCCTCCTCCTCTCGCTCGCATTCGCGGCCCTGCCCCTCGTCGCGAGCTGCGGCGGGTCGGCGTCCGAGCGGCCGAACGTGCTGCTCATCACGCTCGACACGACGCGCGCCGATTACCTGTCGACCTACGGGCGCAGCGATCGTCCGACGCCGCACCTCGACGCGCTGGCGCACATGGGCACGCGCTTCGACCTGGCGATCGCGACCGCGTCGGTCACGCCTGTCGCGCACGCTTCGATCCTCTCCGGTCGCAACAACCACGAGCACGGCTTGCGCGTCCTCACGGCGCAGGGCGGTTATCGGCTGCCGGCGCACGTGCCGACGCTGTCGACCGTGCTGAAGGACGCCGGCTATCGAACCGGCGCGATCCACAGCGCGTTCCCCGTCTCGTCATACTTCGGGTTCGAGCGCGGCTACGACTCGTTCGACGACCTCGACACCGAGTTCGACAGCGAAGAGGCGAGCGGTCACGTCGAGTGGGATGTCGCGCACTTCCAACGCCGCTCCGACGAGACGTCCGATCGCGTCGTCGCCTTCCTCGAGGACGCGGCGAAGTCGACCGACCCGTTCCTGCTGTGGGTGCACTACTGGGATCCGCACGACGGCAAGAAGCGTCCGCCGGGCTCGACGACGCGCGGGATGAACGCGACGTACGCGGAAGAAGTCGAATACATGGACGGCGAGATCGGACGCGTGTTCGACGCGATGCGCGCGAGCGGTCAGCTCGAGAACACGATCGTCGTGGTCGTCTCCGACCACGGGCAAGGTCTCGGCGATCACGACTGGGCCGGGCACCGCATCCTCTATCAAGAGGAAATCCGCGTCCCGCTGCTCGTCAGCGTCCCCGGCCATGAACAGGTGAAGAGCGTGCCCGACCTCGTGCGCACGACCGACATCCTGCCGACCATTCTCGACTACCTCGGACTTCGGAATCCGAACGGCGTCTCGGGCATCAGCCTGCGCGGGTTGATGGAGGGCACGAGCGAGGCGCCGCGCGTCGCGTTCGCGGATCAGATCAATCGCTTCGACGAGAACGCGAAGATGATCGAGGACCGCCCCGACGACGACTTCCTGTACTGCGCGATGGATCGCGATTGGAAGCTCGTCTACCGGCCGTCCAATCCCGCGTTGAGCGAACTCTACTCGCTCGCGAACGATCCGGCCGAGACGAAGAACCTGTGGACGAGCGAGCCCGCCCAGGTCCTGCGGCTGATGAAGCTGCTCGCCGAACAGGCGCCGTGGGTGACCGAGCCGCCGGCGCCGATCGAAGACGAGAAGCGTGGCGCGGCACTCGAGGCGCTAGGCAAGCTCGGCTACGCCGAGGGAGCCGGCGGCGCGCAACCGCTCGACTTCGAGTGGGAGTGGGTCTGCCCCGACCCGGCGCACCCCGCCGCGAACGCGCACCCGACGACGTGCGGCGAATGCGGCACGGCATCGGTCCCGCGCCGCCGTTCGTCGGGCTCCTAGCCCGGGTTCTTCATGAGGCTTTGCCGAGATCGACGCAGATGCGCGCCAGATCAGCGCTTCGCGACCGAAGCGCGTGGAGGCGACCTTGACGGGTCGTCGAACCCGGTGAGGGAGGGAAGTGCTGATATGGCGCGTAG
>JAJDEV010000074.1 GCA_029259605.1 Planctomycetota bacterium | reverse complement strand
ACGACGAGGATCAAACTCCGGCGAAGATGCTGGGGTTCGTTCATCGGCGACTGAGTCCGGCCGAGCTGCTCAGGTGGCGCCAGGATTGGGGGTGGCGGAGCATTCACCCGACGTCGCGCATCGGGGATTCGGTCGTCGGTTACGCCGCGGGATGAGAAAGCGCTGGAGCGTGGAATACGCGTCCGGCGCAGTGCTCGAGCAACACTTGGGCAGTCAGTTCAGAACGCAGCCCGTCGAGTTTTGGAAGGCGCTCAGTCCGCGCGCACGTACTCGCGCCGCCCCAGCAGGAGCGCTGCCGGCGTCCCGTCGTCCGTCCAGCGCACGTCGATCACCTGGCCTTCGAGGGTCACGAGGCGCGCGGTCGACGTTGGCACGACGCGGCGCGGCTCGGACTCCTCGTCGCTCAGAAGGACGAACCAGATCGCATCGTCCTCGAAGTACAGGAGCACTTCGCCGGCCGCGTTGCGGTACGTCCCGATCAGCGCGTCGACCTCGGACGACTCGAGCTCGACGGCCGTCGCGCGTTCGACGTGCGGCTCGGACCAATCGAACTCGCGCGCGATCGCGAAGAAGAGCTCGCGCATCAACTCGCTGCCCGCGTCGGAGTTCGTCATCGCCACCGCGCCACCCGACCCGTCCGTGAACGCGGTCATGTCGCAGCGGAAACCCATGTTCGCGCCGCCGTGCCCGAAGCGTGCGCCGCTCGGCGTGAAGGCCGGGCCGAGTCCCCAGTTCGCGGTCCCGGGGGTGAGCATCGCGCGCGCCGTCGCCGGCGAAACGACCGGATGCTCCTCACCCGCGAGCGCGCGTTGCGCCGCGATCAGATAGCGCGTCAAGTCGGTCGGCGTCGTCCACAGTCCGGCCGCGGCCTGCTCGGGATACGTGTGGAAGCGACCGGCGACCGGCTGTCCGTCCTCGTCGTACGCGGTCGCCGCGTTACCGTGGCGCGCCGCGGGCAGTGGTTGCGCGTACGTGCTCAGCGTCATGCCGAGCGGCGCGAGCACACGCTCCTCGAGCACCGTCGCGTAGTCCTTCCCCGTCACGTCCTCGACCGCGAGCTGCGCGATCGTGTATCCGCCGCCGGAGTAGCGCCAACCGCTGCCGGGCTGCGTGTCGACGACGACCGCGCCCGTGTTGCCGAGCCCACTCACGACGCCGGCCGTCGAAGGCACGTCGACATCCGGCCCGTAACCGGGGAAGCCGTGGACCGACAGGCCGGCGGTGTGCGTCAGCAAGTGGCGCAGCGTCACCGGGTGTTCGGCGGACCAAGCGTGCGCGGGGATCTTCCACGACGTGAGCACGTCGTTCACCGGCGCGTCGAGCGCGACCTGCCCCTCGTCGACGAGCGACAGCGCGGCGAGCGCGCCGACCGGCTTGCTGATCGACGCGGCCTGGAACAGCGTCGTCGGCGTGACCGCGCGTCCCGACTCGACATCCGCGACGCCGTAGCCCTTGGCCCAAACGACCTCACCGTTCTCGAAGACCGCGACGCTGAGCCCGTGGACGTTGTAGTGCGCCATGCGCTCGGCGAGGCTCCAACCCTCGGGCTCCACACCTTCGAGGTCGAAGCCCGACGAGAGCCGCGCCTCGACGCGTGCGATGCGCGGGTCGCGCGTCGCCTCCTGGGGCGAGGCCGCACCGGAGAGCAGGGGGAGCGAGAGCGAAGCGAGCGCGAGAATGCTGGGAACCATGAGCACGTCGGGGCCGGTGGACGCCGACGTGCGAGTCACGCCGGATGTGGAGCCCGATGGTACGCGTTCCGCGCGGCAATCGTTTCGAGCGACCGGTGGAGCGTCTCGCCCCGGGCGGACGCGCGGATCAGCCCTGCTGCGCGCGCCGGAACGCCTCGTCGTCCTCACCCAGACGGCGATCGAGGAAGAAGGTGCCGAAGGGCAGCAGCGAGAAGCCGACGATGCGACCGGCCCATCCCCAGGACTTCCCGTGCTCGCTCACGCTGTCCCAGGCGAGGTACGCGAGCGCGATGAACAGCACGCCGTGGATCGGGCCGATGACGCGGACGAGCAGCGGATCGCCGGCGAAGTGCTTCATCGGAACGGCGACGAACACGAGTGCGATGAACGACAGGCCCTCGAGGAACGCGACGGCGCGCAGGCGCGCGGTGGGCGTGTCGAAGCGAAGAATGCGGGAGAGCGACATCGGCGCATGGTAACGGGCGGCCGGCGCGAGTCGGCGCCGCTGTCGGCGGAAGTCCGACGCGAAGGGTTCGCGCCGCGCGGCCCGGCGTTAACCTGATGCGCATGGAGAACGACGCGGCAATTCTCTTGCAGGGTGCGCTCGGACCGTTGCGCGCAGCCGAACGGGTCCTCCTGCGGGCGGGGATCCACGGCGAGGTCGTGCGACCGCCGAAGGGCGGATCGGGCGGCTGAGGCACGGTGTTCTGGCTCGCGGTCGCGAGCGACGACGCACCGGCGGCCGCCCAAGTGCTGCACGACGAGGAGCGCGCGAGCATGACCGACGAACAGCGCCGCGCCGCGGACGCGGTGAACGCGCTCGGCGAAGACGACAACACCTGTCCGGCATGCTTCGGCACGATTCCGCGCGGCGAGGCGCGTTGTCCGGAGTGCGGGTTGCGCTTCAGCTGACCGCGCGCAGCGCTCGCCCCTGGTTCGGCCGCGCCGAACGCGCGATGATGTCCGCATGTCGCCGGCCCTCTCTCTGATCGTCTCGCTCGTCGCCGCGTTCGCCGTTCCGTCGGTCGCCTCCGAACGCCCCGCACCGGTCCGCTCGCTCGACGATTGGATCGCGATCGACGACCCCGACCTCGCCCGGCTGCCGATCGCGCTGCGCCAGCTCCCCAGCGTCGAGCGCGTCGTCTACGAGGGCGCGAAGCGACCGTGGTTCCTGATCGCGCGCCGCCTCACCGCGGCGGGCTCGACCGACGAAGCGGACGCCGTCGCCGCGTTCGCCGCGGACGAGAAGAAGATGGGACCGCACGGCGAGTTCATCCCGATCGACGAGGAGTACACCGAGATCCGCGGCGGACAGGCGACGCTGTTCGAGAGCGAGTGGACCCAGGACGGCGAGGCGTCGCGCATCCTCGCCGCGTACGCCGCCGGCGACGACGGCGCGCTCTACGCGTTCTGGATCGTCGCGCCGAAGTCCGAGTCGGAACGCAAGCTGCTCTCGGAGCTCAAGGCGTGCATGCGCGAGCTGCGTCGGAGCCTCAAGCCGCCGACCGGCGACACGTACGCGAGCCTGCTGAACGGACACGCGCTGTCCTTCGCGCTCCGCACCGGACGCGGGCGCAACACGATCAGCCTCGAATCGGTCGCGGACGCGGGCGACGCGGCGTTCTTCGACATGATCGTCGAGAAGCACAAATGGGTGCACGCCGACATCGCGCGCGACTTCCGCGACGAGGCGCGCGGCCTGTCGCTCTCGTACCAGATCTACCAGGCGGACACGGGGTTCGGCCCGAAGGTCCCCTTCCTGCACTGGGTTGCCGAACGGCTCCAGGCGTCGATCCGTCGCAACAAGGACGAGGGCGACACGCCGGTCGAGCTGCTTCACATGGAGAACGCGCGCACGGCGGTCGTGACGCCGGAGGAGCTGGCGCGGCACTACGCGCAGAACCAACGCGCGCCGGAAGCGGGCGTGATCCTGCAAACCTTCGTGCCGCGCTCGCCGTTCGCGCGCGCATGTCGATTGCGCTGGGTCGACCCCACGACGCGCGAGCCGTGCCTCGCGCTCCTCGTCGAGCTGCGCACCTACCCGCGCAGCCGCAGCGAGACGGTCTCGCGCAACTCGGTCGTGATGCTGCTCGCGCGCGCGAGCGGCGCCGAACTGCTCGACTCCTTCGAGGCGGACCTCGCCTTCACGAGCGCGCCGCTCGAGTCCGCCGCGCCGCTCGCCGCACTCCCCCACTGAGGGCGGATCGAGCGCGACGAGCCCGCGCGCGACGGCAGTGGCGCGAACGGCGGGCCGACGTCAAACTGTGCGCATGCAGCACCTCACCCGTCCTCTCGTCGCCGCCCTCGCGCTCGTCTTCGCCTCCCGCGCCGCCGCGGCCCAGGATCACCCCCCGGCGCCGACCGAGCTCGACACGCGCGGACTCGTCCTCCACGAAGAGGGCGCGTTCGACGGCTACACGTTCCTCGGGCCGCTGTCCGACAACAGCGTGCTCATGCTCGACATGGAGGGCGAGGTCGCACACCGCTGGTCGCTGACAACCGGAACCGAGTGCGTGATCCTGCTCGACAACGGCAACCTGCTGCGCTGGGGACTCTCGGTGGAAGACGGGTTCGCGCAGATGGGAGACGAGAGCCGGCGCTTCCACGGCCCCGGCGTCGCCGGCGGCCTGGTCGAGGAGGTCGACTGGGACGGCAACTCGATCTGGCGCTTCGTCCTCGACGACGACTACCAACTGCTGCACCACGACATCGCGCTGCTGCCGAACGGGAACGTGCTCTTCCTCGCGTGGGAGCATCGCTATCAAGAGGACGCGATCGAGGCCGGCCGCGATCCCGCGCAGCTCGACGAGCGCGGCATGTGGCCCGATGCGATCTACGAGCTGAAGCCGCCGCGCGAAGCAGGGAGCGAGGCGGAGCTGGTCTGGGAGTGGCACGCGTGGGATCACCTCGTCCAGGACTTCGACGAGTCGAAGTCGAACTACGGATCCGTGCCGGACTCACCGGGGCGCATCGACATCAACGCCGAGCACCGCGGCCGCCCTCCGCTCTCGCCGGACGAGATCGCCGAACGCGAGGAGCTCGAGGCGCAGATGGCTGCGCTCGGCTACGGCGGTGAGGACGACGACGACGAGTCGCCCGACGCCGCTGCGCGTCAGGGCACCGCGCCGGACTGGCTGCACACGAACGCGATCGACCACCTGCCGGAGTTCGACCTGCTCGTCATCAGCTCGCCGAACATGAACGAGCTGTTCGTGCTCGACCACTCCACGACGACCGAGCAAGCGGCGACGAACCGCGGTGGTCGCTGGGGACACGGCGGCGAAATCCTGTGGCGCTGGGGCAACCCGCGCAACTACGGCGCAGGCGACGCCGAGGACCAGCTGCTCTCGTTCCAGCACGACCCGACGTGGATCGCGGGCGACAAGCCGGGCGAGCTGCGCATCCTCGTCTTCAACAACGGGCGCGTGCGCCACGGCGCGGAGTCGTACTCGTCCGCCGACGAGCTCGTGCTCCCGTTCGACCCTGAGCGCGGATTCACGCGCGACAAGGGCAAGCCCTTCGGTCCGGCGGCTCCGGTGTGGAGCTACAGCGACCCGGGCACGATGTACTCGTCGTTCATCTCGGGCGCGCAGCGCCTCCCGAACGGCAACACGCTGATCTGCTCGGGGGCGCAGGGGCGCATCCTCGAGGTCACGCGCGACGGGAAGGTCGTGTGGGACTACCGCAACCCGCACGTGGGCGAGTCCATCCCGGGGGTTCCGGCCAACGCGTTGTATCGAGCCGTGCGCGTCGCGCGCGAACATCCGGGGCTCGCCGGACGCGAGCTCTAGCCCGGATCATTCATGAGCATGCACGCCAAGAGCTGCACTCGACCGGCTACGCCGGTCTCTCGGCCCCTGCCGGCACTTTGCGAACGTCGGCGTCCTCGACGACCTGACAAGGTCGCCTCCGGGGCCAACGCCCGCAAAGCACCGGCAGGAACCGAGTTGCAGCTACTGCCGCACATCCT
>JAJDEV010000073.1 GCA_029259605.1 Planctomycetota bacterium | reverse complement strand
GCGCGCGCTCGGCGGCGGAGCGCGCGTCGTCGGTGCGTCGCAGCAGCGCGCAGACGACCGCCCGTCGCGCGTGCGCCGCGGCCGAGTACGGCGCCGCGCTCGCGGCCGCGCCGAAGTGCTCGGCCGCCCGCTCGAGCGCGTCGGGTCGACCCTGCCACTGCAGCGCGTGCCCCATGCGCTCGTTCGCGCCGACGAGGTGCGGCGCGATGGCGAGCGCGGCGCCGAGCTCGCGCTCGGCCGCGGCGAGGTCCGGCCGGCGGATGTGGATGTGCGCGAGCCCGACGTGCGCTTGCGGTCGCTCGGACGCGAGCTGCAGCGCGCGCCGGAACTCGTCCTCGGCGCGCGACAACTTGCCGCGGCGCAGCAGGTCGAAGCCACGCGCCTCGTGCGTGAACGCCGAGTCGGGTTCGGTCGCGAGTGACGACGCGAGCACGGTCTCGGCCACGCGCCACTCGTCCGCGCGGCGCGCGGCGAGCACGCCCCAGGCGAGCAGCGTGACGGCGCTCGCGACACCGGCGACGACACGCGCGCGCGACGGAGCGAGGCGACGGACGAGCGCCGCGACCGAGGCGCCGAGCGCGACGAACAGTCCCGGCAGCGCGAGGTACGCGTCGCGATCCGCGCCGGGCGAGCGATCGTACGGGAGCAGCGCCGCCACGAGCGCGGCGACGAGGAACCACGCCGCGCCGAGCGCGATCACGCTCCGGTGGCGGATGAGGCTGCGCACGGCGACCGCGAACGCGAGCACCCAAAGGACTTGCGCCGCGAGGCTCGCCGCGCCGCCGGTGGGGGCGTAACCGAACGCGAGCGAGAACGGCAGCAGCGTGCGGCCCGCCTGCTCGAAGACCGCGAGCGGCGCGCCCGCGAGCAGCTCGCCGGCGGAGTGCGCGGCGAAGTCGACGCCGCGCCACGCGAGCACGAGCGCCGCGACCGAGAGCGCCGAAGCCAGCGTCAGGCCGAAGCCGCGCCCGACGCGTCCCGGACCGCCGCGCGCGCGCGTCTGATCGAGGAGCGCGAAGAGGAGCGGAAGCGGCGCCGCGAGCGGGTGACTGAGCAGCGCGAGGACGAAGGCCACGAATGCGAGCTTGCGACCCAGCGACCCCCGGCGCCCGGCCCAGAGAAAGAGACCGACCATCGCGAACAAGGTCGCGAGCACGCGCGCGTGCATCGAGATCCACGCGACCGGTTCGACCGTCAGCGGATGCAGCGCGAAGGCGAACGCCGCGAACACGGCGACGGGCGCGGCGACGAGGCGCAACAGCGCGAGCAAGAGGAACACGCTCGCGAGCGCGTGCAGCGCCGCGCCGACGAAGCGATGCGCGCCGGCGTCCGCGCCGAAGGCGTTCCAGGTGACGCGGTGCAGCACGCGCGCGAGCGGCTGGTCGCCGTCGGCGCGCGGCATGGCGAAGACGTGCTCGCGACTGGTCGCCGCGAGCTCGTCGACCGAGAACGCGGAGAGCGACTCGGGCTCGTCGCCCACGAAGAAGCGCTGTCCGTCCGTCCGTCCGTGGAGCGCGAGCGCGAGCGCGGCAACCAGGAGCACGGCGGCCGCGCCGAGTATGGAGTGTGCGCGCGCGCGCTGATCGGTCGGGCTCATGCTCGGTGGTCGGGGTCGCCTCGGCCCGCATACGCGCCGGCCTGCGCCGCGTTGGGGTCGGGCGCCACTCGGAGTAGACTGACGAGTTCGATGTCCGATCCCGAGACGAAAGACGTGAAAGACGCGCGCGCGCAGCTCCGAGCCGTGCTCGTTCCGGCGGCCATCGGTTGCCTCGGCGCGACGTCCGGCGCGGCCGGAGCGCTCGACCCGGTCACGCTCTTCGCGTGGCTGGTGCTCGCGGCGCCGGCCTGCGGCGTTCTCGCCGGCGCGTTCGGCGTGCGCCTGTGGCCGGTCGGGTTGCTCGCGCCCGCGCTCTGGATCGCGCTCCTGGTTCAGGCCGAGCTCGGCTCCGAGCGTCACTTGCTCGTGCCGTGGTCGGGGATGGCCGTCGTGTCGGGTCTCTTCTTCGCCGGGCTCGGACTCGGCGCGTGGGTGCGGAGGCGGTCGCGACCGGAGCGCGGCCTGGCGCTCGCCGGGCTGCTGCTGTGCGGGATGCTCGCGGCGAGCGGGGCCGGCGTGCGCGGCGTGCTGTCGAGCTCGGGCTCCGGCTTCGCGCGCGAGTTCCCGTGGCTCACGACGACGCTCCTCGAGGCCTCGCCGCTCGTCTTCGCGTTCGAGTGTGCCGGCGTCGACTACACCCACATGCAACCCGACGTGTACGCGCGCTCCACGGTTGAGTGGTTTCCGCGGCTCCCTTACCGCGGCGCCCTTGCGGCGCCGGTGGTCCTTTTGGTGGGATCTCTCTCCGCCCTCCTGGGAGCCCGTGGTGACAAGCACCGCTTCCGAGAAGCGCGCTAACCCCGCGAGAGCAAAGCCATGGCCGTCTCCAAGTACTTCTGCACGTTCCCCCAGGCGCTGATCAAAGAACCGATCATCAGCCATCAGCTCAACGCCGAGTTCGGTGTGATTCCGAACATCCGCGCGGCGAGCATCACCGAACAACTCGCGATGGTGGCGGTCGAGATCGAAGGGGAAGCCGAGCAGATCGAGAAGGCGGTCGTCTACCTGCGCGAGCGCGGCGTCACGGTCGAAGAGATCCGTGATGACGACCCGCGTGCGCTGTAGCAGGCGGCCCCGTATCGGCGTCGCGCTGGCGACGCTCGTCGTCCTCACCGCGGCCTGCGCGTCGTTCGACCCCGACGCGCGCGCGCGCTTCGCGACGCCGCGGCGCGGCATGGTCGTGTGCGAGCACCCGCTCGCGACCGAGGTCGGCGTCGCGATCCTCGAGCAAGGCGGCAACGCGGCGGACGCGGCCGTCGCCACCGCGCTCGCGCTCGCCGTCGTGCTGCCGCGCGCCGGCAACCTCGGCGGGGGTGGCTTCGCCGTCTGGGTCGCGCACGACGCGTCGGAGGCGCCGCGCGTGCTCGACTTCCGCGAGACGGCGCCGAGCGCGCTCACGTCCGAGCACTTCCTCGACGCGAACGGTCAACCGGATCCGGAGCGTTCGCTCGCGCACGCGCTCGCCTGCGGCGTGCCCGGAAGCCCCGCGGGCCTCTTCGAGCTGCACTCCGAGCTCGGGAGCATGCGCTTCGAGGACGTCGCGCAACCTGCGGTCGACCTCGCGCGCAACGGCTTTCCCATCGACGCCGAGCTCGCGCGCTCGCTCGCGCACGACGGCGTCCGTGCGCACCTCACACGCGAGGGCGCCGCCGATCAGTTGTTCTATCCCGGCGGCGTCGCACTCGCCGAGGGCGACCTCCTCGTCCAGGAAGCGCTGGCCCGCACGATCGAGCGCTTCGCGCGCCGCGGCCCGTCGGGCTTCTACCAGGGCGAGGTCGCGAACGCGCTGCTCGCCGCCGTGCGCGCCGGCGACGGCGTGCTCTCCGCGGGCGACCTGCGCGACTACGAGCCGGTGTGGCGCGAGCCGTTGCGCGGTTGGTTCCGCGGGCTCGAGATCATCACCGTGCCGCCGCCGAGCTCGGGCGGGCTCGTGCTGCTCCAGGTCCTGTCGATGCTCGACGGTTTTCCGCTCGACCAGGAGATCGTTGCCGCCGCGGAGGACGCGCGGCGCATGGGGCGCGACCTGGACCCGCGCGAGGCCGGCCTCTCGGGCCGCGCCGTGCATTGGTGGATCGAAGCCATGCGCCGCGCGTTCGCCGACCGCGCGGTCCACATGGGAGACCCCGATTCGCCCAACGTCGACGTGCCGGTCGACGAGCTGCTGTCGCCCGAGTGGGTGAGCGAGCGACGCGTGTCGATCTCCGAGTTCGCCGTGCCCGACGTCGCGCCGCTCGACCTGCCCGCCTTTCGCGAGGACGGCGAGACGACCCACCTCTCCGTGCTCGACACGCACGGCAACGCGGTCAGCCTGACGACGACGCTGAACACGAGCTTCGGCAACGGCCTGCTCGTCCCCGGCGCCGGCTTCTTCCTCAACAACGAGATCGACGACTTCGCGCTCTTCCCGGGCGTGCCGAACGCCTACGGCCTCGTCGGCGGCGACGCGAACGCGCTCGAGCCCCGCAAACGCCCGCTCTCGTCGATGACGCCGACGATCGTCCGCGAGGGCGACCAGGTCGTACGCTGGGTCCTCGGCTCACCGGGCGGTCCGCGCATCATCACGGCCGTGATCCAAGTCTTCCTGCGCTGCGAGGTCTACGGCCAGTCGCTCGCCGACGCCGTCGCCGCGCCGCGCCTGCACCAGCAATGGAACCCGCCGGCGACGCGCTTCGAAGCCGGTTGGGATCCGCTGCTCCTCGATCGCTTGCGGGGTCGACGGCACGAGGTCGTGGAAACCGAAGGCACGTTCGCGAGCGTGCAGGCCATCCGCGTGGACGTGGGCGGCGAGCCGGTCGGCGTGAGCGACCCGCGGGCCTCCGGCGCGGTGGGGGCCGAGGGTCGGGACCTGGTGCCCGCGGCGGCGTTCGCGCGGAAGCCGCGGTAGGGGCGGGGTGCGGGGTGCGGCACGCGGGCTGCGACACGCGGCGCGCGAGCGAAGCGAGCCTGCGCCGCAGCAGCGCGACGCGCTGCGCGTCCAAACGGGCATGCGCAGCGCGGGACGCGAGCGCAGCGAGCCTGTCCCGCAGCGGCGCGCTAGCGCCGCGCGTCAAGCAGTGGTGCCGTGCTCGTGTCCCCGAACCTGACATGCTCCCCGCCGGAAGTGCCGAAGTCGCACCCATGCTGTTACGCCAGCGACCCGCTCATACGGGGGGCGCGCGCGCTCAGGCGAAGCCCGGCGCGTGGTACGGGAGCAGGTCGCCGCGGGAGCGCGCGCGCTCCCGCATGGGTTGGTCGCTGGCGCAACGGCATGTGTCGGTCTCCGGCAGTTCCAACGGGGACAACGTCGGGTTCGGGGACTCGGGAACGTCCCCACCGTTTAACGCGCGGCGCTATCGCGCCGCTGCGGGACAGGCTCGCTTCGCTCGCGTCCCGCCGGCCGCAGGCGCCCGTTTAACGCGCGGCGCGAGGCGCGCCGCTGCAACACAGGCTCGCTTCGCTCGCGTG
>JAJDEV010000072.1 GCA_029259605.1 Planctomycetota bacterium | reverse complement strand
GCAGGGTCGTCTTGCTCGCGGTCAGGCGCGCGCGCGCCTCCTTCACGTCGTTGAGGCGCAGGCTGTAGTCCGCGGCGAGGATGTTCGCCATGTAGCCCGACTTCTCGACGTTCTTCAGGTTCTCGCGCGCGAGCGTCGCGTTCGCCGCGGACTCGGCCTCGCGTTGCTCGGCGAGCGCGAGCGCCTCTTCCGCGCGCTTCGCGTTCAGCTGCGCGCGATTCGTCTCGGCCTGGATCTGCTCGGCCTTCTGGCCGAGCGCCGTCACCTGGCGCTGCTTCTGCACGCCGAAGAAGCCGGCGCTCGACATCGCGAGCAGGAGCATCCCGGCGAGCGCCGCCGCCATACCGCGGTTGCGCGCGACCCACTTGCGGAACTCCGCGAACGAGCCGCCCTCGTACGCGCTGACGACGCGGTTCTCGATGTACGCATTCAGGTCCTCGGCGACGTCGAGCATCGTCGCGTAGCGCGCGTCGGCGTCGCGGCTCATCGCCTTCTCGCAGATGGCGATCAGCTCGGGGGGCTCGTTGGGCGCGAGCGTCGCCACCGGTTCCGGGGGCCCTTGCAGCACGCGGTTGAGCACCGTGTGCGGCGAGACGCGCTCGCCCTCGGTCACGTACGGCGCACGCCCCGTCAGCACGAAGTACAGGATCGAGCCGAGCGAGTACACGTCCGAGCGCGGGCCGATCTCGTCCAGCTTGCCGCGCGCCTGCTCGACCGCCATGAACGAGGGCGTCCCGACGACGTCGCCGTCCATCGTGATCAGCGGCGAGTCCGGATTGGCGTCGTACTCGTCGCGGCGCACCGTGCGCACGAGGCTCAGCGACGACGCCTCTTCGTTCTTCTCGCGACGGCTCTCACGCGAATCCTTGCGGCCGAGCACGCGCGCGAGGCCCCAGTCCATCACGTACACCTCACCGAACCGCCCCACCATGATGTTCGACGGCTTCAGGTCGCGGTGCACGACGCCCTTCGAGTGCGCGAACGCCATCGCCTCGCACACCTTGAGGATCAGCGTCAGCACGCGGGTGCGCGTCCAGCGCTCCTTGCCCGCGCGCATGAGGTCGACGACCTCCTTCAGCTCGCGACCGCGCACGAGCCGCATCGTGAAGTAGCACTTGCCGCGGTCGTCGATCCCGAGTTCGTGCACGGGCACGATGCCGGGGTGGTCGAGCTGGCCCGTGATCTGCGCCTCCTCGAGGAAGCGCACGAGCTTCTCCTGATCGAAGTTCGATCCGCCGCTCTCCTCGTCGAAGCGCTGCCTCGAGTGCAGCACCTTCATCGCGAGGTTGCGCCGCAGGTCGTCGTCCCAAACGCGCAGCACGGTGCCCATGCCCCCGCGCGCGATCTCGCGCTTGATGCGATAGCGCGACCCGAGCTGGACCTGCTCCGTCAGCTTTCGAACGAGGCCGAGCGACGTCGACGAATCCTCGTCCGCGTGGGCTGCGCTCGGCGCGATCGTGTCGGAATCGGCGTCCTCGGAATCCCCCTGGAGGTGGATCGCGGGGTCGACGTCGTCGCCGAAGTGGCGGTGCAGTCGCTGGACGAACGAGGCCTGTCGCTCGGACGCGGGGGGACCGCCCACCTCTCCTTCTGGGTTCTCGCGCTCGATGTCCGACATGCGACCCGGCCGCAGCGCCGGACTCCTGCGACCAGAGTCTATCCGAGCGGGCCCGCGAGTTTCCCCCGGAGCCCGCCGAGTTCGCCCGTTCGAGACGCTCTGCTAGCGCGTTCCCAGCACGCGCGCGTAACGGTAGTAGACCTCGAGCGACAGCGTCATCAACGCGGTCGAGTACACGCGCCCCCCGACCGAGCCCCACGGGCCGACCGGATCCCACGAGCCGCGCGCGTCTCCATCGGTCCGCTGGGTCGCGACGATGGCCGGCTTCATCGCGCGACTCCACGCCTTCCAGTGCGCGCCACCGAGCTGGTACATCGCGTAGGTGCCGTAATACCAGTAGTACATGTCGCACGCGAACGCGTCGGGCTCCCAGGCGGGCAACGCGTCGCGCAGGAGCTCGGCGCCGCGTTCGATCGCCGGCGTGTCCTCCGGCGTCTGGCCGAGGAAGATGCGCGAGAGGATCCCGACCGCGGTCAGCGCCTCGCCCTTCTCGGCCGGGAACGACGCGTTGCCCGGAGTTCGCGACGAGAGCTTACCGCGCCGGTTGTACCCCACGTGTCCGCTCGCCGGATCCGTCACTTCGTCGATCCACGCGAGCCCGCCCTCGAGCGCCGCGGAGTCGACGCGCAACCCGGCTTCCTTGGCCGACGCGAGCGCGAAGATCATCCATCCCGTGACGGACGTGTCGTTGTCGCCGAGGCCGGGCGCGTCGTAGCGCCACGCGCCGTACGGATTGCGGATGCGCTGAATGTAGCCGACCGCGTTCTCGGCCGCGCGCTTCAGGAGCGGAGTGCGCGAGAAGAAGTAGGCCTCGCACACGGCGAGCGTCGCGATCGCGTGGTCGTACACGAAGGCGTGACTCGAATCCGGACCGATGCGACCCGAGTGGTCCTGCTCCCCGAGCAGCCACACGACGCCGCGCTTCACGCTCTCCATGTGGCGACCGGTGTTCGTGCTGTGCCCGTCGCCGAGCAGCGCGAGGAGCGCGAGCCCCGTCAACCCGACGTCGTGTGCCGACGACCCGGGTCCCGAGCAAGGCGACGAGCCCAGCTCGCCGCACTGCGCGGAGAAGCGCGCGCCGCTCCACGCGCCGTCCGGACCCTGGTGCGCGACGAGCCACGCGAGTCCGGCGCGCACCGCGGCCTCCGAGCCGGGTCCGTCGCCGCCGCGTCCGGGGCCCGGAATCCTGCCGCTGAGCTTCGAGTCACCGAGCGCGCCGCCGCCCACGCCGACGTCCGTGCTCAGGAACGCCGCTGCGTCGACGAACGCATCGCTCACGTCGGCGCTGCTGTCGTCCTCGGCGAACGCGTCGGTCAGCGTGTCGTCGATCCGGTCGACCAGCTCGGGCTCGTCGATCCTCGGCACGGGATTCGACTCGACGATCTCGACCTCCGACTCGTCGACGAACGGCTCGGGCGGACGCGGCGCCGCTTCGACCGCGAAGACGCGCTCCGGCTCGCGTCCGAACTCGTTCCACGGGATCGAGCTCAGGACGAAGAAGACGAACACGTGCGCGCACGCGGAGACCGCGTACCACGGCGCGCGATCCATCCAGTCGTAGAGCGCGTCGTGGAAGCCCGTCTCGACCTCCCACGACTTCGGCAGCGTGGTGGAGACGGCGAGCGGATGAAGCGCGGCCCGGGCGAGAGATTGCTTGTGCATGGGGTTGTCCTTCGCACCCGCCCCCGAAGGGAGCGGCTGCGCGATGACGAGTCCCCGGGCGCCCACGGACGATCGTTCGAGTCAGCTGTGAAGCGCGCGTTGCCGCGCGGCGTTTCTTACGCTTCCCTCTCAACGCGCGCGTTGCGCGCCGGTTCACGGCCAGTGGCACGGATGAACGACGCACTCCCATACGACCGCTTCGCCGACATCTACGGCCATTGGGTTTCGTCGGCGGCCGCGGTAACCGACGCGAACGGCGCGTACTACGCGCGACACTTCGCGGCCACGAAGGGCATCGCGGTCGAGCTCGGCATCGGCGACGGGCGCATCAGCATCGCGGCGGCGAAGCGCGGCAAGCGGATGCTCGGCGTCGACAACTCTCGCAACATGCTCGCGCTGTGCGACGCGAACGCGCGCGCCGCCGGCGTGCGCGAGCGCTTGACCCTCCAACGGGCCGACTTCCGCGACTTCGAGGTCGACGCCCCCGCCGAGCTCGTCGCCATCCCGTTCCACTCCATCGGCCACATGCTCACGCGCGACGCGCAGCTCGCCTGCATGCGCCACGTGCGTTCCCGCCTGGCCCCGGGCGGGCGCTTCCTCTTCGACCACTTCGTCGCGGACGAAGCCTACGCGCGCGCGAAGGACGGCGTGCGCGAGCTGCGCGACGAATGGACCGCACCGAGCGCCGCGCACGAAGACGCCGCGCCCGACACGGTCCGGCTGTGGGCGGTCACCCACTACGACTTCGCGGCGCAGGTGCTCGCGATCCACGCGACGAGCGAGCGCAGCGACGCGTCCGGCGCGGTCGTGAGCGTCGACGCGCGCCCCGCGCTCCACCTGAGCTGGATCGATCCCGAGGACGCGCGCGCGCTCCTCGCCGAGGCCGGATTCGAGGTCGTGTCCTGCTGCGGCGACTTCGCGGGGACGCCGTTCGACGCGACGTCCCGCGCACAGGTGTGGACAGCGCGTCGCTAGTCGAGGCGCGGCGGCTGCTCGGTCAGAGTTCGAGGGCGTAGAGCGCGCGTGGCGGAACGTCGCGCACGCGCGTGAAGCCCGCGGCGCGAAACATCGCTTCGGCGCCGTTCCACAGCTCGCCCGCGTCGGAGTCGAGCGCGGCGTCGACGCGCGGGAAGGCCTCGACGCGGCGCGCACCGCGCGACGGGAGATCGCGCACGACTTCGCGCAACAACGCCGTCGCCACGCCGTGCCGTCGCGCTGCCGGCACGACGACGAAGCAGGTCACGGCCCAGGCCGTCGGATCGGGTGCGAGCTCCATCTGACGCGCGAGCTTCGTCCACCGGTCGCGCGGCCCCACCTGACACCAACCGATCGGTTCGTCGCCGTCGTAGAGCAGGTAGCCATCGTGCTCGCCGCGGTCGAAGAGCGCAGCGCGCAGCGCGGCGTTCTCACCCGACGTGCGCTCCCCCCAGCCGTCCCAGCTCGCGACCCACCACGCGACGCAGCGGCACCAGCCGGCGCCGTGCTCGTCGCTGTGGATGCGCTCGAAGTCCTCACGCGATGCGGCGGCGAGGCGGCGAACGACGAACGACCCGGTGTCGTGCATCCGCCGACCCTAGCCCGGATCATTCATGAGCCTTCACCGAGATCGACGCGGATGTGCGTCAGATCAACGCTTCCCTTCCTCACCGGGTTCGACGACCCGTCAAGGTCGCCTGCACGCGCTTCGGTCGCGAAGCGCTGATCTGACGCACATCCGC
>JAJDEV010000071.1 GCA_029259605.1 Planctomycetota bacterium | reverse complement strand
GCCCGGGTTCTTCATGAGGCTTTGCCGAGATCGACGCGGATGTGCGTCAGATCAGCGCTTCGCGACCGAAGCGCGTGGAGGCGACCTGGACGGGTCGTCGAACCCGGTGAGGAAGGGAAGCGTTGATATGGCGCGCAGCTGCGTCGATCTCGGTGAAGCCTCATGAATGATCCGGGCTAGCCCGCTGTGGCAAGAATCATTCGCGCGCAGAGCGCCGGCGGTCCCTACGGACCGGGGTTCTCGAGCGCGCTGCGCGTCTCGCTCGCGAGGTCGTCGTAACGCCAATTGCCGACGACGCGCGGTCCCGTGCGCGATGCGCCGGCGGGCGCGGGCGGAAGGTCGAGGTCGACGAACGCATCGCCGAGGTCGACGCGCGCGCGCACGCCCCAGGCGCGCTCGCCGAGGACGCGCACCTCGATCCTGCCGCCGCCGCGCTTGAACGGCACGACTCCGTGCGCGTCGGTGTCTCGCGCCCAGCGCACGCGCTCGCCGCGCAGGGCGACAACGCGCGCGTCGGCGGCCGGCGTTCCGTCGGACCGGCGAACAACGAGGAAGCCATCGTTCGTCGCGGCCGCGGTACGCCGACCGGCGACCGTCTGCCAGGTCAGCGCGGCGAGCAAGCAAACAGCAAGCAGCGCCGCCGCGCCGACCAGGCGGTGGCGCCAGGTCTTCGTTCGACTCGACGCCCCCATCGCGCGGGACCGGCTAGCCGAGATTGGCGGACGCGAAGTCCCAGTTCACGACGTTCCAGAACGCCTTGACGTAGTCCGGCCGACGGTTGCGGTAGTCGACGTAGTAAGCGTGCTCCCAAACGTCGCAGGTGAGCAGCGGCTTCTGACCTTCCGTCAGCGGGCAGTTCGCGTTCTGCGTCTGCGTGATCGCGAGGCTGCCGTCCGCGTTCTGGACGAGCCAGCACCAGCCGCTGCCGAACAGCGTCGCGCACTTCGTGCTGAACTCTTCACGGAACGCGTCGACCGAACCGAACGTCGCCTCGAGCGCCGCGGCCAACGGCCCGGTCGGATCGCCGCCGCCGTTCGGGCTGAGACTCTTCCAGTAGAACGAGTGGTTGAAGTGCTGCGCGGCGTTGTTGAACACGCCACCGCTCGCCTTCTTGATGATGTCCTCGAGCGACGCGTTCTCGAACTCGGTGCCGGCGATCAGCTTGTTGAGGTTCGTGACGTACGCGTTGTGGTGCTTGCCGTGGTGAATGTCGAGCGTCTCGGCGCTGATGTGCGGCGCCAGCGCGTCACCGGAAAAGTCGAGTGCGGGCAGAGTGTGCGTCATGGGCGAAAGTGGAGAAGCGGCGCCGTCGTGGCGCGTTTTTGGGGAAACGAGCGAGAGAGGTTAACCGAGGCGCCTCGCAACGTCGCCCGTCGCGTTCGGGTTTTCCGCGGGGATGGGGACGCGTTGGGCGTTCGACGGCACGTCGCTCGGGCGTGCGGGGACGTGCCGCGGGGTGGGAGGCTTGGGGAGTTGTCACGCTTCTTCGTCGCCTCGCGCAGCTCGCTTCGCTCGCTCTGTTCGCCGGAGGCGGACAGAGCGTCCGGGGACTTGTCACGCTTCTTCGTCGCCTCGCTGAGCTCGCTCCGCTCGCTCCGCTCGTCGGAGGCGGACAGACGTCCGGGGACTTGTCACGCTTCTTCTTCGCCTCGCACAGCTCGCTTCGCTCGCTCCGCTCGTCGAGGCGTATCAACGGGACGGGGAGTTGTTGACGTTCTCTATCGATTCACGCGCAGCGCTTCGCGCTGCTGCAGCACAGGCTCGCTTCGCTCGCGTGCTGCGTTGCGCAACGGAACAGGGGTTTACACGGCAGCTCTACGGTTTCTGGAACGGGCGATGAGGCGTTCGGGGGCTTGTTGGCGATCGCGGTTGATCTGACGCATCGGGCCAAGCGAGTACGCGGCAGCCGTCGCGGTCTCCGGAATGGCCGACGTAGCCTTCGGGAACTTGTCACCGGAGTGCGACCGGCTGGTTGCGCCCGTGCTCGCTCGGCGCGCCGCGAAGCAGCGCCTGCCGTGCAGCGGGGCGAAAGCCTCGCGCATTAAACGGGCGCCTGCGGCCGGCGGGACGCGAGCGCAGCCAGCCTGTCCCGCAGCGGCGCGCTAGCGCCGCGTGTTAAACGGTGGGGACGTGCCCAAGTCCCCGAACCGAGCGCTGTCCCCGTTGGAACTGCCGGAGACCCAACACATGCCGTTGCGCCAGCGACCAACCCATCCGGGAGCGCGCGCGCTCAGGCGAAGCCTGGCGCGTGGTGCGGCGGCACCGCGCCGCCGGCCGGTCGCACTCCGGCGACAAGTCCCCGAACGCCCCATCGCCCGTTCCGGAAACCGTAGAGCTGCCGTGTAAACCCCTGGTCCGTTGCGTAACGCAGCACGCGAGCGAAGCGAGCCTGTGCTGCAGCAGCGCGAAGCGCTGCGCGTGAATCGATAGGGAACGCCCACAACTCCCCGCGACTCCAGTTCACCCCCCGGCACGCGAGCGAAGCGAGCCTGTGCCGCAGCAGGGCGAAGCCCTGCGCGTGAATCGATAGAGAACGTCAACAACTCCCCGTCCCGTTGATACGCCTCGACGAGCGGAGCGAGCGAAGCGAGCCTGTGCTCCAGCAGCGCGAAGCGCTGCGCGTGAATCGAGAACGAACCTCAACAACTCCCCGTCCCTGAGAGATCCAACGGAGGAGAGGAACACGTTCGGAACTCCCTCTGCGATTCGATTCCCAGAACCACCCGGAGCGTCAGGATCAAAGAAACGTCAACGGGTCCCCGTCCCTGAGAGATCCAACGGACCAGAGGAACACGTTCGGGGCTTCCGAGGGCGATTCGATCCCCGGAACGACCCGGACCGTCACGATCCGACAAACGTCAACAACTCCCCGTCCCCGGGACTTCCACCGGACGAGAGGAACACGTTCGGAACCACCAAGAGCGATTCGACTCGCGCCCCCTCACCCGCGACTATCCGTGCTGGATCGCCGTTTTCTTCCCTTCGTCGTCGACGGCGACCATCGTGACCTCGGCTTCCGTGACCTGGACCTGATCGCCGTCGGCGAAGCGGCGCTCTGCCCAGACGCTGACCTTGACGCGGACCGACGTCTTGCCGATGTGCAGGGTCTCGGTGTGGAAGGAGACGAGGTCGCCGACGTAGACGGGGGCGCGGAAGACGACTTCGTCCATCGCGACGGTGACCGTGCGGCCCGAGTGGGTCTTCACGGCTTCGACGGCGGCCGCGAGGTCGATCTCCGAGAGGATGACGCCGCCGAAGATCGTGCCGAAGGCGTTCGTGTCGCGCGGCATCATGAGGCGACGGATCGCGGGGCACGAGGTGGGTTGACCGTGTTCGCTCATCGGGGTTCCGGCCACGCGGATGCGGCGTACGCGCGGATCTTCTCTTCGAGGATGGGGGTGCGGCCGCGGAAGAAGTGATCGGCGCCGTCGATCTGGTCGACTTCGAGGCGCTCCGGCAGGTTCGGAGCTTGCACGGCCAACTCGGTCAGTGTGCCGAACTCGTCGCCGCTGCCAAAGAGCAAGAAGCCGGGTTGCTCGACGTCGTGGATGAACGAACAGTCGTAGGCGGCGAGCGGGAAGGCGATCAGGAGCACGCGCTCGATGCGTGCCTCGCGCGTCGCGAGCTGCGCGACGGTGCGCGACCCGAACGAGTACCCCGCCGCCCACAGGGGTACACCGGGGAACTCAGCTACGAGTCGGTCGAGTCCCGCCGACGCGTCGAGCTCCTCCGCTCCGTTGCCGTCGTGCACCCCCTCGCTGCCCTCGACGCCACGGAAGTTGAAGCGCAACGTCGCCATGCCCACCGACCGCAACGCGCGCGCGGTGCGAACGACGATCGTGTTGCGCATCGTGCCGCCATGGAGCGGATGGGGATGGCAGACGATCGCTGCGCCGCGCGGCGCGCGGCCGTCCTCCGGAACCTCGAGCACGCCCTCGAGTCGGCCGACCGGACCCTCGACTTCGATCTGCATCGCGGCACTCTACCAGTCCGCGGCGCGAGCCGACGCCGGCAGCGCGCAGTCGCTCAGTAGATGATCGTGAAGCCCGCGTTGTCGGGGTTCACGAAGATGTCCGGAACGGCGAAGCGCGGCACGTCGCGGATCCGGCCCGAGCCGATCACCGCATGGCCCTTCGTCGCCCATCCGTGCCAACCGATGCGGTTGACGTTCTTGTTGTCGTCACCGTCGCTCTCGACCCAGATGATCACGGTCGCACCGCGATTGCTCTGGGCGACGTTCGGACGGCCCTGCCAAACATCAGGGCGCGGGCGCGGCGCGAGCTGCACGAGCTTCGTGTCGGGGTCGTTGTCGACTTCGATCCACCACACGCGGCCGTCGCGCTCCCAAGCCGCGAGCAGCGGGCGCGGGCCACGCGTCTCCGGTTCCGGGCCGCGCGTCAGGACCGGATTGGACTTGAGCGAGCGCTTGGTCCTCCAATCGTCCAAGTGGTACGCCTTGAACGTGTCGCCGCCGTCGATCGACGAGGCGACGCGCAGGTTCTTGTCCCGGAACGTCACCGCGCGGTAGACGATGTTGACTTCGTTCTTCTTCGGCGAACCGATCGCGACCGCGCAACCGTCCGCGATCCCGCCGCCGCGCGTGGGCACGACGTCCTGGGGATCGAACGTCACGCCCCCGTCGTTCGACCGCGCGATGTAGACCGCGCGACCGCTCGGCGTGTCGGCGAGCGCTTGCCACGCCACGAAGACGCGCTTCCCGCTCTGCAGGACGCCGGGCGCGGCGTCGAGGCCGTGTTGTCCGGAAGACAGGACGCGTTCGGGTTCGAACGCGTCGCGCGCGATGTTCGAGCGCGAGTAGACGACCGGCCGCGTCCGTTCCTCGAGGCCTTCGAACTCGCGCGGCTTCGCAACCCACGCGACGTGGAGCCGGCCGGAATCGCCGACGTAGAGCCGGCCGCCGCGAGCGGTCGTACCAGCGTCCACGCTGTCGGGCTCCGAGTTCACCTGCAGCGGATCCGAGAACGTCTCGCCGGCGTCCTCGGAGTGGACGTAGTAGAGATTGCCGCCGGTGACCTCGCCCGCGAAGTAGACGAGATGCAGAACGCCCTCGAGCGTCATCTCGGCCTGCGGCTGGATGCCCTCGTTCGGACAGCGGATCGCGCGCACCGCCTCGTCCGGAAGTCTCTGGGCGGTGGCGACGTCGGAGCACAGAACCGCTCCGAACGAGAAGGCAATCAGGGCAGGGGTCAGCTTCATAGGGGTCCTCGAAGGCACAGAGACTACGCCGGGGCGTCGAGGCCGTGAGTAGAAAGGCGCCGCATTCGGGGCTGCCGCGTCGCCGCTCCACTAGGATGTCCGCGTCCGAACGCGGCCGCGGCGCGCCGCGCGCGCTCACCCCTTGACGACGGAACGGATTTCCCCACCTTCGAAATGCCGGAAGCCAACGCCTGGATCGTCGACGTCGACGCGACGACCTTCGAATCCCAAGTCATCGAACGCTCGCTCCAGCAACCGGTCCTGGTGGACTTCTGGGCGGAGTGGTGCGAGCCCTGCAAGGTGCTCGGTCCGCTGCTCGAGAAGCGCGCCATCGAGGGCAACGGCCGCTTCCTGCTCGCGAAGGTCAACATCGACCGGAGTCCGGAGCTCGCGCAGGCGTTCCGCGTGCAGGGCATCCCCGCGGTCATCGCCGTCGTCGGTGGCAAGATCGCGGACGGCTTCGAAGGCGCGCTGCCCGAGGACCAGATCGACGAGTTCCTGGCGCGGATCGCGGGCTCGACTCGATCGCCCGAGGACGAGCTGCTCGAGCGCGTGCGCGCGGCCGTCGCCGACGGCGAAGTCGCGAGCTCGATCGAGGTCCTGCGCGCGCACATCGCCGAGACTCCCGCGCACACCGCCGCGCGGATCCTGCTCGCCGACCTGCTGATCGACATGGACGAGCTCGACGAAGCCGGAGCGCTCGTCGCCGGTCTCGACGAGGTGGAACGCGAATCGCCCGAAGCGCGCGCGCTCGCCGCGCGGCTCGCGTTCGCCGACAGCGAGGAAGACGTCGCGGACCTCGAGCGCGCGGTCAAGAAGGACCCCGAGTCGATCGACGCGCGCATGGCGCTCGGGCGCGCGCTCGTCACGAACCGGAAGTACGAAGCCGGCCTGGAAGAGCTGCTCGAGGCGTACCGGCTGGCCGCCGCCGCGGCAAACGTCGCGGCCGGATCGACGGCGAAGAAGGCGATGCTCGAAACGTTCGAGACGCTCGGCCTCGAGGACCCCGTGGCGAACGACTACCGCTTCAAACTCTCCCTGGAGCTGTTCATCTGAGCGGTGCGGTGAGGCGCATCGCGATCCTGTTGCGCGCCCGCCTCGCATCGGGACGGGGCGGTGCCGGCGCGCCCGCCGCCGCGTTGCTCGCGCAGGCGGTCATCGCGTCGTTCTTCTGCGCGCTCGTGAGCGACGCGCTCGGACCGTTCGCGTACGGGTTGTTCGCACTGACGCTCACCGCGTCGCTCGTCACCATTCCGCTGATCGGCGAGCTCGGTTGGATCCTGCGTCGCGATCCCGCGGAGGACTGGGTCGGAGCGCTTCCCGTTCACGAGCGCGAGCGACGCGTCGCGCGCACGCTGCACCTGCTCGTCATGTTGTGGGTGCTCGCGCTCGGCTCGCTCCTTCCCGCCGCGATCTTCGCGCCCGAGGCGACGCACCTCGGGCCGCGGCTCATGCTCCCGCTGCTCGGCCTCGGCCTGGCGACGATGCTCGCCGCGGTGTTGCTGCTCGTCCAGACCGTGCTCGGCGAACGCGCCGAGCCGCTGCTCGTCGCGTTCCAGACGCTGGTCGTCATCGCGGTCGTCGTCGGGATCGTCGTCGGCGTGCGTTCGGTTCCGGAGCTCGCGCGCATGCCCACGCTCGGCACCGAGCACGCGCGCTTCCTCTGGTTCTTCCCTCCGAGCTGGTTCGCCGCGCCGCTCGCGTCCGCGGAGGGACAACCGCCGCGTTGGTGGCTGCCGACGGGCGTCGGAATCGTCTCGCTCGCCGCGCTCGTTTCGTTGCCCCCGCTCGCCGCGCGCCGCAGCGTGCGCGCCGGCTGGCTTCCGCTCTTGCTCCGCCCGGCGCGCGCATTGGCGACGCGACTCTGGTTGCGCGCCGACGAGCGCGGCCCGTTCGACCTCGTCTACGACGCGATGCCGCGCGAGCGCGAAGTCGTGCTGCGCACGGTGCCGATGATCGGGATCCCGCTCGCGTTCCTGGTCGTCGCGTCCACGGGCGAGGGCGTGGCGAGCGAGGAGCGCGGGGACGTGCTCGCGCTGCTCTTGTTCACGGCCGGCATCTATCTGCCGATCCTGCTGTCGCACGTCGAAGCGTCGAGCACACCGCGCGCGGCGTGGGTCCACCGCACGGCGCCCGTGCCGGAGGGCGCGGTCGTCGCGGGCGCGACGAAGGCGCTCGCCGTGCGCTTCCTGCTTCCGCTCTACGCGGTGCTCGCGTTCGTCGCTTGGATGCAGTCGGGGTCGCTGGAAATCGTGCTGCGCCTCGCGCTGCCGGGAGCCCTGCTCTCCCTGTTCGTCCTGCGACGGCTCTACGCGCTGTGCGTCGGCGGCCCGCCGCTGTCCACCGCGCCCGACTCGATTCGGTTCGACCTGGACTGGTTCGGTGCCCTCGGGGGCTATGCGCTCGTCCTCACCATCGCGGCCGTGGCCGCGAATCGCTATCTGACGCTGCCCTTGGCAGCGCTCCTCGTGCTTGGGCTCGTCGGATGCGATATCCTTAGCGAACGGGCCCTGCGACGGCGGCTGGGGTGATTCCCTGCCCCCCTCGCCAGTTTGCACGTTGGGAAAGGTGAGTGACCGAGCGAAAATCAGCCCCTAGTTTCTCGGGGCCGCCTAGGCTCGACCTCGTCCCGTTCGAACGATCCCAGGAATCTCCACCATGCGCGCCGCCAGCATCTCCGCACGAATTCTTTTCGCCCTCGCCGCCCTTGGCGCAGCCGAAGTCTGCGCGTCCGCACAGACGGTCTATCCGATCGTCCTCGAGCGCGATCAGAAAGTCATCGGCTCCGGACGGATCCAGAACATCCAGATGTTGAGCATCAATCCGGGCGGGTTCTTCTTCGCGTTGGTCTTTACCGACTATCCGGTGAGCACCGAGAACCTGGCGCTGGTTCTCAACGGCTATCTGACGCTTCCGGAGGACGCGACGGTCTCGCTCCCGGACGGCACGTCCGCCCAAGTGGAGAACTTCCTCTCGCTCGACTCCAACAAGACCGGCTACCTCGGGATGATCCTCGACTTGCGCGGCACGAACGTGACGAACAAGACCGACACGGGCGTCTTCTGGAACACGCAGATCCTGGCGCGCGAGGGAGATACGGTCCTTGCGACGCACGTCAACGGGACAGCGCTCGACGCGTCGTCGACCTACGTCTCGTTCGATCAGGCGCACATCAACAGCGCGAACCAAATCCTGGTCACGGGTGTGATTCAGGATCCGTCGTTCGGAACCGCCGCCCAAACGGAGACGGCGCTTTGGCTGTACGACACGGACAGCGCGGGCAGCGTGGTGAGTGAGACCATCCTGCTCATGCGAGGCAAGCCGTTCCCCGGCACGACCGAGACCGTGAACTTCGCGGGCAGCGGCGGGCACCCGAACAGCTCGGCGCTCTCCGAGAGCGGCGACTGGATGACGGTGGCACGCATCGGCTCGTCCACGAGCTCGGACGCCGTCGTCGTCCATAACGGGAACATCCTCGCGCGGGAAGGCAGCCCCGCGCCCGATCCGACGGGCGCGAATCGAGTCTGGATGGACCTGTACAGCTCCAAGGTCGCGACGAACAGCCTCGGGGACACCATGTACACCGGCCTCATGGCGGGTGGCGGACTCAACGCCGCCCTCGTCGTGAACGGCGAACCCTTCATGCTCGAAGGCGGAACGTTCCCCTCGATCTCGCCGTCCGTTATCGCCAACTTCGGCGCCGCCCCGCCCATCTTCATCACCGACAGCGGCGACGTCTTCTGGTCGGGCAACACGACCGCCGCGGTGAACGAGCAGTACTACTTCCGCAACCAAGAGGTGATCATCCGCGAGGGTGGTCCGGTCGGAAATGACACCGTCCGCTCCCTGTGGGCCGCGGAGTACGCCTTCGACGTGAGCTCGAACGGTCGCTTCTTCCTCGGCAAGGTCACGGTGGACTCCGGCGGTGACGCGCTGTTCCTCGCCGACTTCGGCGCCCTCGTGCCGACTCCTGGCTGCTCCGGCAACCCCGGGACGCTCAAGCGCGCCGGTGGCGAGGCGCAGATCGACCAGTCGTTCACGCTCGAGATGGACAACGCCCAAGGCGTCGGCGTGACGCCCCTCATCGTCTGGTCGCTCGACGGTTCGGACGTGAACGAGTGCGGGACGGACACGAAGCGCGGCGAGCTCCTGATCAGTCTGCTGCAACAGAACGTCGTCGCGAGCACGTTCGGCCCGACCTACATGGGCAGCCCGGTGCAGATGACGTTCGACATCCCGAACGATCCGGCGCTCGTCGACCTGAAGGTGTACGGCCAAGGCGCGTTCCTCGACATGGGCGGAGCGACCTCGACGCCCGTGCAGCTGACGAACGGCTTCTCGGTCGAAGTCGGTATGTAGCGCTCGCGCGGCGCGCCCTTCTTCGCAGGTGCTTCCGGGATTTCGGGCAACCGCGTGATCGGTGACCCGGTCCGGTGCGCATGCACACGGTCCACGCGTCACGGCAGCGGCTCTTCCTCGTTCTCTTCGCACTCGCCGGCCTGAGCGCGTCCGCACTCGGCCAGACGCCGACGGTCGTCCTGCGCGAAGGGCAACACGTTCTCGGCGCGGCGCGCGTGCGCGGCATTCCGAAGCTGAGCGTCAGTGACCACGGCTTCTACTTCGCGCACGTCGACACGACGGACCCGGATCCCGCGCAAAACTCGGCGCTCGTCCTGAACGGGTTTCTCGCGGTGCCCGAGGGCGCGGCACTCGGAAACTACGCGGGCGCGTCGGTCGACCGCTTCATCAGCATCGACTGCAACAACTCCGGCTCCGTCGGATGCGTGCTCGGCATCCGAGGCGTGACGCAAGCCAAGGGCGTCGGCCTGTTTCTGAACACGCTGCTCGTCGCCCAGACGGGCGCGTCGCCGCGCGCGTCGTTCGCGGTCGGCACGCGGTACACGGAGTTCCACCACGCGCGACTGAACGACCGGCTGCAGTTGCTGGCGCTCGGCCGCGTCGACGACCCGACGATCGGAACGCTGGGACGGTCGGAGGGTGTTCTGTGGCGCACAACCGTGAGCACGTCCGGCAACGTCCTGCTCGAGGAGGCGCTCGTCGTGGAGGGGCGCGCGCTGCCGTCGACCGGTGAACTCGTCCAAGCCGTCGGCCGTGCGGACCACCCCGGTTCGATCGCGCTCAACCAACTCGGCGAGTGGATGAGCGTCGCGCGCGTCAACGCCGCGGCGAATCGGGATTCGGTCATCCTCCAAAACGGCGCCGTCCTCGTGCGCGAGGGAGACTTGGCGGTGGACGGCGTGCGCAAATGGGGCGACTTGGATACGGCCAAGGTGGACCTGAACGACCTGGGCAACACGCTCTTCCTGGGTTGGATGGAGGGCGGCGGGCCGGACAACGCGGCGCTCGTTCTCGACGGCCGCGCGGTCGTCCAGGAAGGCGTGAGCTTTCCGGCGATCGCACCGCACGTCGTCACGAGCTTCGGAACGACACCGGTCTTCGTCTCGAACAGCGGCGACGTCTACTGGTACGGCGTGACCTCCGACCCCGACGCGCGGCGCGATGAGTACTACTTCCGGAACCTGGACGTCGTGCTGCGCGAAGGCGACGCGAACGGGGCCGACGTCTTCACGGGACTGGCGAGCGTCGCCTACGCCATGGACGTGAGCGACAGCGGGCGGTTCCTCATCGCGAAGGCCGTCGAGTCCGGGCTCGACGAGGTGCTCGTGCTCGCCGACTTCGGTTCGGTGCTCGCCAACACCGGCTGCGCCGGCAACGCGGCGATGCTCTCGAAGGTCGCCGGCGACGCCTGCATCGGCGACTCCTTCACGCTCGCCTTCGACTCGGCACAACCCGGCGTCGCCATGCCGCTCGTCGTGTGGTCGATCGACGGCGCCCCGTTCGGTGCATGTGGCGCGCTCACGCCCGCCGGCGAGCGGCTCATCGAAGTCGCTCCAGCCAAGGTCTTCGCGCGCGTCCTCGGCACGCTGCCGGCACCGGGCTCCGGCCAGGCGCTAGCGCGACCGCAGTTCGTGATCGACGTGCCGAACGACCCCGCACTCGTGGACTGGAAGGTCTACGGACAGGCCGTTCACGGCGTGCCGCGGTCGGGCGGGGGCGTCACGCTCGAACTCTCGAACGCCGTCATCGTCGAGATCGGCGCGTAGTCCCCGTCGCGACGGTCACTCGGCGTCGAGGAACGCGCGCAGGTCGGGGGGCAGCGGGCACGTGACGAGGCACGGCTCGCCGGTCGACGGCGACGTCCAGCCGACGGAGTGGTTGTGGAGCGCGTGGCGCGGGAGCCGCAGCCGGCGGAGATCCTCGTCGGTCGATTCGCCCCGCGCGCTGCGCAGGAAGACGTCGTCCTCGACGCCGTACAGCTTGTCCCCGACGAGCGGATGCCCGATCGAGGCGAGGTGGACGCGGATCTGGTGCTGGCGACCGGTGCGCGGTCGGCACGCGACGAGCGCGACGCTCCCGCGCCGCTCGACGACGGACCATTCGGTGCACGACGGCAGACCGTCGGTCTGGACGCTCATCCGCAAACGCACCCGACTCGCGAGCGCGGGTCCGATCGGCTCGTCAATCGTCCCCCCCTCGCCCTCGGGATCGCCGTGGACGACGGCCAGGTACTCCTTCACCACCTCGCGCCGCTCGAACTGGAGCGTGACCTCGCGGTGCGCGACCTCGCCCTTGCCGAGCAGGATCACACCGCTCGTCTCGCGGTCGAGCCGGTGGCACAGGCGGATCGGCGGCGCCTCGCACGCCCCCGTGCCATCCCCCTCCTCGGCGCTCGATCGATACATCGCGTGCACGCGCTGAATGAGCGTGTCGGTGAGGTAGCGCCCGCTCGGGTGCACGGTCAGCCCGGCGGGCTTGTCGACTGCGAGCACGTCGTCGTCCTCGTAGAGCACTGCGACGCCGCGCGTCGCTTCGTCGTCGAGCGCCGAGGTGACGGGCAGGCGCAGCTCGTCTGGAATCCGCACCACGACGCGCGCTCCATGGCGCAGCAAGCGCCCCGGCCGCGTCTCGTCGACGGGCTCGTCGCAGGTGTCGCGCTCCGGCGCCGCGTGACCGACGCGCACGAAGCCGTCCTTGATCAGCCGCTGGATCGAGCTACGCGAGCGCCAGGTCAGGTGCCGGCACAGGAACGCGTCGAGCCGCAATTCGAGCTCGGACACGCGCGCCCCGAAGTCGCTCGCGCGCACGGACAACTCCACGCGGTCCGGCGAAAGCGCGAGGTTGCGGTCTTTGGGGAAGAGGCTCATGACGCGAGCCCGACCGCGCTTCCCCGTCTGCGCGCCAAGGATCGAGTTCGAGTCTCGAACGGCGCGGAACGGCCCGTGGGGCCGCTAGGAACCGAAGGCGTTCAGCCCCGACGAACGCGGATGCGTGCGCGGCGCGCCGCCTTCAGGATCGTCCGCATCCGCTCGCGCCGCTCGCGGCGCCGCTTGTCGGAACGCTTCTCGTGCCAGGTGCTCGCCTTGGCGAGCCGGAAGATGCCACCGTAGTTGCACTGGCGCTTGAAGCGCCGGAGTGCCGCTTCCAGGGACTCGTTGGACTTGACTTCGACCTTGATCGACATGCGTATGGGGTGCTCGCTCGAGCGGAAAATGGGGCGCCTAGTATCGGCGGTGCGCCCTCCGGAGCAAGCTTTATCTGGAATTCGGAGGGGTCCGCTGCGATCCTCCCGCGCGTGATGGCGGCCGCCATCCGACGACGAGGAACGTGACGAGCGACGCATCGAACGACCCGGGGGATGCGGTGCTGCAGGGCACGATCGACCGGGTGACGTACCACAACCCGGACTCGCTCTACACCGTATTGCGCCTCCGACCGGAGCGCGGCCACGGCGACCCCGACGCGCTGTTCGGCGCCGAGCGCGTCACCGCCGTCGGCCCGGGCGCCGGCCTGGGCGACGGGCAGCGCGTGCGTTTGACCGGCGAGTGGACCGCCCACCCCCAGCACGGACGTCAGTTCCGCTTCGACTCGGCCGTCGGGCTGCCCCCGCTCGATCGCGACGGCCTGATCCGCTACCTCTCCTCGTCGACCTTCCGCGGGATCGGGCCCAAGACCGCCGAGCGCATCGTCGACGAGCTGGGCACCGACGCGCTGGCGAAGATCCGCGCCGGCGACGGGGCGCTCGCGCGCGTCGACGGGCTGCGGCAGGACGTCCGCCTCGACCTCGTCTCGGCCGTGAACGACGAGCTCGGAGCCCAGGAAGCGCTCGCGTTCCTGCTCGGCGTCGGGCTCGGACCGATGCAGTCGCAGCTCGTCGCGCGCAAGCTGGGCGCCGACGCCGAGGCCAAGCTGCGCGCGAATCCGTACCTGCTCGCGCGCGGGATCACGGGCATCGGCTTCCAGGTCGCCGATCGCGTGGCGCGCTCTCTCGGCGTCGAGGAGAACGCCCCGATCCGTCGCGCGGCGGCGCTGCTGCACGCCCTGCGCAACGCGTCGAAGGACGGACACACACTCCAAACGCTCAGTGCGCTCGCGGCGCGGACGACGGAGCTCGTCGGGATCCGGCAGAGCACCGACGCGTGGCTCGAGGATCTGCGCGGACTCGAGCGCGAAGACCAGGTGGCGCTCGACGAGGGGCTCCGCGCGGACCAGGTGCTCGCCTACCTGCCGCAGTTCCACGTCTCCGAGTCGCGCCTCGCCGCGAACCTGCGCGCGCTGCTCGCCGTCGACGACGCGCGCGGCCTCGCGCCGCTCGCCACCGAAGCGCAGTTGCGCGAGGCCGAACTCGAAGCCGGCCTCGAGCTCCACGAAGACCAAGCGGCGGCGGTGCTCGGGCTGCTCGCCCATCCCGTCGGGCTGCTGACCGGTGGTCCCGGCGTCGGCAAGACGACGATCGTCCGCCTGGTCGTCGCGCTCGCGGAGAAGGCGTCGCGCAAGGTCGTCCTCGCGTCCCCCACCGGGCGCGCGGCCAAGCGCTTGGCCGAGGCCACCGGCCGCGAGGCGAGCACGATCCATCGGCTGCTCGGTTGGGAGCCGGGGACGGGGCGGTTCGCGCACCACGACTCGAACCCGCTCGAGGCCGACCTCGTCGTCGTCGACGAGATCTCGATGCTCGACGTGATCCTCGCGCATCACCTCGTCAAGGCGATCCAGCCGCCGACGCGCGTCGTGTTCGTCGGCGACCCGAACCAGCTCCCGTCGGTTTCCGCCGGCAACGTGCTCGCCGACCTGCTCGCGAGCCAGCGCGTCCCCGCGTTCCGCCTGTCCCACATCTACCGCCAGGCGGCGGAGAGCCTGATCGTCGCCAACGCGCACCGCATCCTCGACGGCGAGATGCCGTACGTCCCGCCCAAGGGCGCGCCGCTCTCCGACTTCTACTTCTTCCCCGCCGAGGGCGACGACCAAGCCGCCGACCGCTTGGTCGACGTCGTGACGAACCGCATCCCCAAGCGCTTCGGGTTCGACTGGGTGAAGGACGTGCAGGTGCTCTCCCCCATGTACAAGGGTCCGTGCGGCGTCGACGCGATCAACGCGCGGCTGCGCGAAGCGCAGGGGGCGGGCGGGCGCGAGATCCAATGGATGGACCGCACCTGGCGCACGGGCGACCGCGTGATCCACACGCGCAACGACTACGACAAGGGCGTGTTCAACGGCGACATGGGTCGCATCGAGAGCATCGACGCGGACGGGCAGGGGCTGACCGTGCGCTTTCCCGAGCGGCCGGTGCGGTACACGCGCACGGAGTTCACGGACCTGAAGCCGGCCTTCGCGATCACCGTGCACCGCGCGCAGGGCGGCGAGTTCCCCGTGGTCGCGATGCCGGTCGTGATGAGTCACTTCACGATGCTGCAGCGCCACCTCTACTACACCGCGATCACGCGCGCGCGTCAGCTGGTCGTGCTCGTCGGCTCGAAGCGCGCGCTGCTGCGCGCGGTCGAGAACGCGGAGGTCGCCGAGCGTCAGAGCGCGCTCGTCGACCGGCTCGTCGCCGACTGAACGCGGGTGCGATGCGCGCTCACTTCGGGCGGCGCAGGCACGCGAGCGCCGGCAGGAAGACGAGGTCGCCGAGCAACGCTCCGATCAGTCCGAGGCATGCCGTCAGCGCGAAGTACTTGTTCGTCGGAACCGACGACAACGCGATCGTGAGGAAGCCGACGAACAGGATCAGCGTCGTGATCAAGATCGCGCGACCGACCGCGAGGTAGGCGGTGACGACGACCTCGCGGCTCCGCGGAACCTTCGCACCGCGCTCGACGCGTCGCAGACGCGAGAGGAAGTGGATCGTGTCGTCGACCGCCAGTCCGAGCAGCACGGTGAACAACACGGCGTGCGCCATGAGCAGCGGCTGCCCGGCGAGCCGCAGCGCTCCGCCGACGAGCACGAGGGGGAACAGGTTCGGCAACAGACTCATCGCGCCGACGCGCAGCGAACGGAACTCGAGCGCGATGACGGCGAAGATGATCAACGCCGCGAAGACGAGGCTGCGCACCAGGTCGTCGATCATGCGGTTGATGTTCGTGCGCGCGACGACGTCGGTGCCGGTGAGCGCGAGGTCGAACCCCGTGTGCGCGCGCTCGATCTCCTCCAACCCGTCGCGCAAGCGTTCGAACACCGGATTCGTCTCGTCGCTCCCCAGGTCGGCGACGCGCACGACGACGAGCGCGCGTTGCAGATCGGGCCGCACGAAGCGTCGCGCGACCTGCGGCGGCAGCGCCGCGACGACGAGCGGCGCCCGCGCTCGACCGCCCGGAACCGCATCGATGATCGTCGCGATCGAGAGCGGCGGAGAACCGTGCCCCACGCCCTCGAACAACGCCTCGATCGCGTCGATCGTCGCGAACCACGCCGCGGAACCGAACTCGACCGAGTCGTCCCACTCGACGAGCGCATAGTTGGGCAGCACACCGCCGAACGCCTCCTCGGCGAGCATCAAGCCCTCGTACGCCTCCTCGCGCGGCAGCGCCTCGGTCAGGCGGTTCTCGGGCGTCAGCCCGAGCGAGAGCGCGAGCAAGCAGAGCGTCGAAACGACGCCGACGATGGAAACGACCAAAGGATGCGACGTCACGAAGCGCGCGACCGGCGCCGCGCAGCGCGTCCACGGACTCGCACCCTTACCCTCACCGCTCGCGCGCGACGTGCCGACGTCGGAGACCAGCGCGGCCATCAGCGGCGTCAGCGTGATGACCGCGAGGAATCCCATCGCGACCGCACCCGCGGCGAGCAACCCGAAGTGTCGGATCGCCGGAACGTCGGCGAGCGAGAGGGAACCGAAGCCCACCGCGGTCGTGAGCGACGTGAGGGCGCACGGAACTCCGAGGTGCCGAATCGCGTCGACCGCGGAATCGAGCGCGGACATTCCTGACGCGCGCGATTGACGCACGTCGATCACGAGGTGGATCGCGTCGGTCAACCCGATCACGATCACGAGCATCGAGAGAATGCCGCTCAGCAGATCGAGCTTCGAGCCCGTCAACCCGATGAAGCCGAAGGCCCACATCGCGCCGATGACCGGCGGGATCGACGTGCACATCACGGCGCCCACGCTGCGGAACAAGAAGAGCGACAGCAGGATGCAGAACGCGCCGCCGATCAGCGGAAAGCGAATCTGATCGAACTGAATCGTGTGATAGACGTCGACCCGGATCGGGGGAATGCCGGTGACGTGAACGCGCTTCGCGCCGTCCGATCCACGGAGCTCGGCGTTCCAGCGCTGCGCAAGCGAACGAATCGACGCAACGGCAGGCTCGATCTCGCTGATCCCGACGAGTTCATCGCGCAGGCGCACGAAGACGAGCGCGACCTTCCCGTCCTCCGAGAGGAGCTGGCCGCGGATCAGCGCGTGCTCGGACGCGAGCTCGCGCGCACGCCCGAGCGCCGTCTCGTCGGTCGTGCCGACGGGGAGCAGCGGGCGCGGCATCACGCTGTTGTCGAAGACGAGCACGTCGCCGAACCACACCACCTCGTCGACGCCGACGATCTCGCGCGCTTCCGTCGCGATCGTGCGCAGGGCCTCGACCGCGTCCGCCGCGAACCAATCGTCCGACTCGGCGAGGATCAAGAGCTCGTTGTCGTCCGACCCGAAGTCGTCGAACAACTCGAGCACCTGGGCGAACGCAGCGTCGTCGCTCGCGAAGATGTTGCGCGGGATGTCGTCGAACTCGATGCGCGACAAGCCGACAAACGCGATCACGGAAACCGCGGCGACGAACGCCGCAACGAGCGTGCGGGAACGCGCGAACAAGTCGGCGTACTTCTGCATGGCTCCGTTGCGGTAAGAAACCGGAGTCCCCTTGCGGTCGCAGGGGGACTCCGGTTGTGTCACGACTTCGCTCGCGCTGCCGAGAGACGGCAAGGGACGCGAACGAATCCGTTCTAGGAACGCGCGTGCGTCGTTACAAGCCGCAAGTGGCTCGAACGGCCTCGATTCGCGAAATCGCGCCCGCAGTCCGAGCGCGCTCGCCCCCGGAATTCTTCCTTTTGGAGCATCGCGGGCTCGGGTCGGTGGTCACGGAACGGCATGGTAGCTCGAAGTGCGCGCTTCCGCCGCGCCCCGTCCTCGCTCCACCGCGCCCCTATGCCTGACATCTTCGAACGCTCGCTCGCCGCGCATCGCGAAACCCGTGGGAAGATCGAGATTCGGTCGCGCATGCGGCTCGAGTCCCCCGACGACCTCAGCCTGGCCTACACGCCGGGCGTCGCGCGGCCTTGCGAGGTGATCGCCGAGACACCTGGCGCGGCCTGGGACCTGACGTGGAAGGGGCGCACCGTGGCCGTCGTATCGGACGGTTCCGCGGTCCTCGGCTTGGGCGACCTCGGACCGCTCGCGTCGCTTCCGGTCATGGAGGGCAAGGCGGCGCTCTTTCGCGAGTTCGCGGGGATCGACGCCGTTCCGATCGTGCTCGACGCCACCGACCCGGACGAGATCATCAACGCCGTCCGCGCGATCGCGCCGACGTTCGGCGGCATCAACCTCGAAGACATCTCCGCGCCGCGCTGCTTTCGCATCGAAGAGGAGCTGCAAGACCTCGGCATCCCCGTCCTGCACGACGACCAGCACGGAACCGCGATTGTGCTGCTCGCCGCGTTGATGAACGCCGCGCGCGTCGTCGACATTCCGCTCGCGAACCTCTCCGTCGTCATCAACGGCGCCGGAGCTGCGGGGCGCGCGATCGCCCGGCTGCTCGTTTGCGCGAACACGGACGACCGGTGCATTCCCGTCGGGCGCGTGCGCATCTGCGATTCGAAGGGCGTGCTGTGGCCAGGGCGGCCGGGGAACGACGAGACGAAGGAGGAGCTCGCGCGCGCGACGAATCCGGACGGCGAGCAAGGCGACCTGCGCTCCGCGTTGCGCGGCGCGCACGCCTTCATCGGCGTCAGTCGCGGCGGCCTGCTGCACGCCGCGGACATCCGCACGATGCAGCCCGACTCGATCGTGCTCGCGATGGCCAACCCGACGCCCGAGATCATGCCGGACGAAGCGCGCGCCGGAGGTGCGAAGATCGTCGGCACGGGGCGCAGCGATTTCCCGAACCAGGTGAACAACGTGCTCGCCTTCCCGGGGCTCTTCCGCGGCGCGCTCGAAGCACGCGCGACGCGCTTCGTCGACGCGATGAAGTTCGCTGCGGTCGACGCGATCGTCGCCGCGGTCGAGGAGCCGACACCGGGGCGCATCCTGCCTGCCGCGTTCGACCGCTCGGTCGCCGTCGCGGTCGCGCAACGCGTCGCCGAGGCCGCCCGCGCGGCCTCGGTTTGCGTCGAGGGCTGCGAGGCGCTCGACGCGACGCGTTAGCGCAGCCCGACGACGACGCGCATTCCGCGGTTGGACCCGATCGTCGCCGCCGCGCCGCGGCCGACGCGTTGGCGCTCATCGAACGCGATGCGATCCGTCACCACTTGGTCGACGTGACCCGTGAACGGCCCCGAACTCTCGAGCGGTTGGATCGGGCGCTGAATCCGGTAGCCGTACCCCTCCATGTCGACGACGAAGCCTCCGCCGCTCTCGGACACGCCGATCGACCCCGCCAACCCGTCGAAGATCGGAATGACGAGCGCGTCCGAGATCGTCGCGAACTGCGCCACCTCGATGTCGTAGTCCACCATCGCGGTCGACGTCGTCCCGGCGACCGCTCCGAACGTCGAGCCGGTCAGGACCGGCAACGACCAACGCGCCGGCTTGCTTCCGTCGCTCGCCACGAGATCGAACGTCACGTCAACGGTCGTCCGGCTCGCGTCGAGCGAGGCGACGAGCGCCGCCAGCTGATCGGACGCCTGGTTGTCCCACGCCGGCGTCGTCACGACCACCGCCCACGGTCCGAAGCGCCGCCACACGGAAAAGCGCGGCTTCAACCAATCGAACAGGAACTGGGAGTTCGACGGATCGTGGCTCGCGCTCACGATCGGATGTCCGTAGTGCCCGTCGATGCTCTCGCGATACGTGGCGAGGTTCATCTGCGAAGCGGCGAAAACTTCGCTGTTCAGGAGCATCAGCTTGAAGTTCGAGTCGGGAATGTCGATCGAACGGAACGACGCCGGCGCATCGCCCACGACCCGCAGGACGATCACCTGATGCGAGACTGCGCCCGCACGTGTCGCATCGGACGTGAACACCGCGGCCTTGCCCTGCGGCACGAACGTCGTGCACGCGACCGAGGTCGTCGACGCGTCCGCGGTTTGAATCGATTGCGGTCCGGCGACGAACTCCAGCCCTCCGTCGCGCACGTGCCCGACGGCGCCGCTTCCTCCGAACGCGCGCGACCGCAGCCCTCCTTCGAGCCGCGTGTCCGAGGTCAGGAACGACAGCACGGCGCCCGCGCCCGTGGAGAATCCGCGCAGCATCGTGCGGCGCCCTTCCGGCACGTTGACGATGACCGGGTCGAAGCCGAGCGAGCCCTGCGCGATCTCGACCGAATAGTCGTAGACGAAGGTGGTCGCGCGCGTCTCGTCGAGCAGCGCGGTCCTCCCCGCGTAGAGCTCGAAGTCCTCGGACGTGTGCTCCGCGCCCGCCGACGCGAGCTCGGCGCCGATGCGGTCCGCTTCCGCGAGCGAGACGATGTTCGCGTTGCTCGCCACGGTCGCAGGTCCCGCGAGCGAGTACACATCCATGCGCACGCGCAGCTCGGCCGACATCGCGCCTTCGAGCCCGTCGAGCACCGCGCGGATCTTCGCGTGTACGGACGCCGGCGCGAGCACGAGCAGCGAGTGTGTTCCGACGAGCGACATCTCCCTGCCCTCGAAGTGCATCTCGTCACCGAGGATGCGCGTGACGACGTCGACGATCGTCTCGGGCGCCGCGGCCGCGGCGAGCTCGTCGGCGGATGCGTAGCTCAGCTCCTCCGGCGCGGCGAGCACCGAAACCAACGGCTCGCGCCAGCTCGGACCGTCGAACTCCGCCATGACCGGGCGCAGGTCGTAGCGCACGAGGACGTTGTCCTCGGCGACGGCGTCGTCGTTCGTGCGGACATCGTGGACGGGAGCGGCGCACAGGACCGACAACGCGAGAAGTGAAGCGGTGATCATAGGGACGACTGAGCGAGGTTCGGATTGCGAGAAAGGAACGCGCCGTCGAGCGCGCGCATGACGCGGAAGAGCTCGACCGCGTCGCCCGCGAAGCGGGCCTCGGCGCGATCGTCGTTCGTTGCAACCAGGAGCGCGTCGCGGACGCGCCGCACGTGTCGCGGGGAGAAGCGCTCGAGCGCCTCGAGGGTGCCGTCGTCTCCGAGGCGCCGCTGGATCGTCACGAGGCAGGCGGCGAACAACCTGTGATCGTCCGCGCCGAGCAGCGTCGAGCCGCGCAGCAGGAGCCGCGTCTCGTCGACCGAGCCCAGATCGCCGACGGCGAGCGCCGCCCACTGGCGCGAGTCGTTCGGCAGCACCGGACTGAGCGCGAGCGGCACGAGCGCCGCGGCTGCGGCGCCAACGTCCATCGCGACGAGCGCGGCCAGGTAGTGTTCAGCACCGCGCTCGTCCCGCGCCGCGAGCAAGTCGCGCGCGTACTCGGCGAAGCGCGCCGCGTCGCGTTCGGCGAGCACTCGCAGGCTCGCGATCACGTCCTCGCCCGGCACCCATCCGAGCGCATCGAGCTCGAGCAACGCGCGAATCGGCGTGGAGCCGTCCCAACGCTCGAGACAGGCGAGCGCGCTCGCGCGATAGCGATGCTCGGACGCGCGTTCCTCGATCCAAGGCAAGAGCGCGGTCGGCTGCAGACGCGCGCACACTTCGAACTCGAGCTCGGGATCGCCGAAGCGTCCGCTCGAGAAGAGACGCGCGCACTCTTCCGCGGCGCCGTCGACGCGCTCGAGGCACGCCAAGACGCGCCCGCGATCTACTTCCGGGCGCGAAGCGAGCGTGAGCAGGCTCGCGACCGCGGGCTCGCCCATCGCCGCGAGCGCATCCAGGTGATCGTCGACCACGCCGTCGTTCGCCCCCCACCGCGCGAGGTCGTCGGCGACGGTGGCCGCGGCACTCGCTCCGCCGACGCGCGCGAGCACGCGCAGCGCCGCCCCCTGGAGTCCCGGCGCGTGCAACGCGGTCGCGAGCGCGACGGTCGCGTCCCGGCCGAGGTCGCCGAGCGCGCGGATCGCGGCGTTCGCGACCGCGCCGCGATCGAGGACCGCTTCGAGCTGCGACACGGAGAGCCGATCGCCGCGCCGCCCGAGAAAGCGCGCCGCGCGACTCGCGAGCCCCGCGTCCGGGTCGCGCAAGAGCGGCGCGGCGATGCGCGCGAGCGGCCAACGCTTGATCGACACGGTCAGCGCGTCGAAGCGCTCGAGCGCGGCGTCGACGTCGGCGTCCGTCAGCGGGAGCGCGACATCGCCGAAGGCCGCCACGAGGTGCGTGCGCAGCTCGCGCTCGACTCGCGCGGTCTCACGCAGCTGCGCCTCGCGCTCCGCATCGGCGTCCGACTTCCCGGGTGCAACGGATTCGGAGTCGACCCACTGTGGACTCGGTGCGGGCGCATCCGGTCGAACGGGGCGCGGTTCGCCCCCGCCGCCGGCGAGCGCGACGTAAACGGCAAGCAGCGCGGCCGCGGACACCGACACGGCAAGCGCGGTGCGGCGCCGACGCCCAGGCGCGACGCGGACGCGCGCGTCGTTCGAACGCGGCGCAACGGAGCCCCGCTCGTCCGCGCCGGCGCTCAGCGTCCCGTGGATCGCATCGAGCGCGCGGTCGATGTCGAGGGACTCGCTCGGCGGGCTCGGCATGTGCGCGAACGCTTCTTCCAAACGCAGAGCGCGCCGGTACTCGTCCGCGCACGCGGAACACGTGGCCAGGTGCTCGTCGAGCAGGAAGCGTTCCTCGAGCGCGAGCTCGTGATCGACAGCGCGCAGCACGCGCTTGCGCGCGACACGGCATCCACGGCGTGTCCGGTTCATCGCTCTTCCCTCTTGCCGCCGCCGACGCCGGGTACGAGCCGCAGCAGCGCGCGGCGCGCCTTCATCACCTGCGTCCGCGCGGTGGCGGGCGTGACGCCGGTGGCCTGGGAGATCTCGTCGTAGGTGAGCTCGTCGCGCGTCCGCAGCAGCAACGCGATGCGCAGGTTCTCGGGCAGGCGCGTGACGGCTTCCGTCAGGAGGCGCGCGAGTTCGCGCTGGCCGACCTCGCGCTCGGGCTCGTGCGCGGCGCGCGCGGGCCGATCGGGGACGCCGCTCTCGAACGCCGGTCGGCGCCCCACGCGGCGGTACCGGTCGCGCACGAGGTGAACGACGATGCGGCGCAACCAAGCCGCGAAGGAACCGTCGCGACGGAACCACTTCAACGCCCCGTGCGCCCGAACGAAGCAGTCCTGCGCAACGTCCTCGGCGTCCTCGTGGTTGCCGAGCAGGTGGAACGCCGTCGCGTGGATCCGCGGATAGTGCGCGCGGACGAGCAGGTCGAACGCGGCTCGGTCCCCCGCGATCGCCCGGACAACGAGCCCGTGTTCGTCGTCTGTCATCCGAGCGTCGTGCTCACAAAAGGTGTGCGTGCTCATCCGCGTCGATCGATCCTGGCGTCCCGTGCCCACACACGGTCTACCGGCTCGTCACCCCAGGGAGACGCCCTATCTCCCGCGCTGTCGACGGCTTTCCGGTCCCAAATCCCTCGAACTGACTGCATTGGTGTTGCGCCTCTCACCGCAGTTCTGGTCTCGCGCGGCAACCGAAGCCGGTTCGAGTCGGATTTCCTCGGACAACCCTCACCCAGGGCTCCGCCAAGGAAGGCGCAAATCGTGTTTCAGCCCCTTTGGGCTGTCCATACCTCGACTTACGAAAGGCCGAGGCGCGGAATGCACGTCCAACGCAGCCGTCGAGCAACACCGAGGCAGTCAGTTCACAAGTCCCTCGCCGGGGCGCGCGCGACGCCCAGGCCGCGCCGAAATGCGGCCGAATTTGCGGCCGAATTCGGCGCACGGCTCCCCGGCCGGGCCGGTCGATCGGGTCGGTGGGCGCCAGCGGCCCTGCGAGCGCCCACGCTCGCCGCTACGCCTCGTCCGCCGCGTCGTCGAAGTACCGCCGACCCGCGAGCGACTCCGGCATGCACTCCATCTCGAGCGCGGCGTCCGGATCGTCATGCGCGTAGCGGTACCCGGCGCCATACCCCTCGCGCCGCATCAGGTCCGTCGTCGCGTTGCGCAGGTGCAACGGAACGGGCTCGGCCGCGGTCGACTCGACGTCCTCGCGTGCGGCGTTGTAAGCGGCGTACACCTCGTTCGACTTGGGCGCGCGCGCGAGGAGCACCGCGGCTTGGACGAGCGCGAGCTCGCCCTCCGGACTGCCGAGCCGCTCCCACGCGTGCGCCGCGTCGAGGCAGACGCCGAGCGCGCTCGGATCCGCGACGCCGATGTCCTCGATCGCGATGCGAATGAGCCGACGCGCGAGGTACTTGCGATCCTCACCCGACTCGAGCATCCGCGTCAGCCAATACACGGTCGCGTCCGCGCTCGAGTTGCGGATGCTCTTGTGCAGCGCGGACGTGAGATTGAAGTGCTCCTCGCCGCTCTTGTCGTAGCGCAGCGTCTTCCGCTGCAGCGCGTCGGCCAGGACGTCGTCGTCGATCGTGCCGCCGTCGGCGACGAGCGTGGCGGCGGTCTCGAGCATCGTCAGCGCGCGGCGCGCGTCGCCGTCGGACGCGGCGGCGATCCGCGCGAGCTCCCGGTCCGCCACGACGACCCGTCCGCCGAGGCCGCGCTCTTCGTCGTCGACCGCGCGACGCAACAACGCGACGAGGTCGTCGGTCGTCAGCGGCAAGAGCCGTACGGTGCGCGCGCGCGAGAGCAGCGGGCCGACGACCTCGAACGACGGGTTCTCGGTCGTCGCACCGATCAAGAGGATGTCCCCGCGCTCGACGTGCGGAAGGAACGCGTCCTGCTGCGCTTTGTTGAAGCGATGGATCTCGTCGACGAAGAGCAGCGACCTGCGCCCGCTGCGACGTCGCTCGTCGGCCGACTCCGCCATCACCGCGCGGATCTCCTTGATTCCGGAGAGCACGGCGGAGAACGGCACGAAACGCAGCGCACTCGAACGCGCGATCAGGTGCGCGATGGTCGTCTTGCCCGAACCGGGCGGGCCCCACAGGATCAGGCTCTGGCGCAGCTCGCCCGCGATCGCTTGCTCGAGAATCTTGCCGCTGCCGACGAGGTGCGCCTGGCCGACGAGGTCGGCGATGGACGTCGGGCGCATGCGCTCGGCGAGCGGCGCGTCGGCGGGCGCGTCGAGCTGGACCGGAGCCTCGTCTTCCCCGAACAGGCCGCCGCTCATGCGCGTCCTCCCGTTCGCCCGGCCGCGAAGAGCAGCACCGCGGCGGCGGCCGTGACGTTCAGCGACTCGACCGCGCCGGCCATGGGGATCGTGACACCCACCGCATCCTGCTCCGCGCGCGCCGCGAGCGCGGGCGGAAGCTCGCCGCTCTCGCCGCTGACCCAGAGCGCGATCGGACCGGACCAGTCGAGCGCCGCCGGTCGCGCTCCTCCGCGCGTGCGCGCGACCACGTGCCGGAAGCCCGCGTCGCGCATGCGGTCCCAAACGGCGACCGGATCCTCGAGTTCGACCGTCGTCATGCGCAGCGCGCTGCCCATCGACCCGCGCAGCGCCTTCTCGTTCCACGGACGACATCCGCCGGCGACCACGGCAACGTCGCTCGCGCCCGCTGCCTCGGCCGTCCGCACGAGTGCGCCGAGGTTGCCCGGATCCTGGATGCCGCAGATGCAAACGACGAGCGCGTCCGGCGTCGCCGCAACGCGGGCGGCGAGCGACTGACTCCATTCGTCCGCGGACGGACGCGCCGGGATCGGAACGAGCGCCAAGGTTCCCGGCGATGCGCGGAGCGCGCTGATCGAATCCAACACGTCGTCGGCGACGCGGCGCACGACCTCATCCCCGACGCGTCCCGCGAGCTCGGTGGCGCGCGCCTCGCGCGAGGCCGCCACCAGGATCGCTCGCGGCCCGAAGCCATGGGCGAGCGCATCGTCGATCAGGCGGTCCCCCTCGAGCACCATCAGCTCCTTCTCCCCGGGCTTGAGCGCCGCGCGGGCGCGCTTGACGATGGGGTTCGAGGTCGAGGCGATGGGCGTGGATTCGATCACGTGGCACCGCGGGCGCGTCCGCGGGCGAAACAGGATACCGCCCGGGCAGGAAAGAACCTCCACGATCGGTCAGGATCGACCGCCAACGTGCCGACGAACGATGTCGAGCGCGATACCCTATTCGTTCGGTCACGCCTCCCCCCTCTCGATGCCCACACTCCGCACCCGCCGCTTCCTTCGCGTCAAGCTCGACATGGTCGGGCGTTGTCAGCTCCGGTGCATCATGTGCCACTTCGCTCATCCGGAGTTCCAAGAGAACTCGGTGACGATGGATCACGAGCTGCTCGAGAAGGTCGCGAACGACCTTTTCCCGATCGCGAACGACGTCGTGCTTTCGTCGAGCGCCGAGCCGCTGCTCGCCGACGCGTTGCCGCGCGCGCTCGAGCTGTGCCGCGAACACGACGTTCCGTCGTTCCACTTCTCGACCAACGCGATCGGACTCACGCCGGCGATCATCAACAAGACGATCGACGTGCAGATGCCCGTGCTCACGATCTCGATCGATGGCGGGACGAAGGAGACGTTCGAGGAGATTCGCACGCCGGCGAAGTGGGACAAGCTCATGTCGCGCTTCGACCGCCTGCGCGAGATCAAGCGCGAGCGCGGGTCGATCTTCCCCGTCGTCAGCGCGACCACCGTGCTCATGCGGCGCACGATCCGCGAGATGCCGACGCTCGTGCGCGTCATGGCGGACAAGGGCGTCGAGCGGATGAACTTCGTCCACATGGGCGTGATCGGTGGCCTCGGCATCGAGAACGAGTCGCTCGTGAACGATCCGAAGCTCTCGAACGACACGCTGGCCGAGTGCCGCGAGCTGTGCGACGAGCTCGGGATCATGGCGACCATGCCGTTCCCGTTCCCCGAGAACTTCGGCGGCTCGATCGACGGCGAGGGCCAGATCCTCGACGCCGCGCGTTCCGACGAAGGCGGCGGCAGCGCGATGGGTGCCGAAGACGGCGCCGACGTCGACTTCGACACGTTCTCCGTCGCGGCGTTCATGAACCACAAGAACAAGGAGTTCTTGTTCCCCGTCCCCGAGAAGACGCACCACAACCGGCGCTGTTACTTCCCGTGGTACTACATCCACGTGAACCCGGACGGCACCGTGTTCCCGTGCGGGTCGTGGTTCGAGTTCTCCACGTTCGGCGACTTCAAGACGCAGACGTTCCGCGAGATCTGGACCGGCGAGAAGTACAAGCAGCTGCGTCACGAGCACGTCGCCATGAAGCACCGCGACGTGTGCGCGAACTGCACCGTCGCGAACATGGGACGCCCCGACGTCCTCGCGTCCTTCAGCCACCGGGCGAAGATCAAGCGCGAGTGGGCCGAGCGCTCGAACGGAACGTCGAACACCGAAGGCTCCGCGTCCGACCAGTGACGGACCGCGCTCCCGTTCGACTCGAGGGCAAGGTCGCCATCGTCACGGGCGGCGGGTGGAACATCGGGCGCGCGATCGCCGAGCACTTCGCGTCGCTCGGCGCGAAGGTCGGCATCTGTGGACGGCGCGAAGAGCTGCTCGACGAGACCGTTGCCGCGATTCGGGCGGCCGGCGGCGAGGCGCTGGCGGTGCGTGCGGACGTCACCGAGCTCGCCGACGTGGAAGCGCTCGTGGCGCGCACGCGCGAGGCCTTCGGTCCGATCGACGTGCTGGCCGCGATCGCGGGCGGTGGCGGCGGCTACGAAGAGATCGACGCCATCGACCCGGATTGGTGGGCGCACGTCGTGAAGCTCAACCTGGTCGGCACGTTCCACGCCGCGCGCTGCGTGCTGCCCGACATGCGCGCGCGCGGCTCGGGCTCGATCATCACGTGCTCGGGCGGCGGGTCGTACTTCCCGCTGCTCGGCGTGAACCTGACGGCGTACGCGGCCGCCAAGGCCGGCGTGTGCCGCTTCACGGACCAACTCGCCGCCGAATTGCTCGCGACCGACATCCGCGTGAACTGCTTGCAGCCCGGGCTCGTCTGGAGCGAAGCGCGGCGGCGCGAGGTCGAAGCCGAAGAGGCGCGCACCGGAACGACGCACCCCGAGCGCGAGCACAACCACCCGCCCGAGCAGGCCGCCGAACTCGCCGCCTTCCTCGCCTCGGACGCGAGCGCGCCGCTGACGGGTCGCCTCGTTTCGGTCGACGACGATTGGTGGCGCGATCCGGAGAAGATCGCCGCCGTCTGCGCGAGCCTGCACGCCTACTGCCTGCGTCGAGTCGAACTGTCGTGATCGTCGGACGCGTCATCCGCGGCGACGCGCGCGTGTATCACGTCGAACTGCTGGAGACGGGCGAGACGGGCCAGTTCGCACCGCGCGGCAAGCTGTTCGATCGGCTCGAGGACGGCATCAAGAACCCGGTCGCGGTCGGCGACCTGGTCGAGGTCAGCGTCGACGGCGATCCGCCCGCGGTCGAGCGCATCCTCGAGCGCAAGAACTACCTGCCGCGCATCGCCTCGTCGCACGACCCGCGCCAGCAGATCCTCTTCGCCAACGTCGACCAGCTGATCGTCATCGCGTCGGTCGTGAAGCCCAACTTCTCGTCGAACCGCACCGACCGCATCCTCGCCGCGTGTCAGTACTACGAGATCCCCGCGGTGCTCGTGCTGAACAAGATGGACCTCGATCGCGACGGGCAGGCGAAGGAGTTGCGACGCACGTACGAGGAGGCGCGCATCCCCGTCGTCGAAACGACCGCGACCGAGGGCGAGCTCGGTACCTTCGCCGAGCTCCTGCGCGGGAAGATCTCCGTGCTTTATGGCGCGTCCGGCGCGGGCAAGTCGACGCTGCTCAACGCGATCCAACCGGGGCTCGATCTGCGAACCGGCAAGATCAGCCGCTACTGGGCAACGGGCAAGCACACGACGACGTTCTCGAAGATGCACACGCTCGACGCGCTCGACGCGCGCGTCATCGACACACCGGGAATCCGCGTGTTCCGCTTGGCGGGCATCAACAAGTTCGAGCTGCGCGATTGCTTCCCCGAGTTCGCCCCGTTCCAGAAGAAGTGCCGCTTCGACGGCTGCACCCACGACCACGAGCCCGAGTGCGCCGTCTTCGACGCCGTCGAGCGCGGCCTCCTCGCCCCGACGCGCTACGCGAGCTACGTCGAGATCATGGACGAGCTCGTCCCCCCGCCGCTCGACGACTCCCACGAGCTGCCGCCGGACCGCGAGCCCTAGCAGCCCGTGGTGAAAC
>JAJDEV010000008.1 GCA_029259605.1 Planctomycetota bacterium | reverse complement strand
CCGGGTGATTCATGAGGCTTTGCCGAGATCGACGCGGATGTGCGTCAGATCAGCGCTTCGCGACCGAAGCGCGTGGAGGCGACCTTGACGGGTCGTCGAACCCGGTGAGGGAGGGAAGTGCTGATATGGCGCGTAGCTGTGTCGATCTCGGTGAAGCGTCATGAATCGAGCGGGGTTAGTTCACGGTGGTGGCGATCCCGTTGCTGAGCTGCGAGGTCACCAGGTTGACCGATTGGAACCAGATGTTCATGCCGCTCAGCCCGGGCGGAACCGGAGTCGAGAGGCGAATGCGTCCGCCCTCGCTCGAGACGAGCTCGCCCAAGATGGAGAAGGGCGGGCTGAGCAGGGCGGGGCCGAACGTCGTCGACGTGGGGCCGCCGCCGGTCAGGCTCATGCCGATGAGCACCGCGTTCGTCGTGCCGTTCCCGGCGCCCGTGAACATCGCCGTTTGCCCCGCGGTCAGGTTGGTGACGCTCAGGGTCGGCGGCGCCGCGGCGGCCATGCGCCAGGCCGAGACGATCGGCGCGGTGTTGTTCATCGAGCGCGCGTTGTCCTCCGTGCTCGTTCCGAGCGTGAAGCCGTTCCACATCGAGGTCGGGCTCGAGAAGCGCTTGACCCGCGTGCCCGGCGCGTACGCCATGATCGTGCGGTACTGACTGTTCGCCGTGCGGAAGCCGAAGCTGTACGAGTACGAGCCGCCGCTCCCGTTGCCGCGGTCGTGCGTGCTGCCGAAGTTGTGGCCGAGCTCGTGCCCGAAGCTGTAGTAGCCCGTTGCGCAGCCGTAGTTCGTCACGCTGAACGCGCTCGACTCGAAGCTCGCCGACGGCGTTCCCATCAGGTTCGCGATGCCGCAGTACTGTCCGTTGGCGCAGATCATCGCCACGGCGTCCGCTCCGTACTGGTCGCGAAGCGCGTGGACCTCGTCCAGCTCGCCGTCGTTCTTGTCGCGCAGCTCGCTGAGGATCGTCCCCATGCCGGACGGCTCCTCGTAGCCCTGCATGACCTGGGCGTGCACGAGCCGCAGACGTTGGTTCACCGAGGACGCCCCGTACGCGTCGTTCGTTTCGGTCACCGCCAAGTTGATGAGGCTGAGCATCGCGCCCTGTCCTCCGACGGCGTTGCGTGCGGCCGGCGAGAACACGACCATCACGTCGACGTTCGGCGCGGCGGCGGCCTCCGACGTGGCGGGCGAACTCGTGCTGCGGGGCGCGCCGGGACCGGGCTCGGTCGCGCAACGCGCGAACGCCGACTCGTCCTCTTCCGTCAGCCAGTGGACGCCGTTGCCCGCATAGCGGATGCGGTGGAGTCGGTCCGCGGTGCGAATCGTTCCGGTCGCGACCGTGCCGACGATGGAGAGCAGCACCTCCGACTCGGGTTGCCCATCGATGCGCCCGCGCCACAGGATTCCTCCGCCGTAGGCCGACTCGACGTCGACCGGCACCGCGACGTGTCGTGCTCCTTCGAAGAGTTCGAAGCCGACGCGCGCCTCGTTCGACGCGCCCACGATCGCGCCGAGGTCGAGCTCGATCGCACGGGAGCGCAGCGCGGTGCCGCCGGGCGGGAACGCCACCTTCGGTTGCACCAGCGTGTCGTGATAGAGGCTCCGCGTCGTTTGCTGCGCGGGGCAGAGCGGAGCGAGGAGGGCGAGAGCGGCGACGGCAACGGCATATCGGGTCAACATACCGGCGAGTATACGGCGGGTGCGTCCGCTGCGGCAGCGCTCGGCGCGGGTGCGCGGCGGTTAACTCCCCGTTAACGACGTGCGGCAGAGCTGGCCGGAAGCGCGCGCGCGCCGGTACCGTGCATCGATGGCGATGCTCGAACAACGCGCGCGGCGACGGCGGAGGCTGTCGCTCGTGCTCGGAATCGGGCTCGCTCCGCTGCTCGTCGTCCTGCTCGTGCTGCAGTCGCGCTGGCTCGACGAGCTGGCTGTGGCGCAGCGCGAAGAGGTGCGCCAGGTGCTGGATGCGGGGGCGGCGCGCATCGCGACCGAGTTGCAGGAGGCGCTCGCCGGGATCGAAGCGGACATCGTGCGCGACCTGGAAGCGTTCGACGTCGCGGCGGCGCCGTTCGTGGCCGAGCTCGTCGAGCTCGCACCCGTCGAGGAGGTCGCGCCCGGCGTCCCGTCGTTCGTGATCGGACTCGAGGGCGCGCGTTGGCTCGTCGTCCTCGATGTCGAGCGCTTCGAGGCCGAGCTCTTTCCCGCGCTCGTCCGGCGCGCGCTCGGTGCGGATGCGCTCGAGACGTATGGCGTGGCGCTCGTTCCATCCGGTGCGGAGGCACCGGTGTTGCACGCGTCGGCGGGCGACGAGCGCCTCGACGCGACCGCGCCGGACGCGACCGCGGAGGCGTTGCTCAGTCCGCTCGCGTGGTTCGACGGCAGCGGCGAGCGCGTGGACGCCCTTCCGCAGCCGTCGTTCTTCTTCGTGGATCAGGAGGACGCCGAAGCGCGCGGGCTCACGCCGCTCTGGCGCGTCGAAGTGCGTCAGCGTTCCGGTTCGCTCGATGCGGCGGTCGCGCGGGCGCGCACGCGCAGCGCGCTCGTCGGCGCGTCGCTCTTGCTCTTGCTCGTGGCGGGCCTCGCGTTCCTTTGGATGGTCGAGCAACGCGCGCGACGCTTCGCCGAGGACGAGCTGACGCGCGTCGCCGAGGTCTCGCACGAGCTGCGCACGCCGCTGTCCGTGATGAGCGCCGCCGGCTCGAACCTCGAGCGCGGCGTCGTGACTTCGCCGCAGCAGGTCGCGGAGTACGGCGCGCTGATCGAGGCGGAGGCGCTGCGGCTCGGCGCGCTGGTCGACCGCGTGCTGCGCTTCTCAGGCGACGCCGACGAACCGCCGGCGCGCGAGTCCGTCGACGTGCGAGACTGGATCGACGAAGCGCTGCGGCTCTGCCTGCCGTGGAAGGATCGCCGTCGCTTCGACGTCGCGATCGACGTGGCTTCGAACGCGACGCGGGTCGTCGGAGACCGCGCCGCGCTGACGTCGGCGCTCCAGAACCTGGTCGAGAACGCGATCAAGTACGGGGACGACGGGCAGACGGTGCGCGTCGTCGCGAGCGGGGGAGGCGAGCTGCGCGTCGACGTGGTCAACGCCGGCAACGGGATCGCGCCCGCGGACCGGAGGCGTCTGTTCGAGCCGTTCTTCCGCGGTGCGAACGGGCGCGAGACGGGCGTGCCCGGGCATGGGCTCGGGCTCGCGGTCGCGCGGGACGACGCGCACGCACACGGCGGGTCGCGCGAGCTGGTGACGACCCACGACGAGGTCACCGTCACCCAGCGCCAGCCCCAGGGGTGCGGGTGAGCCGCGCGCGCGTGCTGCTGATCGAGGACGAGCCCGGTCTCGCGCTGACCGTCGGGGATCGGCTCGAGGCCGAGGGCTACGCCGCGGTGATCGCGCGCGACGGCGAGCGCGGCCTGGAGCTCGCGCGCTCGCGCCCCGCGTTCGACGTCGTGTTGCTCGACGTGATGCTGCCCGGAATCGACGGCTTCGAAGTGTGTCGCACGCTGCGTCGCGAGGGCGTGCGCACGCCGATCCTGATGTTGACCGCGCGCGGCGAGGTGCGCGATCGCGTCACCGGACTGCGGCTCGGCGCGGACGACTATCTGGTCAAGCCGTTCGAATCGGCCGAACTGCTCGCGCGCATCGAGGCGCTGCTGCGGCGTTCGTCGCGCGACGTGCGCACGCCGGTGCGCGCCTTCGGCGACGTCGAGGTCGATCTCGACGGCATGGTCGTTCGGCGTGCGGGGCGCGAGGTCGAGCTGACGTCGCTCGAGTACCAACTGCTCGTCTACATGCTCGAGAACGCCGGCCGCGTCCTACCGCGCGAGGAGCTTCTGCAGCAGGTTTGGGGCTTCCAGCGCGCGCCGCGCACGCGCACGGTCGACGTGCACGTGACCTGGTTGCGCGGCAAGCTCGAGCCCGAGCGCGGCGCGCCGCGCTACATCCGCACGGTGCGCGGGCAGGGGTACAAGCTGGTGCTCGATCCTTAGCAACCGGTTAACCCGGGCGCGCGTCCGCGCGGCGTAGCGTGTGGCCATGATGATCCTCGCACTCACTCTCTGCCTCCTTACCGCCTCACCCGTTGCGCAAGACGAAGCGCGCGCCGAGGACGTCCTGTCCGGGCTGCAACGCGTCGACTGGACGAACTGGGAGCGGCTTCCGGATCTCCTCGCCGCGGTGCGCGCCGAGACCGGTGTCCCTGCACTGGCCGCGGCGTACGTGCGCGGCGGCGTGATCGTCGCGTCCGCGACGGTGGGCGTGCGCTCGTCCGAGTCGGACGTCGCGCTCGACACGAGCGCGCGCTTTCACCTCGGTTCGGTCACGAAGTCGTTCACCGCGGTCGTGGTCGGCAAGCTCGTCGACGACGGCATTCTGAGCTGGGACACGCGCGTCGCGGACGTCTTGGAGGGTGTTCCGATGCGGCCCGAGTACGCCGACGTCACGCTGGATCAGCTGCTGCGGCACACGGGTGGCCTGCACGCGTTCACGGACGGCGCGCCACCCGGTGCGCCCGAGCGTAGGGCGTCCGACGGAACCGGCCCCGGCGCGCGCGCGGCGTTCCTCGCCAGCGCGCTCGCCGTCGCGCCCGCGTCGCCGGCGGGCAGCACGCCGCTCTACTCGAACGCGGGCTTCGTGCTCGCAGGCCACATGGCCGAGGTCGCGGCCGGCACGAGCTGGGAGCAGCTCGTGCGCGAGATCGTGTTCGAACCACTCGGCATGAAGCACGCGGGCTTCGGCATTCCGGAGCGGCCGAGCGGACACGTCTTCGGCGAGGGGCGCTTCCTCGAGGTCCCGCGCGACGCGTACCCGCAGCTCGAGGGCATCGCGCCCGCGGGCAACGTGCATTGCTCCGCGGACGACCTCGCGCGCTACCTGATCGCGCACCTGCGCGGCGTCGCGGGCGCGGACGGCATCGTGCGCGCGGACACGATGCGGCGCTTGCACACCGACTCGGACGACGGCGGCTTCGCGGCGGGGTGGATGGTGCGCACGGAGCGCAGCGGTGAAGAGGTCCAGTGGCACGGAGGGACCGTCGGCGCGTCCTACGCGGAAGTCAGGCTGCACCCCGCGGCGGGCAGCGGCGCGCTCGTGCTCGTGGCGGTCGAACGACGCGTCTCGGAGGCGATCGCGAACCGCATCCTGCGCGCGATGGACGCGCGTTTCGGCGCGCCGTCGAGCGGTTTCGTGTCGGCGGGCGACGAGCGCCCCGGGGGCATCGAGATCGTCGAGGGCGAAGCGACGGCGGCGAGCGACGCGCTGCACTGGCGGATCGTCGAGGAGCTGTCGCGCGCGCTGAACGACGAAGACCGCGACGCCTACCTCGCGCACTTCGCCGCGTCGTACGATCGCCGCTCGGCGGAGAGCATGTTCGACTTCATGGCGCGCAACGTGATGCCGGTGCGCGGACCGATCGAGGCGTTCCACGAGCTGTCGGCGCCCATGAAGATCGGCGGCGATTCGGTGTCGCAGCGCTTCGTGACGTTCCACCTGGAGAACGGCACGCCGGGCTACTTCGGTTTGGAACTCGACAAGGAGGACCGCATCGTCGAGCTGTCGCTCTTCGTGAAGACGGACCTCTGCCCGAACGGTGTGGATCCCGCCTGCGCGCTCGTGGCGCGGCGCCTGCGATGATCGCCTGTTGCCTCGCTCTGTGCGCGCTCGTCGTCGCCGACGACCTCGGTCCGCGGATCGACGCCGCGGTGCAGGACGGGTTGACGCGCTCGGAGCTCGAGCCGCTGGCCGAGGAAGCCGTCGCGCTCGCCGAGGGCGCCGGTTCACGCGGGGACTTTTGGCGCGCGATGAGCCTCGTGGCGCGTCTGTGTGCCGAGGCGCCGGCCGAGCCCGCGCGTCGGTTGCGCGCCGACGCGCTCGCGCTCCTCGCCGCGCGCGAGACGGACACGCTGCGTTGGTCGGCGCTCGTGCAGCGCGCGTTCCTGCCGCCGTTCGAGCGCATCGAGAGCGAGCTCCGGCGCGACGAGCTCGCGGCCTACGATCGCGCGCTCGTCGACGCGCTTCGGGATGCGACGAGCGAACGCGCGCGCGCCGAATTCGCCTTCGCGCGCGTCGGCGTTCGCGTGCACATCGACCGGCGCCAGGACTGGCTCGGCGCGGAGGAGCGCGCGCACGCGCTCGCGCTGCTCGCCGCGGTGGAACGCGAACACGGCGCGCTGCCGGTCGCGGGCGGCCGCGAGGGCGAGACGTTCGCGACGCGCGCGCGACCGCTGCGCGAAGAGCTGACGCAGCTCGCGTTCGGCGCCCCGGCGCCGCCGACGTCGGGCAGCTTGCTCGAGGGCGGCGCGTTCGACCTCGCGGATCAACGCGGCAGCGTGGTCGTGCTCGACTTCTGGACGACGTTCTGTCAACCGTGCCTCGCTCTGGTGCCCGAAGCGCGAGCGATCCTCGCGCGCCTCGACAGTGATCGACTCGTCTACGTCGGCGTCAACGGCGACGAGGACCCCGCGCTCGGCGCAGCCACCGCGAAGCGCGTCGACATGCCGTGGAGGAACCTGTGGGACGGCCCGCGCGGTGCCGACGGTCCCGCGTCGCGCGCTTGGCACGTCGCCGCGGTGGGCTGGCCCTCGGTTTTCGTCATCGACGGCGAGGGCAACATCCGCGCGAAGCTGCGCGGCAAGGAGCAGGTCGAGCGCGAGCTCGAGGGCACGCTGCGCCGGTTGCTGGCCGAGCTCGACTGAGCGCCAGAGATCGAATGCGCACCCGCGCGAGCGCGTGGCGCGTACGATGGACCGCTCGACCGACGCGCGTCCTCCCACATGCGGTGTGCCGAATGAAGCGACTCGCCTGGCTCTCTCTCGTTACGACGCTGCTCGTCGCGGTATCGGATGCGCAGGAGTTCCGCCGGTTGCGCGGCGCCGTCCCCTCGGGCGCGACGTATCGCGCTTCGCTCGCGGTCGACATCGATCGGGACGGCGATGTCGACATCGTCTCCGGTGGTTCGGGTGGCGCGTCGCTTCACGTCTTGGAGAACGACGGTCGCGGTCGGTTTCGGCTGCACAAGGTCGGCACGGCCGGGTTCGGACCGAACGACGAACTCTCGGTCGCGAACCTCGACGGGCGCGACGGGCTCGACCTGCTGCATCAGCGTCCGAATCGCATCGACGTCTACCGCAACGACGGCGTGAACGACCGCGGCATCGCGTTCCAGCTCGTGGTGGGGAGCACGCCGTCGCTCACGGGCTACCACGCCCACGACGTCGCCGACGTGGATGGCGACGGAGACGACGACCTGTACGTCACCGCGACGCTGCGCAGTCCGTTCCCGCGTCCCTTGGGCATGCTGCTCGTGAACGACGGCGATGGCTTCTTCTCGAATGCGTCGGCGAATCTCCCCGTGGTGCGCTTCGACGACTACGCGCGGTTCGTCGATTACGACAGCGATGGCGCCCCGGATGTGCTGACCGGCGGTTCGTCGCCGGTCTTGCGCAATGACGGGAACGGCGTCTTCTCCGTGGTGCCCGTGTCCGCGCCGAGCGCCTCCAACGTTCACGTGCGCGACGTCGACGGAGATGGCGACGAGGACCTCGTGAAGGTGAGTTCGGACCTCGCTTGGTGGCCGAACGATGGCGGTCGCTTCGTGCGACGCCTCTCCATCACGATGCCGACGGGCTTTCACGCCTTCGGCGACGTGACCGGCGACGGGCGCGAGGACGTGATCGTGAAGGATCCGACCGACCTCTTCACCGAGCTGTCGCGCGGCCTGCACCTCTACCGCCAGCTCGCGGACGGCGCGTTCGTCTTCGAGCCGACCGCGTCGCTCGACGGGATCGACGCCGAGGTCCTCGGCGCGGCGCTCGCGGACCTCGACGGCGACGGCGATACGGACACCTTCGTCTACGCGGGGCGCTCGACGGTGCTCTGGAACGCGGGCGACGCGTCGTTCGAGACCGGGCTGGCCGGCCCCGAGGAGCTGTTGACGTCGCTCGACGCGGTGCGCGTCGCGGACCTCGACGGAGATGGCGCGCTCGACGCGATGGTGCGCACGGCGGACACGTTCAACGGTGCGCGCATGGGCGTCATCGCAAACGACGGGACGGGGCGCTTCGCGCCGTTCGCCGCGCTGGCACCGTCCGTTGGCGGACCCGGGTTCGCGTTGCCCGATGCGGACGGGGACGGGCGGCCGGAGCTGCTCGTCGTGCGTCGCTCGTCGATCGCGTTGCTCGCGCTCTACGCGAACGATGGCGCGGGGGGCTTCACGCCTTCGACCGCAGCGCTCCCTTCGATCGCAGGCGTGGTCGCGGACTCGGCCGATCCCGAAGTGGGGGACCTCGACGGCGACGGCGTCGACGACGTGCTGCTCGTGATCGAGTCCGACACGTCGACCCTGATCGATCGCCTGCTGCTCGGCGACGGACTCGGTGGTTTCGTCGACGCGACGGCGCGGTTGTCGATCCCCAACTCCAGCGAGGCGTGCGAGCTCGGCGACCTCGACGGTGACGGCACGCTCGACGCGGTGTTTCTGACGGACATCGTCGGGAGCGCCGTGCTCGGCACGTACCTGAATCCCGGCGACGGCGGGTTCACGATCGAGACCCAGGCGCTGCGCCTCGGCGGGACGGACTTCGACTTCGCGCTCGCCGACATGGACGACGACGGGGCGCTCGACTTGCTCGTTGCGTCACGCAATGCGAGTCCGCTCCTGCGCATCTTCGCCGGCGACGGTGCGGGCAGCTTCGCGCTCACACCGGTCGCTACGCTCACGCGCGTCGCGTCGAGCAACGGCGTCGGCCGCGTCGTGACGCTCGACGCGGACGGTGACGGGTTGCTCGACGCGTTCGTCACCGATGGTTCGCTCTGGCGGAACCGCGGCGGCTTCGCCTTCGATTCGGTGTCGGCGGTGCCGTCGACAGATGTGGCGGCGCACGCCTTCGAGGCGGGCGCCGGCGACTTCGACCGAGACGGCGACGCGGACCTGTGGATGGCAGGCGCGAGCCAGATCCACTGGAACGTGCGGCGTCAACTCGCGCGCAGGCACTGGCCGGCGGTCGGCAAGGCGCTGACGTTCGAGCTCTTCGGTTCCCCCGGTGCGCTGTTCGGTCTGTGGGGCAGCCTCGCGCTCGCCGCGGTCCCGACGCCGTACGGCCTCCTGCGCATCGACCTGTCCCAGGGCAGCCGCGTGGCGGTCGGGCTGCTCGATTCGAGCGGACGCGGTGGCGTGACGCTCGTCGTTCCGCTCGACCCCGCGCTGCTCGGCACCTCGGTGCATTGGCAGGCGCTGATCGGAACGCCGCTCGAGTTCGGGAACGTCGAGTCGACCGTGTTGGGCGGCGCCTGAAGCGCGCCGCGCGGGAGCCCGACGTCAGGGCCGCAGTTCGACGCGCAGCGTGTTCGAGAATCCCCAGCCTGAGCCCTGGCTCGCGTCCTTGTAGACGACCTGCGTGTACGCGCTGAACGGTCCGAGTCCGCCCGGGATGCCGCGCAGCATGCCGAGGCCGCGCGCGTCGGTGCCGAACGCGTGCGTCACGAAGCGCGACGGTTGGAGGATGCCGCCTTGCCACGCGAAGGGCGCGAGCGTGTCCCCGACGATCGCGATGGCGAGCGTGTTCGGCGGTGCGCCGAAGAGCGAGAGGTCGGCGCTCGTGCCCGTCGACAGGTCGCCGCCGCACACGGCGATGCGCGCCGTGCCCGGACCGCCGGCGATGAGCTCCGGCTGGCACAGCACGTCGTCGATGGTCGCGTCGAGGTGGTCGATGACGGCGCGCAGCGTGGCCATCACGCACTCCTCCGCGGTCGTCGAGTCGAGCTGCGCGCCGACATGGATGTGGCCGGCGGCCGCGCACCACTTGGGGTCGGCCGGCGACGCGTGGTCGTCCTGGTACCACACGCCGAGGTACGCCATGAACTCGGAGAGGAACGCGCCGCCGTTGCCGGAGAAACAGATGAACGGGCGCACGCCGAGCACCTGGTTGAAGACGGCATCGACGATGGCCTGCGCGGGGAGCGTCGACGGGCGCAGCGCATCCGGCGGCAAACTCGCGTCCGGCGGGCTAGGTGTCGGCTGCAGCGGCGCGATGAAGTCGTCGACCCAGGACGAGCGGTTGTACTGGTTCATCTCCACTTCCCAGTCGTTCGTATTGAAGCCGCGACTGAACGTGAGGACGGCGAGCGGTGTGTGCTGCTCGACCAGCGGCCGGAAGTCGGCGCTCGTCGCTTGGTAGTCCACCCTGAGGTGACCGGTGCCGACGCCGCACGACACACAGTTCGGCGGGTTGAACTCCGGGAAGTAGGCGAAGACGTCGTACCCGCGTCCCTCCCAGTCGCTCCCGATCCAGCCGAGCGCGTTCTTCGCGGGCTCGTCGCTGAAGCGGCGCAGCGCTTCGTTGCTCGGCGGCCAGTAACCGGTCAACACGATCGCCGGTCGCCGGCGGCGGCGCAGCGTCGGCGGAAGCGTGGAGCCGGGACCGAAGACGACGCGTTTCTCGGGTGCGCCACCCGCGCTCTCGAGGCGCGTCGTCCGGTGCAACGCTTCGGAGCCGCGTTGGGCGAAGAGCGGCGCGTCGAAGCACGCGAACGCGATGAGGCAGGGCGCGACGCGGCGCAGGAGAAGGGGACCGAACGCGGGACGGGGCATCGGGAGCTCCTTCGACGGGGACCTTCGAGGACGGCGTGAGTCTGACCACGGGCTGCTAGCAGCCCGTGGTGAAACTCACGCCATCGTCGGAGGGTGATGGATCCGTGCGGGCAAGGCGCGCTGACGACGCGTATTGGTGGATACTCGGAGGAAGCGGAACGCAGGCAGCGCGGATCCAGCGCCGTTCGAGGGTGGCGTGAGTTTCACCACGGGCTGCTAGCCCGGATCATTCATGAGGCTTCACCGAGAT
>JAJDEV010000070.1 GCA_029259605.1 Planctomycetota bacterium | reverse complement strand
GAAGCCTGGCGCGTAGTACGGGAGCGCGCCGCCATGGGAGCGAGCGCGTGGTGCGATCGACACGAACGCACGGGAGCAACCACGCCGGGCGAAGCCCGCGTGCGCCGCGGTCCGCACCGTGCGCAGGTTCGGTGCGTTGCTCCGAGTCGAACGCACCTTGTCTCCCGCAGCCCGCGCGGGCGTGACCGCCCGCGCGCGCGCTCCCATGGCGGCGCGCTCCCGCACCACGCGCCAGGCTACGCCTGAGCGCGCGCGCTCCCGCACGAGCTGGTCGTTGCCGCAACAGCATGTGAGAGTCTCCGGCACTTCCAACGGCGACAACGTTCGGTTCGGGGACTCGGGCACGTCACCACCGTATTGACGCGCGGCGCTAACGCGCCGCTGCGGGACAGGCTCGCTGCGCTCGCGTCCCGCCGTCCGCAGGCGCCCGTTTAGCGCGCGGCGCGAGGCGCGCCGCTGCAACACAGGCTCGCGTCGCTCGCGTGGTGCGGGCCGCGGGCGCTACCGATTCACGCGCGGGGATCCGCCCCGCTGCACGGCATGCGCCGCTTCGCGGCGCGCCGTGCGGGGACTGTGCGCAACCAGCCAGCCGCACACCGGTGACAAGTCCCCGAACGTCTCATCGCCCGTTCCGGAGACCGCAACGACTGCCGTGTAACCCCCTGGTCCGTTGCGAACCGCGGCACGCGAGCGAAGCGAGCCTGTGCCGCAGCAGGGCGAAGCCCTGCGCGTGAATCGGTAGGGAACGCCCACAACCCCCCGCGACTCCAGTTCGCCCCCCGGCACGCGAGCGAAGCGAGCCTGTGCCGCAGCAGCGCGAAGCGCTGCGCGTGAATCGAGAACGAACGTCAACAAGTCCCCGTCCCTGAGAGCTCCAACGGAGGAGAGGAACACGTTCGGGACTTGCAACGCCCCACTCCCCCACCCGCGCGAGCGAAGCTCGCCGCGCCTACGCGCTACTCCAAACCCGCGACGACGGACTCCACCATCCGGCGGCGGTCGATGAAGCCTCCGCCCCAGCGCTCGTCGAACTCTTCCGTCGCCCCTGCCTCGAGGATCTCTTCGACCGTGAAGCCTTCGCCGTGGAGCTCGCTGATGCGCTCCTGGATCGTCTTCAGCATCGTCAGGTACTCGCGCATGCCGGCGACGCCGGTCGGCTCGCCGTGGCCGGGGATGATGCGCACGTCGTCCGGGACGAGGGCGAGGATCGACTCGATGCCGGCGATCAGGCCGGTCGCGCTGCCGCCGGCGCCCGTGTCGATGTACGGATAGCCGGTCTGGAAGTAGAGGTCGCCCATGTGGACGACGTTCGAGCCCTTGAACCACACGACCGTGTCGCCGTCGGTGTGCGCGTTCGGCGCGTGGATCAGGCGCACCTCTTCTCCGTTGAACCAAATCGACATCCCGTCGTCGTAGGTGATCACGGGGAACGCCTCGGCCGGCTTGCCGCCGCCGACCAGGCGCACGCGGACGTTCGAGTGTGCGACGATCGTCGACGCCTTTCCGAAGTGCGGGTTCGCGCCCGTGTGGTCGTCGTGGTGGTGCGTGTTGACGAGGAACGTCGGTGCGCGCTCGGAGAGCGCCTTCATCGCGGCCTCGACGTCGGCGATGTCGGTGTCGAACTTGTCGTCGATCATCAGCGCGCCATCGGGTCCGGTTTGGAACCCGATGTTGCCGCTGCGCGAAGACGAGAAGATCGACACGTTGCCCGCGACGGGAATCGTCGTCACCTCCTCGCGCGCTACGCCAAAGCAAATGGCGCTCGTCAGGAGCGCGACCGAACCGATGGGAAGCGCGAAGCGCTGGACGTTCTGATGCATGGGAAGTCTCCTCTGTCTATGCCTTGCGCGGTCCGACCATATCCGTCGGGACGACGGCGGCTTCGAATTCGTCGGCCGTCATCAGGCCGAGCGCGACGACCGCTTCGCTGAGCGTCGAGTTGTCCGTGTAGGCCTTCTTCGCGACCTTCGCGGCGTTGTCGTAACCGATGTGCCGATTGAGCGCCGTCACGAGCATGAGCGACTTCCGCATCAACGCATCGACGCGCTCGGCGTCGAGCTCGAGTCCGTCGATGCAGTTCTCGCGGAACGAGTCGCTCGCGTCGGCGAGCAGCCGGCACGTCTCGAGCACGTTGTGGATGATCACCGGCTTGTAGACGTTCAGCTCGAAGTTGCCCTGCGATCCCGCGAAGCCGACCGCGGCGTCGTTGCCCATGACCTGCGCGCACACCATGGTCAGCGCCTCGCACTGCGTCGGGTTGACCTTGCCGGGCATGATCGAGCTACCGGGCTCGTTCGCCGGGAGCTTCAGCTCGCCGAGACCGCAGCGCGGGCCCGAACCGAGCCAGCGGATGTCGTTCGCGATCTTCATGAGCGCGACCGCGGCGACGCGATAGGTGCCGTGCAGATAGACGAGCGCGTCGTGACCGGCGAGGGCCGAGAACTTGTTGGGCGCCGTGACGAACGGCAGGCCCGTCTCCTTCGCGATCTCTGCCGCGACGCGCTGCGCGTACTCGGGATGCGTGTTCAGCCCGGTTCCGACGGCCGTCCCGCCGAGCGCGATCTCGTACACCGCGATCAGCGCCGCGGTGATCGCGCGGCGCGCGTCGGCGAGCTGCTGGCAGTACCCGGAGAACTCCTGCCCCACGGTCAGCGGCGTCGCGTCCTGCAGGTGCGTGCGACCGATCTTGACCACACCGCTCCACGCGTCAGCCTTCGCGCGCAGCGTGTCCTCGAGCGCGGCGAGCGCCGGCAACAGGCGCGCGGTCGCGGCCTCCGCCGCGGCGACGTGCATCGCGGCGGGGAACGTGTCGTTCGACGATTGCGAGCGGTTGACGTGGTCGTTCGGGTGGATCGGAACCTTCGAACCGAGCTCGCCGCCGAGCAACTGGATCGCGCGATTCGAGATCACCTCGTTGGCGTTCATGTTCGTCTGCGTGCCCGAACCCGTCTGCCACACGACCAGCGGGAAGTGCGCGTCGTGCTCGCCGCGGATCACTTCGTCGGCGGCGGTGATGAGCGCCTCGCGCTCTTTCGCGTCGAGCGCGTCGAGCTCGCCCAGCTCGAAGTTCGTCAGCGCCGCGGACTTCTTGACGATGCCGAACGCGCGGATCATCTCGCGCGGGAAGCGGTGGTCGCCGATCTTGAAGTTCTCGCGCGAGCGCTGGGTCTGTGCGCCGAACAGCGCCTCGCTCGGCACTTCGATCGGTCCCATGGAATCGGTTTCGGTCCGCGTGCTCATCACTCTCGTTTCTCGGGGGGCTCTTAGAGTAGGCCCAGGTCGCGTAGCGCCTGGATGTCTGCGTCGATCGCGCCGACGGTCTTCTGCATCTGGATGCGCGCCTCGGTGTCGAGCGGCAGCTCGACGATGCGCTCGACACCCTCGGCGCCGAGGATCGCGGGGACGCCGGTGTACACGCCCTCGAAGCCGAACTGGCCGTTGAGGAAGCAGGCGCACGGAAGCAAGCGCTTTTCGTCGAGCAGGATCGACGCGGCCATGGCGACGGCGCCGGACGCGGGCGCGTAGAAGGCGCTGCCGGTCTTCAACAGCTTGACGATCTCGGCTCCGCCACTGCGCGTGCGATCCGCCAGGCCCGCGATCGTGCCGGCGTCGAGCAGTTGCGTGATCGGCACGCCGTTCACGGTGCACGCGCCGGGCATCGGCACCATCGAGTCGCCGTGCGCGCCGAGCACCATCGCGTCGACATCCTTCACGGACGCGCCCGTTGCCTGGGCGATGAACCACGAGAAGCGCGCGGAGTCGAGCACGCCGGCCATTCCGATCACGCGCCGCGACGGGAAGCCGAGCTTGGCGCGCATCAGGTGCACCATCGTGTCGAGCGGGTTCGTGACGACGATCACGATCGCGTCGGGCGACCAGGTGCGAATGGTCTCGGCGACGGAGGCGACGACCTTGCCGTTGACCTCGAGCAGGTCCGAGCGGCTCATGCCCGGCTTGCGCGGCTTGCCCGCCGTCATGATGAAGAGGTCCGACCCCGCCGTGCCCTTCGGCTCGTTCGTGCCGACGACCTCGGTCGTGTAGCCCTCGATCGCGGCGGCGTGGTTGAGGTCGAGCGCGATGCCCTGCGGCCGGCCCTCGAGCACGTCGAGCAGGCAGACCTCGCGCGCGAGGTTCTTCTCGGCGCACTTCTGCGCCGCGCTCATGCCGACGAAGCCGGCGCCGACGACGGTGATCTTGCGTGAAGCGATCGCGCCCATGGTCCTACTCGTGCGCCTCGTACGCCTCGTCGACGGGAAGGACCGGTGCGTAGAGCACGGCCTCGAAGAGCGCGGAGAGGTCGCGCTCGGCCACGCGCTCCGCGTGCGCGATGAAGTCCGCGGTCGAACCGTGGCCGTCATGGTTCTGGTCCGCCCAGCTGCGCAGCGTCTCGAAGAACAGCTCGTCGCCGACCGCCTTGCGCAGGCAGTGCAGCGCGAACGCGCCGCGCACGTAGACGGCGCCGCCGAACAACTGCTCGCGGCCCGGATCCGCGGGCGGCGCGAACTTGGCGTCGCGGGTCGTGCGGTACATGCCGCGCATGCGTTCGTCGGCCGCGTCGACGCCGTGCACGTGCTCGAACCAGAGGAACTCCGCGTAGCTCGCGAAGCCCTCGTTGAGCCACAGGTCCTGCCACGACGCGGGGCTGACGCTGTTCCCGAACCACTGATGCGCGAGTTCGTGCGCGACCGTGTCCTCTCCGCTGCCGCGGCTGTACACCGGGATCGTCTGCGTCTCGAGCGCGCCGCCCAACGACTCGTAGGAGATCACCGCGCCGACGCACTCGAACGGGTACGGGCCGAAGCGCTCGGCGAAGAACTCGAGGATCTCGGACGTGCGCGCGAACTCGGCGAGCTCGTCCTCGGTCGCGTCGGTCGGCGCGTAGAGCCGCAGCGGCATGCCGCCGGGCCCCTCGGACACCGTCACGTCGAACGCGGCGATGTTGACCGTCGCGAGGTACGTCGCCATCGGGTCGCTCGCACGCCAGGCGTAGGTGCGCGTGTCGCCGTCGTCGACCTCCGACACGAGCAGACCGTTCGATGCGACGACGAAGGGCTTGTCGACCGTGACCTCGATCGAGAACGTGGCCTTGTCGAGCGGGTGGTCGTTGCATGGGAACCAGGACGCGGCGCCGATGCACTCGGAGAGGACGTAGACACCGGACGGCATGCGGAACCAACCGACGCCGGGGATGAACGGAATGGCCGGGTCGGGGGTCGGCTCGGGGACGCCGCCGTAGGCGATCTCGACGGTGAACGCAGCGCCCGACGCGATGCGTGCGGCCGGCTCGATCGCAAGTTCGCGCCCGTCGCGCTCGAAGTCGGCCTCGACGCCGTCCACGCGAACCGACTCGACGTCGAGCCCCGCCAGTTCGAGGTGGAAGCGATCGAGCGGCTGGCCGGCGGTCGCGTCGATCGTCGCGACGGCTTCGAGCACGCCCGTCACCATGTCGACGTCGAGGTCCAGGTCGTAGTGCGCGACGTCGAAGCCCCCACCACCGAGCTCGGGATAGTAAGGATCGCCGAGCCCGGCCGAGCCGTAGCTGGGCGTGAGCGGCGCGGAACCGTGCGACCGGGGCGGTCCGTGGTCGTGACGCCACTCGCTCCGGATCTCGTCCCAATCCTCGGCGTCGAGGCGGACGTAGATGCAGGAGGGCGCGGCGAGCGAGGCGGCCGCGGCGCAGACGAGCGGGACGAAGAAGCGGGCGAAGCGCGTGTTCGAACGGGCAGGCGTGGACATGGCGCGGGCATGGTACTGCCCCCCACACGGCTGCGTCCCGTCCGCTTCCGCGTTCTTACCCGCGGCCCGCGCGACGCACCCTGGACGCGCCGCTCGATGCAATCTTGCGTACGATCGGGAATCGGCGGGGACACCCTGTCGGAGCACACTTGCCTTTGTCCGATTCGATCGATCTCACGCCCGAACTCCTGCGTTCCCAGGCGACCTCCCTACGCGCCCTCGCACGCCGGCTCCTCCGGGATTCGGCCGCGGCGGACGACGTCGTGCAGGACGCGTGGCTCGTCGCGCTGAAGCAGGCCCCCGGGCCGGAGGACGCGGCGCGCGGCGAAGGATTCCTGCGCGGAGTCGTCCGCAACCTGGCGCTCAAGCGGATGCGCGGCGAGGCTCGCCGCGCACGGCGCGAGGCCAACGGTGCGCGGGCGGAAGGGGTCGACGGTCCGTCGGAGGAGCTCGGCGCCGAGGAGCGCGCGCGCGTCCTGCGCGGCGTGACCGATGCCGTCCTCTCGCTCGACGAACCGTATCGAACGTCGGTGTTGCTCCGCTTCTTCGAGGACCTTCCTCCGCGCGAGATCGCGCGGCGACAGGGGGTACCGGTGTCCACCGTGAAGAGTCGGCTGACGCGCGCCTTTCAACGGCTGCGCGCGTCGTTGTCACGCGACTACGAAGGCGACGACGCGGCCTGGCGCCGCTCGCTCGCCATCGTCTTCGGTGGACCCGTCGGCGTGCTTCCGCTCGGGCCCGGGCCCGAGACCGCACCCCGGAGCCCCCTCGCGGATGCGTTCTCCGATACGGCGGCAAAGGCGGTGTCCGCTGGGTCGACGACGGCTCTTCCGCTCGCATTCTTGGCCATGAAGGCAAAGCTCGTTCTAGCAGGTACCGCCGCGCTCGCCGCCGGCATCGTGTGGTGGAGCGATTCACCCGACCGCGAGAGCGCGCGCGACGAACCCGTGCGCACGACTCGCGCGTCCGAACGCGAGGCGTTGCGCGCGAACGGCTTCGGCTTCGGAGCGAGCTCCGACGACCCGGACGCGCGCGTCGCCGTGCCCGCGACCGAGGAGGTCGCGAGCGAGGACGCGGACGACGCGTGGCGCGCGGCGGCGCTCCCGACGCTTCCCCACGTCCTCGAGCTGAGCGGCGTCGCGCTGCACCCCGACGGCTCGCCCGTCGACGGCGCGCGCATCTACCTCGCGCCGCGCGGGCACGTGATCAACTCCGTGGCGCGCACCGACGAACTCGGACGCTTTGCCGTGCGTTGGCGGTCGAGCACACCGGCACAAGACGTCGCCTTCGGCATCGTGGGCGACAACCAGTCGCTGGCCGAGGTCCAGGAGCTCCGGGTGAAGGCCGGCGGACCGAATCACCTGCGCATCGAGGTGCCGGCGCAGGAGCGCTGGGCCGCCACGCTGGTCCGCTCCTATTCGACGGGCTTCTCGGCGGGCACGCAGGGCGGCGGCGAACCCGTCGTCGCCGGCAGCTTCGCGATCGTCCAGGCGGCGAACAGCGCCGCCGATCCGGCGCACGCGCCGACCGCGCTCCTCGACCCCCAGGGCTTCACGCGCTTCGTCGGGCTCGATGCCGAGAGCGGCTGCCCGGCCACGGGAGCGAGCGGCGCGCTCCCGCTCGCCACCTTCAAGAGCATCGGCACGGCCCTGTCCGTGCTGCAGCAGAACGACGGCGGACTCGACGTGCCGCGCGCGCTGGACGCATGGACGAATCCGGCGAGCGCGACGGACGCCGCCACGCTCTTCACGCTGCAAGGCAAGGTCGTCGACGCGCGCGGTCGAGCGGTCGAGGACGCGACCGTGCTGCTCGTCGCGCCGGACGGACGGCGGATCGAATCGACGCGGACCGACGCCGAGGGCCGGTACACGCTCGAGCACGCGTTCGCATCGGACGAGTGCATCGCGCGCGCCTGGGCGCCGAGCCTCGGTGTCGCGGAGGCGCGCTTCCTGAACCCCGGCGGTCTGAGCACGCGCTTCGACGCGCAGCTCGATCCCGGCCTCGAGATCCGCGGCCGCATCGTCGACGGAGACGGCGTTCCGAAGGGCAAGTGCACGGTCGAAGCCGTCGGGCGCGGGCCCGAGCGTACGACGGAGGCGCGCACGACGTCGGACGACAACGGCTTCTTCACGCTCACGAATTGTGACCCCGTCGAGACGACGCTCTTCGTGCGCGTGTCGGGCGACGTGGGGAGCATTCCGGACCTCGTCGTTCAAGGCCTGTGGCCGCGCGCCTATCGCCCCGAGCCGTCCGCGGACACGTTCGAGGAGCTGCGCGTCCAGGTGCGCGAACACGGCTCGATCGCCTTCTCGGTCGTCACGCCGAGCGGCGTCCCCGAGCCGCGCGCGATCGCGCGTGTTTGGCACGTCGAGTCCGGGCGCGGCGCGTGGTTCCCGGCGCGCGACGAGCACGGCCGCGCAACGCTCGGCGACCTGCCCGAGGGCACCTATCGCATCGAGGTCGGGTCGGCGGTACGCGGATGGATCGAGGTCGACTCGGTGTGGCTCGCGGCGGGCGAGACGATCGACCTCGGCGCGATCCCGCTGCGCTCACCGTCCATGCTCGCGCTGACGTCCGATGCCGAGGATGCGACCGGTGATGCCGACGTCGACGCCTTTGACGGGCTGTCGCTCGAGATCTGGAGTACGCAGGCCGGCGTACAGAGTCGCGTGCGCGACCTCGTTCTGGCGAATCGTTCGCAGCGCGTCGGGGCGCCGTCGGTCCTCCTGCCCTCGGGTCCGTCGCTCGTCCTCGCGCGCCGCGGCGAGACCTCCGGCGCGATCGCGCTCGATCTGTTGCCGGCGCGCGAGTTCGCGCTCGGGATCGCGGTTCCGCGGGAACCGGGGGCCGCGGGATCGAAGCGTGGCGCCGGCGCGCTCGGGCTGCGCCCCGAGTCGCCGGCCACGAACGGATTTCCGGCTCGACTCGCCGCCGAGCTCGAACGCGCGGGCGCCGATCGCGCGTCATGCGGCAACTGCCACGCGAACGCGTCGCAGCCTTGGGCCGAGCCAGAATAGGTCCCGTTCGCTTGTACCGGGACCGCGCGGCACCGGGCTAGAATCACGGCGTCGAGCGCCCGGCTGGCGGGCGTTCCGGATCCCAAGAACCGCCGCCGAACTGCCGCGTGAGCCACTCCCCCCTTTCGCCCACGGACACCTTCGCACGCCGCCACATCGGGCCGCGCGAAGCCGACCTGTCCTCGATGCTCGCCGCCGTCGGCTGTGCCTCCCTCGACGAACTCGTCGAGCGCACGGTCCCCGCCTCGATCCGCTTCGAGCGCGATCTCGCGATCGGCGACGATCCCGAGGGTGAGACGGAGCACGCGTTCCTCGAGCGCTTCCGCGCGCTCGCCAAGAAGAACAAGGTCGCCAAGTCGTTCCTCGGCCTCGGCTACCACGGAACGATCACGCCGCCCGTGCTCCTGCGCAACGTGCTCGAGAACCCGGGCTGGTACACGCAGTACACGCCGTACCAGGCGGAGGTCTCCCAGGGCCGGCTCGAGGCGCTGTTCACGTTCCAGACGATGGTCGCCGACCTGACGGGACTGCCGCTCGCGAACGCGTCGCTGCTCGACGAGGGCACGGCCGCCGCCGAGGGGCTCTGCCTCGGACACCGCGTGTTGCGCGGCAAGCGCGGGACCTTCTTCGTGTCGGAGCTCTGCCACCCGCAGACGATCGCCGTCGTGCGAACGCGCGCCGAAGCGCTCGGCATCCAGGTCGTCGTCGGCGATCACGCGTCGTTCGACATGGAGAAGGAGGGCGGCGACGTCGCGGCGGTCCTGCTGCAGTATCCGACGTCCTGCGGCTCCGTGCTCGACTACGCACCGTTCATCGAACGCGTCCACGCGGCGGGCGCGATCGCGGTCGTCGCGGCGGACCTCCTGTCGCTCACGATCCTGCGTCCGCCCGGCGAGTTCGGCGCGGACGTCTGCGTCGGCACGACGCAACGCTTCGGCGTCCCGATGGGATTCGGCGGTCCGCACGCGGCCTTCTTCGCCACGACCGACGCGTACAAGCGGCAGATCCCGGGTCGCATCATCGGCCAGTCGATCGACGCCACGGGCAAGCCCGCGTTGCGCATGGCAATGCAGACGCGTGAGCAACACATCCGGCGCGAGAAGGCGACGAGCAACATCTGCACGGCGCAGGCGCTGCTCGCGATCATGGCGGCGTTCTACGGTGTGTACCACGGACCCGATGGGTTGCGTCGCATCGCCGCGCGCGTGCACGCATTGACGTCGCTGCTCGCGCGCGGGCTGCGCGCGATGGGCCTCGCGCTCCAGGACGCTCCGTTCTTCGACACCCTGCGCGTCGACCTCGGCACGACGCTCGCGAGCGACGTGATCTCGTCCGCCCATTCCTACGGCATCAACCTGCGCGCGATCGACGCACACACGATCGGCATCGCGCTCGACGAGACCGTGACGACGAACGACGTGGAGAGCGTCCTGCACGCGTTCGCATCGGTGCTCGCCGCGCGTCCCGCGGACATGGCGCAGCTCGAAGTCGGGCTCGAGGAGACGCGCGCCTCGCTCGGCGAGGTCCACGCGCGGACGAGCGCCTATCTGACGCATCCCGTGTTCCATCGCTACCACGCCGAGCACGAGATGCTGCGCTACCTCAAGCGGCTCGAGGCGCGCGACCTGTCGCTGACGACCTCGATGATCCCGCTCGGGTCGTGCACGATGAAGCTCAACGCGACCTCGCAGATGATCCCGATCACGTGGCCGGAGTTCGGGAGCCTGCACCCGTTCGCGCCCGCCGAGCAGACCGAGGGCTACCTCGAACTCTTCGCCGAGCTCGAGCGCGACCTCGCGGAGATCACCGGCTTCGACGCCGTCTCGCTGCAACCGAACGCCGGCGCGCAGGGCGAGTACGCGGGCCTGCTCGTCATCCGCGCGTGGCACCGGTCGCGCGGCGACGACGCGCGCAACGTGTGCCTCATCCCGGTTTCGGCGCACGGCACGAATCCGGCCAGCGCGATCCTCGCCGGGATGCGCGTGGTCGTCGTCGCCTGCGACGAGCACGGCAGCATCGACGTCGAAGACCTGCGCGCGAAGGCGACGCAACACTCCGCGTCGCTCGCCGCGCTCATGGTCACCTATCCCTCGACCCACGGCGTGTTCGAGGAGGCCATCCGCGAGGTGTGCAACATCGTCCACGAGCACGGCGGACAGGTGTACCTCGACGGCGCCAACATGAACGCGCAGGTCGGGCTGTGCCGTCCGGGTGACTACGGTGCGGACGTGTGCCACCTGAACCTGCACAAGACCTTCTGTATCCCGCACGGCGGCGGTGGCCCCGGCATGGGACCGATCTGCGTCGCCGCGCACCTGGCGCCGTTCCTCCCCGGACATCCGCTCGTGCCGTGCGGCGGCGAGCAGGCGGCGGCGACGGTGTCGGCCGCGCCGTGGGGCAGCCCGAGCGTGCTCCCGATCTCCTACGCCTACATCCACTTGATGGGCGCCGTCGGGCTGCGGCGCGCGACGTGCTTCGCGATCCTCAACGCGAACTACATGGCAGCGCGCCTCGAAGGCCACTACCAGGTGCTCTACCGCGGCAAGCACGGCATGTGCGCGCACGAATTCATCATCGACCTACGCCCGTTCGAGAAGTCGGCGGACGTCAGCGGTGAGGACGTCGCCAAGCGCCTGATGGACTACGGCTTCCACGCGCCAACCATGTCGTTCCCCGTCGCGGGCACGCTCATGATCGAGCCGACGGAGAGCGAATCGAAGGCCGAACTCGACCGCCTGTGCGCCGCGCTCATTCAGATCCGCGCGGAGATCGCGGAGATCGAGCAGGGACGCATGCCGCGCGAGGACAACCCGCTGCACAACGCGCCGCACACCGCGCAAACCGTGACGGCCACCGACTGGCCGCATCCCTACTCGCGGGAGAACGCCGCGTTCCCCGCCCCGTGGACGCACGAGCACAAGTTCTGGCCGTCGGTATCGCGTATCGACAACGGCTACGGCGACCGCAACCTGATCTGCACCTGCCCGCCGACGGATGCCTACGGCGACGACGAGGGCGGCGAGGAGTCGCCAGCAGACACGCCGATCGCCGAGCTCTCCCCGGTCCCCGCCGACTCACGAACGAAGCCGACGTCGGCGCGTGCGCGCATCGCGAACTAGCCCGGGTTCTTCATGAGGCTTCGCCGAGATCGACGCGGATGTGCGTCAGATCAGCGCTTCGCGACCGAAGCGCGTGGAGGCGACCTTGACGGGTCGTCGAACCCGGTGAGGAAGGGAAGCG
>JAJDEV010000069.1 GCA_029259605.1 Planctomycetota bacterium | reverse complement strand
CGCAGCAGCGCGAAGCGCTGCGCGTGAATCGATAGAGAACGTCAACAAGTCCCCGTCCCTGAGAGACCCCACTGACAAGTCCCCGAACGCCTCATCGCCCGTTCCGGAAACCGTAGAGCTGCCGTGTAAGCCCCTGTTCCGTTGCGAACCGCGGCACGCGAGCGAAGCGAGCCTGTGCCGCAGCAGGGCGAAGCCCTGCGCGTGAATCGATAGAGAACGTCAACAACTCCCCGTCCCTGAGAGATCCCACTGACAAGTCCCCGAACGCCTCATCGCCCGTTCCGGAAACGGTAGAGCTGCCGTGTAAACCCCTGGGCCGTTGCGAAACGCGGCACGCGAGCGAAGCGAGCCTGTGCCGCAGCAGCGCGAAGCGCTGCGCGTGAATCGATAGAGAACGTCAACGGGTCCCCGTCCCTGAGAGATCCAACGGACGAGAGGAACACGTTCGGAAGTTCCAGAAGCGATTCGATTCGCGGACCCCCCCGGACCGTCACGATCCGAAGAACGTCAGCAACTCCCCGTCCCTCGGACTTCCAACGGACGAGAGGAACACGTTCGGAAGTCCCAGAAGCGATTCGATTCGCGGCCCCCCCCCGGACCGTCACGATCCGAGGAACGCCCGCAACTCCCCGTCCCTCGGACTTCCAACGGACGAGAGGAACACGTTCAGAACTCCCCTCCGCGATGCGATCCCTGGCCCCCCCCGGACCGCCCGGATCCGAGGAACGTCCACAAGTCCCCGTCCCCGGGACTTCCACCGGACCGAACGAACCCGCCAAACGCCCGCAACTCCCCGGTCCGCCCACGCACGCGAGCAAAGCTCGCCGTGCTCCCCCTAGCAGCCCGTGGTGAAACTCACGCCATCGTCGGAGGGTGATGGATCCGTGCTGGCAAGGCGCGCTGACGACGCGTATCGGTGGAACCTCGGAGGAAGCGGAACGCAGGCAGCGCGGATCCAGCGCCGTTCGAGGGTGGCGTGAGTTTCACCACGGGCTGCTAGCCCGGGTTATTCATGAGGCTTTGCCGAGATCGACGCGGATGTGCCTCAGATCAGCGCTTCGCGACCGAAGCGCGTGGAGGCGACCTTGACGGGTCGTCGAACCCGGTGAGGAAGGGAAGCGTTGATATGGCGCCCAGCTGCGTCGATCTCGGTGAAGGCTCATGAATGATCCGGGCTAGCTCATGCGCTCGAGATACAGGTAAATCAAACACCCGCCAAGAACGACGATGTGAAGCGGCTCCCCGTTGCGAAGCATCGAACGCCGGAACGACCAACTCGCGCCGTCTTGCGGCGAAGAGAACGGCGTCATCCGCGGAATCAGTGCGCGCGTTCGTGCGGCCCACGCGTCCCACTCCGGGGTGAAGTTGCGGCGCAGCTTTTCGTCCTCGTACCGAATCGTCTCGGGGTAGAAGAGGAACAGGTAGACGAGCGAGAGCGGCGCGGACCACCACACGCCGGACGCGAAGCAGAAGCCGGCGCAGATGAGCAGGTTGCCGACGTACAGCGGGTGCCGCACGTAGCCGTACGGACCGGACGTCGCGAGCACCTCGTTCTTCATCACGAAGCCCGACGCCCAGAAGCGGACGAGCATGCCGAGCGTGGCGAAGCCCGCGCCGATCCCCAGCATGAGCGGCGTCGGATAGCCCACGAAGGTCAGGAAGAAGACGAGCGCGACGCCGACGAATTGCCGGAAGCGACGGCGCCTACGCTTCATGTCGTGGAGCAGCTGCCGCAGTCCACTGCGGTCGGCCTTGCGCCGTGCGCGCTCGTCGCGTCCGAGATCGTCGTTCAATGTACTGCTACGGGTTCCCATGGGTGATGGACGTCAGAGTCGTTGGAGCGTACCGGCTCCGGTCCGAGATCGCGATGCCCGATGGCGAGGCGAGGCTGGTGGGCGATGAGGGATTCGAACCCCCGACCTCATCCTTGTAAGGGACGCACTCTAGCCACTGAGTTAATCGCCCGGTCGATGTCGAACCCCGAAAAACGGAGCGTGCCGCGCGGCTCGCCCGCATCCACGTGGGGTCGCGGGGCGAAACGAGGGACCCGATCCGACCTCGCCAACCTCCGAGAACGGCCCCCAGGGGCGGATCGAAGCGGCGCCCGGCCGCGTCGGACGACAACCGACGCCGCGAAGTTAGCGCCGTCGGCGACACACGGTATCCTGCTCCCCCGATTCCCTCCACTAGCTTGCGGGGAACGGCCGAAATAGGGCTCCATCCCCACGGGACTGGCGGCGCATCGGGCGCCGATCCTCCCCGTGAGCCCCTCTCCTTCCCCAAACGTTTCATGAGGATCGCGGTCATTGGCACGGGCTACGTCGGGCTCGTCGCGGGCACTTGTTTCGCCGAGAGCGGCAACACCGTCACCTGCGTCGACATCGACGAGGAGAAGGTCCGCCGACTCCACGACGGAGTGATCCCGATCTACGAGCCCGGGCTCGAAGAGATCCTCAAGCGCAACGTCAACGACGGGCGCCTGAAGTTCACGACGAACTACACCGAGGCGATCCCGAAGGCCGAGGTCGTGTTCATCGCCGTCGGAACGCCGCCGGGCGAGGACGGGAGCGCGGACCTGAAGTACGTGCTCGCCGCCGCGCGCTCGATCGGTGAGGCGATGACCGGCTATCTCGTCGTCGTCGACAAGTCGACCGTTCCGGTCGGAACCGCGCGCAAGGTCCAGGCCGCGCTCGCCGAGTCCACCGACCACCCGTTCGACGTCGTGTCGAACCCCGAGTTCCTGAAGGAAGGCGCGGCGATCGACGACTTCATGAAGCCCGACCGCGTGGTCATCGGGTCGGACAACCAGACGGCGGCCGACGTGATGGACGAGCTCTACGGCCCGTTCGTCCGCACCGGCAACCCGATCATCCACATGGACGTCGAGTCGGCCGAGCTCACGAAGTACGCGGCCAACGCGATGCTCGCCACGCGCATCTCGTTCATGAACGAGATCTCGAACATCTGCATCCGGGTCGGCGCGAACGTCGACGCCGTGCGCAAGGGGATCGGCTCCGACGCTCGCATCGGATCGAAGTTCCTGTTCGCGGGTCTCGGATACGGCGGGTCGTGCTTCCCGAAGGACGTGCAGGCGATCGTCAGGACGTCCGCGGAGTACGGCTACGACTTCAAGATCCTCCAGGCCGTGGAAGCGGTGAACGAGAACCAGAAGGCGCTGCTCTCGGAGCTCGTCTTCAACCACTACGGCAAGAACCTCTCGGGCAAGCGCTTCGCCGTCTGGGGCCTCTCGTTCAAGCCGAACACGGACGACATGCGCGAGGCGCCCTCCGTCGTCGTCATCAAGGCCCTGCTCGCCGCGGGCGCGACGGTCACGGCCTTCGATCCGGAGGCGGTCGAGGAGAGCAAGAAGCACCACCTTGGCGACTCGATCGAGTACGCGGAGGCGCCGATGGACGCGCTCGAAGGCGCGACGGCGCTGATCCTGATCACCGAATGGAACGAGTTCCGCCGCCCGGACTTCGATCGGGTCAAAGAGCTGCTCGTCGACCCGGTGATCTTCGACGGCCGCAACATCTACTCGCGCGGCCGACTCGAGAAGCGCGGCTTCACCTACTACGGCGTCGGCACGTAGACCGACAGCTTCGACGCGTCGTCGAGGAACCCGATCCGATCGCCGGCTCCCGCTTCCTCCACCCACCGGTCGACGACCGCCTGCGGATCGGAAGCCGGGTGCATGTGGATGCGGCGCACCTCCCGCGCGTCGAGCTCCGTGAAGACGTGCAGCGCCGTCAGGCGTGAGAGCAGGCGCGCGAACTTGACCGGCTTGTGCGAGTACAGGACGTAGTCCTCACGCGCGCTCGCGCAGATCTCGTCGAGCGGCGCGGTCAGGGGCTCGAAGAAGTTCTCGCGCGCGCTCGGCGGACCGATCCCGTTCGGACACTGCGCGAGCAAGAGAACTTCGCCGCCCGGCAGAACCGCCTCACGCGAAAGCTCGAGCGCGCGCTGCACCGTGTAGAGGCTCTCGTCCTGCGGTGCGCCGCCCGCGGACACGACGAGATAGCGCGCGGGCTCGACCGTGATCGACGTCAGCGCATCCACGGCCGCGATTCCGCGCGCGACCGCGTCCTGGATCTCGCCGGCGCCGGCCCAGAGCAGCTCGGTCGATGAGGTGACCGAGGTCAGCGCGAAGCACGGACGCCCGCGCCGGAACGCTTCGAACGCCTCGACCATGTCCTCCGCGAGCGGGTTCGCGCGGCGTCCCTCCACGGGGTGCCACGGGTGGCGACCGAAGACCGCCTGCTCGTCCATCGCGAGCGAGTGGTTGCCCCGCGCCGTCTCGATCGTCGCCAGGCCGGGCACGAAGTACTTGACCGCGTTCGAGTAGCCCGCGAAGTAGTGCGCCTTCATGTCCGAGACGACCAGGAACGCGTCGCAGGCGTCCAGCGCGGACAGCAGTTCGACGCGCGTGCCGCGGGTGGTCGTCGTGACGAGGTCGTGTCCGTCGTTGCGCGCGTCGTGGACCACGAGCGGCGTGGGAATCGGGATCCCGGCGAGGCGCGCGCGCAGCTCGACCGCGAGGCGCTCGTTCTCCGGTGTCCCGGGATCGTGGGTGCCGGTGCAAACGAACGTGTGGAGCTCGCCCGCCGTTCCCAATTCCGACTCGAACGCGTCAAAAAAAGCGTTCAGATCCCACGACCGCGTCCCGTCGGCGACGAGCAGGCCCAGGCAGCGGCCGGCGACGGCGGCGGCGAAACCCGAGGCGCGCAGCTCGTCACGCGCGGTCCGCAGGTTCGTCGCGTTCGCACCGAGCGCGCTGCGCTTCGCATCGCGCGCCCGCGCATCGCCGTCGCGATCGAGGCTCCATGCGCCCGCGACGAGACGTCGCGGTGCGCGCAGCGTCACGTGGGTCGAACCGTATCTGAGCTGCGCCTCGAACATCGCGTTCGTCCCACGATAACGCGACGAATCCATCAATCACCAAATAGAGAGGGGGGGGGGGGGCGGGCCCCGCCCCCCCGGCCCCCC
>JAJDEV010000068.1 GCA_029259605.1 Planctomycetota bacterium | reverse complement strand
CATTCATGAGCCTTCACCGAGATCGACACAGCTGCGCGCCATATCAACGCTTCCCTTCCTCACCGGGTTCGACGACCCGTCAAGGTCGCCTCCACGCGCTTCGGTCGCGAAGCGCTGATATGGCGCGTAGCTGCGTCGAGCTCGGTGAAGGCTCATGAATGATCCGGGCTAGCAGACCGCCGCTAGTCCACGAGCTCGAGCAACACCGAGCTCGACCACCACGGGTGGACGTCCCACTCCGTGGTTCCGTCGGGCGCGGCGAAGGCCAGCATCTCGTGCGCGTCGCGGAGCGAGTCGGCGATCAGCGCGTGGATGGACGCGCCCTCGAGCGCGCCGCCGAAGCGGCCTGAGAAGAGGACGAGGCCTTCGTCCGCGAGCGGGGCGAGCGCCTCGTCGGCGGCGTCGCCGTCCCGCGCGATGGCGAGAAAGTACGGGCGGATGCCGCGGCCGGGGTCGTCGCGGGACAGATCGCCGCGCGCTTCGGCGGCGCGCAGGACGTCGAGGGCGCGGCGCAAGGGGGAGCTCGAGCGCAGCGGGTAGGCGTCGAAGACGAACACGCCGGCGCGCACGGCCGGGTCGGTCGCCGTCAGCGCGTCGGCCTCGGCGACCGTCCGTGCGTCGAAGACGAAGACGCCGCTGTTCGCGCGATCGACCTTGGGCTCGCCGAAGGGCCCCGCGAGGAGCAGCTCGCCCTCGTCCGCGAGGCGCGCCATGTTGGCGAAGTGGCCGCTGCCCGCCTCCTGCTCGACCTCGGGCGGGAGCTTGCCGGACTGCGGGCCGACCTTGAGGAAGACGAACACGTACTCGTCGCCGGATGTCGCGGGAGACGGCGTTGTTGCTGGCGCGATGGGGGCCGCGGGCTCGGGCTCCACGGACGGAGTCGAGGAACACGCAACGCAAAGGCCGGCGGCGACAAGCAGGGGCGACGTGATGGTTCGGGTGCGCATGAGCGGTGGTCCTTTTGGGGGGCGATCGTGCCTTGGGCATCGTTTCGTGCGCGCCCGATTCTGTCGAGCCTCATCCAAACCGCTCGTTTCGTGCGACTCGCGCGCGGGTCGCGGTTCACGCGCGGGCTGGTAAGCTGGCACGCGGCATCGAGCTCGCCATGGTCTCCTTCCCGACGTCGGTCCCTCGCCTCCTCGCCCTCGCGTGCGCGACGGCGCTGCCCTGTGTCGCACCCGCGCGAGCCAGTCGAGCGAGCATCGCGTGGCAGCCCTCGCTCGCCGCCGCGTTCGACGCGGCCAAGGCGGACGGAGCCGTGGTCTTCCTCGCCGTCAACATGGACGGCGAGCGGTCCAACGATCGGCTCGCGCGCGAGGTCTACGCCGATCCTTCGATCGTTCGTCTCGCCGCGCACACGAAGAGCCTCGTCGCGTCGGCGTTCACGCACGCCGCGGGCGACGCGGAGTGCACGCGCTTCGGTTCGCAACCGTGTCGCGTCCACCTCGAGACCGACCGCGCCGTCCGCACGAACGGTTGGATCCAGGAGGGCTCGGAGGGGTTCATCGCTCCCCAGCACGTCTTCCTGAACGCCGAGCGCGAGGTGCTCCTTCAGGTGCCGTTCGCGATCACGCGGGGCGAACTCGAGTGGTGCTTCGTCGCCGCGATCCGCACGCAGAATCCCGAGTTCGAGTGGGAGTTCTCGAGCACGGCGCGCGCACCCAAGCGCCTCGCGACGAACGGCGTGGCCGTGCCGGAAGAAGACGCGACGGTGCCGTTGCTCACGCGGGAGGAGATGCTCGATCTGATCGAGCAGATGAAGCGCCGCACGATCGTCGGCGCGGCGCGGCGCGAGGCGATTCGCAAGGTGCTGCGCTCCGACGAAGTCGAAGCGATCGAGTTCGCGCACTCGCTGCTGCGCGCGGGGCCCGGCGGGCCGAACGGGCGCGACATCCGCCCGATCTACCTGCGCGACATCGGCGCGAACTCGCCCGCGAGCTACTGGGAGATCGTCGCCGAGTTTGCCGAGAGCGGCGAGGACGAGCTCCGCAAGCGGGCGGTCATCGCGCTCGAGCAGCTCGGCGCCGCGGAGTCCGTGAAGGTCCTCCGCCGGGCGCTCGCCAAGGAGAAGGACCCGGCGATCGAGCGCGACTTGCTCCGCGCGCTGGCGAGCGCCGGCGCCGACGACGCGCGCGTGCGCAAGGAGATCCTCACGCGTTGCCGCAAGGAAAAGGACGCGCTCGTGCGCATCGGCGCGGTGCTCGCGCTGGGCCATCTCGTCGAGGGGGAAGACGTGCGCGAGCTCTTGAACGCGCTCGTCACCGACGAGGATCCGAACGTCCGCGCGGCCGCGGTGTGCGCGATGGCGATCACGCGCGACGCCGCGTGGCTTCCGGTTCTACGCGCGCTCCGGGATCAGGCCACGGACGAATCGATGCGCGAGGTCGTCGGCGCGGCGCTGCTCGTTTTCGATCAGGGGAGCCTCGCCCCGTTGCGCATCACCGTGAAGCGCATCGCGGGGGACGAGCTCGACCGACCGCGGATCTTCGGCGGTTGATTCCGCGTTCGGGAAACGAAGAAACGCGCGGACGTTGGGCCCGATCGCTGGACCGCGGCATGTCGTCCTTGGGCCGCGTTCCCGCGCGGTCCGACCGACCGATCCGTCCGCCGCGCGGCGCGACCAGCCCCTCGAATCCGCATGCTCCATCGCATCCTCCCGCCGTCTTCGCTCCGCTGCCGCGCGCTCGCGACGCTCGCGCTCGTCTCTCTCACCGCGCCGGCGTCGAGCGCGCTCGGCCAGAGCGACGATTCGCCGGGCGTCGTTCGGCACCCGGACTTCGCCGAGCTGAGCGCGCGTTGGGCCAGCGCGCTCACGGGCATGTCGGTTCCGGGGATGGCGGTCGTCATCGTCGAGGGGGACCGCATTCTGCACCTCGAGACGTTCGGTGTGCGCGACGTCGAGCGGGATGCGCCGGTCACGCCGGAGACGCTCTTCTACATCGCGTCGGCGACCAAGCCGTTCGTCGCGCTCGCCTGCCGACAACTCGTGGACGAAGGGCGCCTCGACCTGGACGACCCGGTGGTGCGCTATCTCCCGCGGCTCGAGTTCGCCGATCCTGACGTCGCGAGCACCATCACCGTGCGCGACCTCCTCTGCCACCGCCCCGGAATCAGCAGCTTCCCCGTCGTCTTCCTCGACGCGTACACCGGACAGATCACCGAGGATCGCTACTACCATTTTCTCGCCGAGTCGTCGCCGTCGGGCGTGGTCACGTACTCCAACGTCCACCTCACGCTCGCCGGCCGCGTGCTCGAAGCGATCGAGGGCGTGAGTTGGAAGGACGTCCTCGCGCGCCGCGTCTTCGAGCCGGCGAACATGACGCGCACGACCGGGTACGCGGACGCGATGTACGCCGACGCCGACGTCGCGTTCCCGACACAGTGGAGGAACGGCGGCTTCGAGTACGCGTCGGTGCGCAAGACCGACAGCACGATGCACGCCGCCGGGGGGCTCGGAACGACCGCGCTAGACCTCGCGAACTGGCTGCGCCTCCACCTGAACCGGGGCAAGGTCGGCGGGACGCGCGTGCTGTCCGCCGAAGGGATGGGGGAGATGCTCACTCGGCAGTCCTCGATGGCCGCGCGTCGGAACGACGGCGTCGACGGGTTCGCCCTCGGCTGGATGATGGGGTCTTCGTACGGCATGACGAAGTTCCAGCACGGTGGCGGCTACGTCGGCTCGGCGGCGATGATCTCGTTCATCCCGGAGATCGGCGTCGGCGTCGGCGTCCTGAGCAACGCGGGCGGTGGAGGTTCCGCGCTCGTGGACCTCGTCACGTCGGACGTCTACCGCTTCCTGACGGCGGAGATCGGGGACGACCCGCTGCCGAGCATGATCCGGCGCGCGCAGCAGCGCGGCGCGACCGCGTCGGATTCGGCGCCGCCCGAGGGGAATCCGGCCCTGGTGGATGGCGCTCTGAGCTTGCCCGCGTCGGCCTACTGCGGCGACTACGGGAACGAGTTCTGGGGCACGGTGCGCGTGTCGCTCGTGGACGACCACCTCGTCGCGGCCATCGGCAACGTGGGTTGGGCTCTGCACACGCAGGGAGTCGATGGATTCCACGCGTACAACGCGGACTCGTTCTCGGGTGACGGAACGTTCTTCGTGACCGAGCGTGGCGTCAGCGCGTTCGAGGTCGAGATCGCGGACAACCGCGTGCGCTTCGAAGCTGCATCCGCATCGGAATCGCGCGCGCGTTGACGCACGCCGACCGCGGAAGGTTCGGGAAAAGAGTTCGATTCGTCGCGGAACTCGAATGCGTCTTCCCGCATGTCAGTTGTGTAACAAGGCGCGCTACGTCGGCAACTCGGCGCATACCGTCGATATCAGGGTCGGCGCAACTCGCGGCGTTCGTCGACCCCCGTCGGGCCGAGCGAAACGGGGACGACGGTCGCGCGCCGCTCTGGACAACTCCCCACGCTTCGGCACGACACTCGGCAGGTCGAGTGGTTCGAAGCGTCCGATCACTCGAACGGCACCAGGAACGGCAAGATCGCGATGCTCCCCCTCCATGTTCTCGTCTCGGCTTGCGCTCTGGCCCTCGGCGCCGCCGGCCCTGACCCGACCCTCGAGCGGGGTCCCGAGCACGGGGACACGATCGGCGCGCCGCTGCTGTTCGTCGGGGGCGCGCCCGACGCCTTCGGCACGATCCAGGAGGCGCTCGACGCCGCCGCCGCGGGCGATCGGATCGTGGTCCGAGCCGGTGACTACGACGAGCTCGTTCGTGTCGCGACCGGAAGCAGCGTCAGCCTTGTCGCCGAAGCCGGCGGGCTCGTTCGCGTCCGCGGCGTCGTGGTCGAGCGCCTTCCGCAAGATCAAACGGTGGTCGTCCGCGGGATCCGCGCCGAGCTCGGCTCGGTCTACCCGCCCGGCATCGCCGTCGCCCACTGCCTTGGAAACGTCTGGATCGAAGACTGCACGGCCGAGGCGCGGCGATCGCTGATCGGCGTCCAGGTCACGGACTCCGATTCGGTGGTGCTCGTCCGCTGCAGGGTGGCGGGTGGTACGGCGCTCGTTCGCTCCGGCGTCAGCTTCTTCGACTGCGATGTGGACGCCGCCGAATCGGTTCCGGGCATCGACGCGTTCGACTCGTGCATCACCGTCCAAGGCGGACGGGTCGCGGGCGGCCGTGGTGACGACGCGGGCTCGTTCCAGGGAGAGATCCGCGACGCCGGTTCGGGACACCCCGGCATCCGTCTGTGGGGCGCGGCGGGACGCTCGGACGCGACGATCATCGGCGTCGCGCTCGATGGCGGCCCCGGCGGCGAGGCGCTCGACGCGGGCACGCACGCCGCAAACGGTGCGCCGCTCGACGTCCTCGCGGGCACGTATCACATCTCGAGGGGAGCCAACCGATCGATCGAGGCTCCGACCGCGGTGAGCGACGAGCGTTCGGTCGTCATGAGCCTCGATGGCGAGCCCGGTCAGCGCGCGTGGATCGTCGTCCCGCAGGGCGCGGTTCGGACGATCGGTGACGAGGTCGTCGGGGACGCAGGCCTGCCGGCCGCGCTGGCCGACGCGAATCCGATTCTGCTCGGTACGGTGCCGAGCAGCGGTCGCTTCGAGCGCAGCTTCGCCGTTCCGAACGGGTTCGATGTCGGCGAGATCACGCGTCGCTTCGGCGCGGCCGTGCTCGAGGATCCGAGCGGCGACATCGCGACCGCGCCGGCGACCGTGGCCGTCTTTCCGAGCGTCCCGATCATCGACCTCGCGTGCATCGACCAAACGGCGCGACGGGTTCGCGCCAAGTGCATCCGCCCGCGCGCGTTCGAAGCGCCCGCTCCCGCGGCGCGCTGACGCTCGCTACCGGTTGCGCGGCGCCAGTGCGCGGCGCATGCGCTTGAGCGCGGGTGCGCGCTCCTCCGGCGTCATGTAGTGGCGATACCCGTAGTCGGAGAGCCGGATGCCGAGCATCCGCTCGATACCGAGCTGCGTGAACAGGCGGTTCGCCAGGAAGCGATCGTCGAGCGTCGCGATGAGCCCGGGCAACGCCCAGGTCGCGCCCGCGCGCGTCAAAGCGTCCGCCGCGACGAGCCGCATCGGTTGCTGGCGCTGGAGCCAGCCGAGCGCCGCCGGATAGCGTCGCGCCGGATAGTTCAGCGCGATGCGCTCCGCGTCGAACTCGGCACCGTACCAACTCCTCAGCCGCGCGAGCGTCCAGTCGATCGGCTTGTCGACGTGGCAGAGGTTGCACGCGTTGACGTTGTTCTCCTCGATCATCGCGGCGTCGGTGGGAGAGAAGATCGTGTGCGTGCGAACGACGTACTCGATGCCCTCGTTGATGCGCGGCATGTGACAGTTCATGCAGCGGTTGCCCTCGCTACCCGCGTCGTGGTGCGTGTGAGCCGCGCGCGCTTCGGGCGCGTCGAACTGCGCGTGGCAGCTCAGGCATACCGCGTCGTCGTCATCCGGTGCGTTCGACCACTCCTCGCCGATCGCCCGGTGCGGGTTGTGGCAGTCGACGCACGTCATCTCGGAGTAGCAGCTCCCGCGGAACGCGTCCGTCGACTCGACCGAGTTCCACGCCGCGATGCCGTTCGCGTAGCTCACCCGGTTGCCGGCGTGGCAACGCGCGCAGGTCCAGTTGATCGCGTCGTGGCGCCGTTGTTCCTCGTCGGGGTCCGGCGCCTGCTCCATCCACAGGCCGGGGCTCGTCGGCAGGAAGTCGGGCGTCTCGCGCTTCTCCTCGGCGTGCTCCTTCGAGCCCAGGTGGCAGGCCTCGCAGCTGACGCCGAGGGTGACCGCCTTCTTCGGAGCCTCGAATTGCATCGCGGTCCACGTGCGCGCGTTGATCTCGTCGTCCGAGAAGTCGACCGCGGGCTTCTCGGTGTCCCAGAGCTCGGGGTGCGCGCCCTCGAGGTAGTTCGACGACAGCCAGTGCAGCTTCGACGGCGCGTGTCGACCGACGAGCGTGGGAAACCGCACGAGCGTGTCGCCGAGCGGGAACGTCGTGTGGCAGTAGTTGCACTGCGTGTATTGCCGACGCGGCCCGTTCTCGAAAGGATCGTAGGAGCCGTCCCACGGCCCGTTCGATTCGAGGTGAACGACGGGAACCCACTCCTCACGCTCGAGCCAGAACCCGAACGGCAGCACGTGGTCGACGGCGTAGAACGCGTGGTCCTTCGGCTCGGGACCGGCGCGCATCGTCCCGACGTAGTACTGGTAGAAGCGCGACCCGATCGTCTGGTGGATCTCGAACTCGCGGCGCGTCCCGTCGCGCTCGAGCGCCATGCGGAAGCCCCCGTCCTCGCGCCAGAACGTGCCCTTCCCACCGAGGTACGAGATCGTCTGCTCGCCCGAGAAGTCGCCCAGTACGGAGTCGTCCGTTGCGTACTGGTTCATGAAGCGATGCGGGTGCTTGGCCCACGACCGGTAGTTCGCGGCGTGGCACTCCTCGCACGATTCGGGGCCGGCGTAGTCGGCGGGGTGGATGTTGCTGAACGATCCCGTCGGCGCGGCGCTGTCGAGCACGTACTCGGGGACCTCGTCCCACCAGGTCGTCACGTTGCCGCGCACCCACCGGCGCGGAGAACCGGCGCGCGGCGTCGTGAAGATGCGCGGAACGCCCGCGCCGGTCGCGAGGAACATCTGCGAGCGGCCCTGCGCCGGGTCGGGCACTTCGTCCATCGCGTTCGCGGCCGCGCCGCTCGACGCGCGCGTGCCGGAGTCCTGCGCGGGGCCGGGCGCGCGCGCCGCCGCGAGGGCGCAGAGGGCGCAGACGATCGAGACCGAGAGCACGGCGGGGCGCAGGCACTTCATCGCAGCCAGTCTACCACCCTCGCACGATTCGCCCGGCGCGGCGCTGCGCGTCAGTCGTTCTGCGCGGGAGCGAAGTAGCCGAGCGCTTGCGAGACGGCGTCCTCGAACGTGAAGCCCTCGTCCGCGCGCGAGCTGAGGTCCTGGCTGACGCGCTGAAACAGCGCGAACGCCGCGGCGAGCAGGTCGGCCGAACGCGCGCGCAGGAACGCACCGACGTCGGCGACGGTCGCGGCCGCGTCGCCGTCGGTGTCGAAGCCGCCGGCGAGCAACGTGACCTGCGTGAGCTGCTCGGCGATCCACTCGTGCTCGCGGACCCGCGTCGCGTCGCGCATCATCACCGTGACGAGCCCGCCGATGATCTTGCGCTCGCGTTGGTCGAATCCGGCGAGCATCGCGCGGACGTCGTCGGGCGAGGGGGCGTTCGCGTCGTCTTGCATCTTCGAGCCGTGCCGCGCAGAAGCACGTTCCTTGCAGGCGCGCTGAGCCTACCGACGGGCGCACGCACGGGCCAGGATCGACGACGTAGTCGTGACCGAATGGAAACCATCGGAATCCGCGGGTCTCCCTAGAATCGAAGTCCGAGCGCGGCGGGTCGTTCGCCGCAGCCTTCGCGTTTCCGCGTCTGCGGAGAGCCGCCCCGAGCAAGTAGGTCGACGATGAACTCCACGCGTCCGTTGCTGTCACTCGCCTTCGTCTCGCTCGGGCTCTTCGCCAACGCGGCGCACGCCGCGCAGCAACCGAAGGAACCGCGGAAGCTGCGCTTCGACACGGGCACGGCGGTCGAGCTCTGGACCGCCGCCGAGAGCCCCGATGGCGTGGCGAAGTACGCGATCACGACGCGCGATGGTCGGACGTCCGGCGTGCGCCCCGTGCGCTCGACGCTGATGTTGCGGCGACGCGCGTTCGATCCGCTCGTTCCCGGCGCGACGTTCCGTCCGCAGACGCTCGCGGCGAGCGGCTCGATCCGCATCGTCCAGTTCGAGACGCAAGTGCTGGGCGAGTACACCGCCGCGCTGACCGATCGAGGCGTCGAGGTCCTGCGCGTGCTGCACGACCAGGGGCTGATCGTGCAGGTGCCGAGCGCGGCGATGGAAGCCGAGCTACGCGCGCTCGACTTCGTGCGTTGGGTCGGTCCGTACCACGCGGAGTACCGCGTCGAATCGGAACTGCTCGACGCCGTCACGAGCGGGGTGATCCGCGATCGCGCCGAGTACGTCATCCAGGTCATGCGACGCGGTGCGCTCGACAAGGCCGCCGTTGCGCGCGCGATCGATGCCATGGGCGGCGAGGTCGAGCCGCCGACGCCGTCCGGCTTCTTGCTGACCGCGACGCTGACGCCGACGCAGCTCGCGCGTGTGGCGCAGTTGGACCGCGTGTTCTGGATCGAGCCGAAGAAGCCGCTGGTGACGACGATGAACAAGGTGCGCCTCGACGGCGGCGCGGACGCGCTCGAGTTCTTCACGGGCTACACCGGGCAGGGCGTGAACGGAGCGATCATCGATGTCGGCTTCGTGAAGGACCACCCCGAACTCGCGTCGAACTATCCGATTCGGCATCGCGGAGGCATTTGCTTCGGCGGCCACGGAACGCAGGTGTCCGGGATCCTGTTCGCGGACGGCATCGCGCATCCGGCGGAGCGCGGCCTGCTGCCGGAGGGGCAGCCGGTGCTCACGAACGCGGCTGGCCTGGGCGACCGCTACACGCATGCGTTCGAGTCGCTCTTCCCGCCGTACGAGGTGGTGTTCGAGAGCAACAGCTGGGCGAATGGAACGTCGAAGGTGCCCGGCTATCCCAACGAGGCGTTCCAGGTCGACGACATCGTCTTCCTCTACGACCTCCTCACGGTGCAGGGCTTCGGCAACTTCGGAACGCGCGAGGCGCTCGACCCCGCGTGGGGCAAGAACATCGTCACGGTCGGCGGGATCCGGCACATGGATACGCAGACGCTCGCCGACGACATGTGGGCCAACGCGGGCAGCATCGGCCCGGCCGGCGACCAGCGCATCAAGCCCGATCTCTGCTACTGGTTCGACGGCATCCGCACGATGGCGGGCACGTTCGGCGGAACGAGCGCGGCGACGCCGCAGGTCGCGGGGCACTTCGGGCTCTTCTATCAGATGTGGCACGAGGAGCACTTCGGGAACGTCGGCAAGCAGGACTCGGTTTTCGCCAGCCGCCCACGCTCGGCGACGGCGCGCGCGTTCCTGTTCAACACGCCGAACCCGTATCCGTTCACCGGCCCGCAGGACGACCTGACGCGCATGCACCAGGGCTGGGGGCGACCGAGCGTCAAGCGCCTCTACTACGTCGGTCGCAAGGCGCTTGTCGTCGACGAGTGGGTCGCGCTGCGAAATCTCGAGCAGGCGAACTACCAGGTCGTCGTCGCGCCCGGTCAAGCCGAGCTGCGGGCCACGATGGTGTACACGGACCCCGCGGGCACGAGCTCGTCGACCAAGCATCGCATCAACAACGTCGACCTGCGCGTGACGTCGCCGAGCGGCGTGTCGTACTGGGGCAACCAGATGATGCGCATCGGCAACGAGACGATGCCGGGCGGCGCGTTCGACGGAAAGAACACGACCGAGCAGGTGTGGATCACGAACCCGGAGGCGGGCACGTGGCTCGTCGAAGTGATCGCGGCCGAGGTCATCCAGGACGCGCGCCCCGAGTCGCCGGCCGTCGACGTCGACTTCGGGCTCGTGGTGAGCCCCGTCGAACCGCCGACGGCGGACCTCGGCATCGGCGGTGCGGCCGGTCCGTTCGGCGCACCGACGCTCGACTTCCTGGGCTCGCTCGTTGCGGGTTCGCCGTGGCGCTTCGACGTCCAGGCCACCTCGCCGTTCGCGCTGACGCTCGTCGTGCTGGGTGACGCGCAGGTGAACCTGCCGTTCGGCACCGGCGGCACGCTCGTTCCGAAGCCCGACCACGTCTTCTCGCTCGTTCCGGACGCGACCGGCGCGGCCAGCATCGACGGCGTCTTCCCCGCCGGGCTGTCGAGCGGCGAGCTCTACTACGCGCAGGTATTCGAGTTCGACCTCCTGCGCCCCGGACTCATCACGAGCTCGAACGCGATGCAGTTGCGACTGCCCTAGCCCGGATTATTCATGAGGCTTTGCCGAGATCGACGCGGATGTGCGTCAGATCAGCGCTTCGCGACCGAAGCGCGTGGAGGCGACCTTGACGGGTCGTCGAACCCGGTGAGGAAGGGAAGCGTTGATATGGCGCGCAGCTGCGTCGAT
>JAJDEV010000067.1 GCA_029259605.1 Planctomycetota bacterium | reverse complement strand
AACGTCGGCGTCCTCGACGACCTGACAAGGTCGCCTCCGGGGCCAACGCCCGCAAAGCACCGGCAGGAACCGAGTTGCAGCTACTGCCGCACATCCTCATGAAGAACCCGGGCTAGAGCTGCGTCTCGAGTCCGCGATTGGCCTCGGCCGTCGCGGGCATCGACCACGTATCGAGGGCCTTGATCGTGAAGCTCGAGAACGCGTTGTCCTGTTCGACGATCATCTCGATGTTGAGGCGTAGCGCGTCGCCCGGCGCGAGGCCGCGCAGGCTGAACCCGAACTCGACCTCGCCGTCGGCGCCGGTCACCGCGGAGAGCAGGAACGGTCCGGGGAGCCCCGTGAACGGCAGTACGGCCCCGGTGCGGGCGACCCAATCGAAGGACGCGAGCTTCGTCGTCGTGCCGAGCGGTCGGAATGCGGCGACTTGCTCGTTGTTCTTGAAGAGGCGCGCGATGACGCGCACGCCGTCGACCGGGATCCCGGGGGGCCCGCCGTTCACACGATCGACGCGCACCTTGGCGCGCGCCGTGAGTCCGTTCCGTCCGCGGTTGATCGCGCGCGACGTCCACGCGAGCTCGCCGATGAGGTTCGACTTGTCTAGCGTCCGGAAGTTGCGCGTCGTGATCGGCCCGGGCGGCGCATCCGGTTCGTTCAGGTTGTAGTCGGGCATCGTCGGCAGGCCGACGCTCGACGTGCGTCCCGCGTGATCGATCGCGGTCACGGTGCCCGTGTATGTCATCCACGGGTTGCCGCTCGTCGAATGCAGCAGGTCGTTGAGCAGAACGCTGTGCGTCTTGGCGAACACGTCGCTCGCCTTGACCTGCAACCCGCCGCCCGCGCGCGAGTACTCGATGCGCACGCGGCACGGTTCGTCCGTCTCGACGTTGATGCGCGCCACCGTTCCGGTCACGAGCGGCGTCACGCTGCGCAGGATGGTCGGGTTCGTCGTGTCGACGGAACCGACGCCGCTCGCGAGAGCGTTCCCGCCGTTCTTGACCTCGTGCCCGTCCGGCCAGCCGTCTTCGTCGGTGTCCGCGTCGAACGGATTCGTGCCGAGCGCGGCCTCGTCGGCGTTGTAGAGGTCGTCCCCGTCGTAGTCGACCGCGAAGCGCTCGCCCATGCCGACGGGCAGTCCGACGAAGACGTTGCTGCCCTCGCCAGCCAAAGCCTGGCCGGTGAAGAAGCTGAGCGCCTGGCTCGCCACGCTCGTGTCCTCGGGAACGAAGAGCCCCGTGTCGCGGTCGTAGAACCAGCGCATGGCCGTCGGCACGGCGGCGATCTGCGACGTGCCGTAGACGGCGATGTCACAGTTGCGCGCGTCCGCCTGCGGCACGAGGTAGGCGGAGAGCTCGGCCGACGCGATCGTGTGGTTCGCTTGATCGAGCAGCGTCGTGCGCCACGTCGCCGGTGCGATCCCCGAGTCGAACTGCCACAGGTAGTCCGTGACGTCGGCGATCTGTTGATCGGTCAGCGCGAACGGGATGACGCGGCCGTGCACGTTGAGCGCGAGCCCGGCGTGACCGAAGCCGGCGCCCAGCACCGGATACAGCAGCGTGTCGGCGTTGAAGTAGACGCCCTTGCGCGCGCCGGAGCTCGCGAGCGGCATCAGCTTGATCTCGACACCCTGCAACCCCGGCGCGATCGGATCCGCGTCCTGCTGGCGCCGGAACATGTTGCGGAACGGCGGGATGCGGTAGCGCTGGCGGCGCGGGTTCTGCTCGTCGAAGACCGCGCCGTCGCCGAAGATGTCGTTGCCCGAACCGAGCGGGAGGTTGTGGCAGACCTCGCACTCCTGCTTGAAGAGCGGCTTGCCGAGCGTCGCGTGCGACTGCGGTGCGCCGACGAATTTCGTCGACCGGATCGTGTCGTCGATGACGCGCGACTCGTTCTGGACGACGTTCGGCGTGTTCTGCATCGAGAACACGAACGATTGGAAGTCCGCGAAATCGCTCGGCGACAGCGCCTTCGACGCGCCGTGCAGCGAGACGAACGCGGAGTTGAAGTCGGCCAGCTTCCGGTGCTTCTCGCCGCGCCAGTGGAACGGCGTGACGCGCTCGACGCCCACGAGCGGTTGCGTGAGGAGCGGCCCCTTGTCGTCGGTCGGCAGGTCGCCGAGGTTCCACACGAGCTGGTCCATCCGGCCTTCGATATGGCAGGAGACACAGGTCGAGTTGTTCCACTTCGAGTGCGACGCGTCGTAGAAGATCTCGCGCCCGCGCTTCACGCGCGCGGGCGTCGGGTCGTGACCCAGGTCGATGGTCGCGTCGTGCGTCGGCGAGAGGCTCGGGATGTACGTCTCCACCTTGTTCGTCCCCCAGCAGTAGACGAAGGTGCGGTTCAACGCCGCGGAGTACAGCAGCCCACGCGGAATCGATCCGTCCGGCAGGTCGAACTCCAGAACGAAGTCCCCCTGCGAGTCGAGCACCATCACGTTGTCGGTCAGGAGCCCGGCGATCGCGACGAGGTTGCCCACGAACGCCAACGCGTACGGCTGGCCCACCGTGCGCGTCGTGTCGAACGGGATGGACGGGTTGGTCTGGTCGAGGTCGACGATCGTGTGCGGCACGCGCGCCGGATCACCGACGGCGTTGAGCGTCGAAATCGAAACGCGGTTGCGGACGAAGTCGCCACGGATCGCGGCCTCGCCCTGGCGCTGGGGATCCTTGTTGTTCGCCGACGTGTTGAGCTGCCAGACGTCCCCGCTCGACGGGTGAATCGCGACGCCGAACTGGATCGCGCCGACCGCCGTCGTGACGGCCTGTACCGCGCCCGTCGAGCGTACGCAACGGAAGAGGTCCTCGTCCGGTAGGCGCGTGCCCTCGATGCCCTGGGCCGCGAAGTCGACCACCGTCGGCCCGAAGTGCTGCGGATTGATGAAGAGCTCGGGAGTCCGCCGCGCACCCGAGTTGTTGCCCGAAAGCATCGGCGCGACCAGGACGTCGCCATTCCCGTCGAAGCACATGAACACGGGGTTCTTCGACGGCAGCAGGAAGACGCGCGTCACGCTCATCGACACGAGATCGATCTCGGCCACCGCGTCGGACGCCGCGCACGAGACGAACGCGGTGTCGGTGTTCTGATCGACGAGCAGGTCCTGGGGTTCGCCGAGGATCGCGCCGGTCGAGGGGTCGCGCACTTCGAGCAACGCGACCGTCTCGCCCGTCAGGCGATCGAGCTGCACGACCGTGTAGGAATCCCGGCACGCGACCACGAGGCGCGATTCGGGAGTGCCGTCGAACAGATCGTCGTCCCAGAACGCGACGGAGACGGGCGAGCGCGGCGTCGCGAAGCGCTCCGTCCCCACACCGCCGACGTGCACGATGGCGTTGGCCTGGGTGCTGACCGCGTAGAGGTCCGCCGAATCGGCGGTGAGAGCCATCGGGCGGATCGGGACCGCGTTGTACGACACCCACTCGCCTTCGATTTGATCCGTCGTGGCGTAGGGCGCCGTCTGCGCGGCCGACACCTCGACCGCCAGCGCACCGAACAAGAGCGGTGCGAGCGCCGCGAGGACGCGCCTCGGGAATCGTCGGCGACGAAGCTGCATCGACTGCGTTCGCAGAGGGGGAAAGGATTGCGGGAGATGGGCCCACGCGTCGCGCTCGCGGCGGTGAGCACCGCCGAGGCCTGGGCTGGGAGCGCGGCGCCGGGCTACTAGGCAACTGTACTCGGAAAAGACCGTCACGACAGGCCGGAACGCCAACTTCGCCAGGTGTGTCAAGCCGACCCCCGCGGACGCCCCTCACGCCGCCGCGGACGGATCCGCGGGCGTCCTCACCGAGCGCGACGCACGGTTTCGGAGTATGGTTCCCTGTCACCCCCCTCGTCGAACGACGCGCCCGAGCATCCGGAAGAAAGCTCTCGGTCGCGCCACGCTCGGGTCGCTCCCGAGCCCCTCCGCTCCATGATCCGCACGAGTCTCCTCGCGCCGGCGATCCTGTTCGCCTGCGCGGCTGCTGCCAGCGCGCAAACGGCTCCGTACCAAGCGCTCGACAACGTCGAGGGCGAGTGGATCTCCACGAACGCCGTGCCGATTCGTCCGCTGGCGCTCACGGCGGACGACCTCGAGGTCTTCGCGGTCAACGTGCAGGGCAACGCGGTCGTTCGTTTCAACGCGCTCGGGACGAAGCGCTTCGACACGCCGCGCTCGCCGGTCGCGATCGCTTTCTGGGACGACAACCCGCTCGACCTCGTCGACGAGTCCCGCCTGCTCGTCGTGTGCCGCGACTCGTACGTGCTCGCCGTGCTCAATCGATTGACGGGTGACACGCTCGCGATCCTGGAGCTGCGCGACCCGAGCACGGGCGCGATCCTCGGCGAGCCGCAGGACCTGCTCGTCGATCAGAGCGCGGACCGCGCCTTCGTGTCGTGCGCATCCGCCGACGCGGTGGCCGAGATCGACCTGACGACGCTGTCGATCGTGCGCCTCTTCCGCATTCCCGGCAAGGCGCCGACGTTCATGACGTTCGACGCCAACGACGACGTGCTCGTCGCTCCGATGCTCTCGGGCAACAACTCCGGAGCGCGCAAGGAGGCGAGCAACCCGTACCACCCGCAGCACCAAGGGCCGACCGTCGTCGACTTCGACACGATGGCGCTGATGGGAACCGGGCTTCCGGACGAGGACCTGTTCCGTTGCGTGCGCTCGACCGGCAACGTCGAGGCGGTGACGACCGGCGCCGGCACGTTGCAGTTCGGGGTCGCCGTCCACCCGAACACCGGCGAGGTCTGGCAGCTCAACACCGAGGCGAACAACAAGGACCCGCTGCGTCAGGGCTTCCGCGCGATCCAGGGCGACGTCGTCCAGAACCGCGTGTCGATCTCGACGCTCCCCGCCGTCGGGCAACCGCCGAACGCGCCGACGACGATCGTCGACCTCGATACGACGAGCGGGACGTTCCCCTACGACCCGAACCAAACCGTCGGGCAACCGTACGCGATCGAGTTCGTGGGAACGGCGGTCGCGATCGCGGGACTGCTCACGGACAACGTGAAGGTGCTCGATCAGAACGGCGGCTTCCACGCCGAGTTCGACCTGCCGGACGGATCGATCCCGCGCGGGATGCTCTTCATGCCCTCGCAGAGCTACCTGTTCGTGTACTGCTGGGGCACGAACAAGATCGAGGCGTTCCTCACGCTCGCGATTCCGACGCACGTGTTCACGCTCGACCTCGGCTTCGATCCGACGCCCTACGAAGTCCGGCGCGGGCGCGAGCTCTTCTACGACGCCTCGCACTCGGCGAACAACAACGCGTCGTGCGCGTCGTGTCACGTCGAGGGGCGCTCGGACCTGGTCGTCTGGAACCTGTCCGACCTCCCCACCGACGACAAGGGGCCGATGCTCACGCAGACGCTCGCGGGGATCAGCAAGGTGGCGCCGTTCCAGTGGCGCGGCGACGCGCGCGAGGGGCTCGAGGAGTTCAACTCGGCCTTCGTCTCGCTGCTCGGCGCGCCGAAGAAGCTCAGCCCGAAGGACTTCGAGCGCTTCCGCTCGTTCACGTTCTCGATCCAGAACGCACCGAACCCGTTCCAGAACGAGACGCGCGTCGTCGACGACTCGATCCAGCCCTCGCTCTTCATCGGCTCGCCCGCGTCGCGCGCGACGATCGGCCAGACGCTCTTCGCCAGCAAGTGCGAGGAGTGCCACAACCAGCCGATCGGCACGAACAACGGCTTCGTCGGATCGGGCGCGGCCTTCGCCGAGGAGAATCCTCGGCGCCAGCGCTTCCGCACCGGCTCGTTCCACGACCTCTACCGGCGCGAGCAGGACGCCGACCCGACGACGCCCGAGTTCGATCCCGTGCCCATCACGCTCGCCGGCCTCGGCGGCGGACCGAACGAGAACCTCTTCTACTCGCTGCTCGGCGCGGCCTACTCGCACGCCGGACTGTCGGTCGGCTTGCACGCGTTCGCGCTCGCGTTCCCCGATCCGCCGGCGGACCTCTCCGACCTGACGGGCTTCATCTATCAATGGGACCAGGGCATCGCGCCCGCGACGTACCGCGCGACGCTGCTCGATCAGACGACGCACGCGACGGAATCGCTCGTGCTCGCGAACTACCTCGTTCCCGAAGCCGCGGCGCGCAACTGCGACATCGGTGTGTACGGCGAGTCGACGCTCTCGGCCAGCCTCACCCCGATGCGCTGGAACTACAACCGGGCCACCGGCCTGTTCGACGCCGCGGACACGTCGGTCACGAGCCAACCGCTGAGCTTCTTCACCGGCCAGGCGCTCGCCGGCACGGGCAGCAATGTCTTCGTCGGTCTGCCGGTCGGCATGGGCGAGCGCTTCGCGGTCGACTACGACGGCGACGATCTGTTCAACGGGGACGAGGTCGCGCTCGGAACGGATCCGTTCGACCGCGACTCGGACGAGGACGGCTGGCCGGACGGGCACGAGGTCCACAACGGCGGCAATCCGTTGAGCGTCGGCGTCGGTTCCGCGGACACGACCGATCCCGCCATCGATCGCGCGGTGACGCAGATGGTCACGGGGCAGGTGGCGCGCATCAACGTCGAGACCGACGAGCCGTGCAAGGTGACCGTGTTCTACTCGCGCACCGGCGGACCGCAGCAGCAGGCTTCGACGGAGCGCTACGCGAAGACCTCGAGCGTGCTGCTCACCGACCTGCTCAACTCGACGAGCGGTTCGCCGTGGATCACGTACTCCGGAACCGTACAGGTCACCGACCTCGCGGGCCGCACGGCCAACGTCGCGCTGCCGAACATGCCGGCGCACAACCTCGCGCTGCCCGGCAGTCCGCCCGCGCCGCTGACGACGCGCAGCTTCAAGACGGGCGGCACCGACCTCGTCGTCGGCGACCTCGAGTGGAGCTTCCGCGCCTTCAATCGCGGCGGCACGGGAGCGACGGCGATCGCGCGCGTGCGCGTCGATCGCATGACCGGCGGGCCGCCCGCCATCCAGGTCCCGGACATCCGCGTGATCGCGCGCGTGTTCCGGAACAACGAGCTCGTCACGACCTTCCTGCCCGTCGGCGGCTCGCGCAAGCTGAGCGGCTTCGACTACGAGAAGGGCGGATCGCCGCTCGCGTTCGGAGGGCTTCCGGGTCCGTTCCTGCTCTCGGAGGTCACCGGCGGTGCGGGCGAGGCCGAGCTCGGCTTCCGACTCGCCGGCCTGTCGAAGGGCGATACGATCACGCTCAACATCGAGCTGCTCGTCGAGCAGAACGAGGCGTATTCGACCTTCACGGCGAAGGACATCACGCGCTTCGTCATGCCGGCGACGAAGGCCGAGCACCGTTCGCTCGACCTGCGGCGCTGAATCGACTCACCCGAGCGGCGCGCCTGCGTAGGGACGGGCTGGAACGCCACCGCACGTGCGGTGAGAATCACGGCGCATGACTCGCAAGCCTGGATCGGATCGAACGTCGCTCGTCGCCGTGCTGCTCGCCGCGTGCGTCGGCGCCTGCGGCGACAAACCCGAACCGCGAACGAACGCTCGCGTCCGGCTCTTCGAGAGCACGGAGGGCGAGCTCGTTCCAGCGCAGACGCGCGCGGCCGGCGAGGTCCTGTTCGCGGACGACTTCGCGGACGGCATCGGCACGTGGACGCTCGCTACCGACGCGGCGCACCCGCTCCAGCTCGAGAACGGCATCCTTTCGGTCGAGTCGGGCAGCGACGGATCCGGCGCGTTCCTCACGCTCGCCGGTCGACGCGGCTCGGTGTTCCGCATCGTCGAGGTCGAGCCGGCGTCCTGCTACCTGTTCACGGCGCGCGTTCGCGCGCACGACATCGTCGCCCCCGAACCGTTCTTCGGCGCGACGATGTGGCTCGCCGAACTGACCCGGTCCGGAACGCCGGCCGAACTCCTGGGCGACGACCCGACGCGCTGGATCTCCACACGCCACCTGTTCGAGACCGCCGCCGGAACCGAGGGCTGGCAGCCGCGCGAGCGCTTGTTCTGCACCGGACCCGATACGCGCGCCCTGCTCGTCGCCGCCAACCTCTCCTTCGACTCGGAGCTGACGAGCGGTTCGCTCGACGTCGCGGACGTGCGCCTCGAGCGCAAGCCGCTGCGCGCCGCGTGGGACCAGAGCCTCGCGCCCGCCGTGCGCGACATGGCGGCCGGGGAGCCGCCGCGCGACGACTGGCGCGCGGAGCGGCTCGTGCGCGGACACCTCGGCGCGGAAGTGCGTCCGTCCGTCGTCGGCTATCCCGATGAGCGCATGCGCTTCTCCGTCGACGTCCCCACCGGCACGCCCGTGTTCGAAACGGGCATCGGCGTTTGGTCGCCGGCGCTCCTGCCGGGTGGGCCGCGCGCGCAGTCCTACGCGCTGCGCGTCGACGGGGCCGAGGTTTGGCGCCTGGATCACGCCGCGCCGGCCGAGCTGCGCGATGCGCGCTGGCGCGACGTCGAGGTCGACCTCACCGCGTTCGCCGGCGAGCGCGTCTCGCTCGAGCTGTGCTTCGAGGGCGAGCTGCCCGGCCTGTTCGGCGCACCGGTCGTGCGCGACACGTCGGCGCGACCGGACAAGCCGAACGTGCTGCTCATCTCGATCGACACCCTGCGCGCCGACCACGTCGGCAGCTACGGCGCCCCGGGCAACCCGACGCCGAACCTCGACCGCTTCGCGCGCGAGGGCATCCGCTTCGCGCACGTCGACGGACAGGCGCCGTACACGCTACCCGGGCACGCGACGATGCTGTCCGGTCAGTTCCCCTCGGTGCACGGCGTGCAGCGCACGACGCACGCGTTCTCGTCCGAGCGCTCTCCCCTGCTCGCCCGCATCCTGAGCGATCGCGGATATCGAACGCAGGCCTTCACCGGCGGCGGATTCGTCAACGCCGACTTCGGATTCGACAAGGGCTTCGACGGCTTCGCGAACATCGACCCGCTGCGTCAGCGCGACGCGTACTTCTTCCGCGCGATCGTCAAGAACGACCCGGGCGCGGTGCGGCGTCTGCTCCGCAATCGCAGCGTCCCGCCGCCGATCACGCGCGAGCTGATCGACGAGTACGGTCCCGAGCACCTCGGCGAGTGGCTCGCCGATCATCGCGACGAGCCCTTCTTCCTGTTCGTGCACACCTACCTCGTGCACGACTACGATCCGCCCGACGCGTACCTCTCCTGCCGCGAGGACGGCTGCACGTCGACGCGCAAGGACTACGAAGAGCATCGCCTCGGCCGCAAGCTCGGTTGGAACCCGCAACCCATCTCGGACGCGGACCGCGCGCACCTGATCCACCTGTACGACGCGACGCTGCGCTTCTGCGACAAGCTGATCGGCGACCTGCTCGGCTCGCTCGACGAGCTAGGACTGCGCGACAACACGATCGTCGCGATCACCACGGATCACGGCGAGGAGATGTTCGAGCGCGGCTTCATGCAGCACGGCAAGACGCTGTACGAAGAGCTCACCGATCTCCCGATGTTGTTCCGCATCCCGGGCGAGGCGCCGCGCGTGATCGAAGAACCGGCCATGCTCATCGACCTGACGCCAACGATCCTCGGCGCACTCGGCATTCCGCTCGATCCGCGCATGCAGGGTCGCAACTGGCTCGCTCCGGATTCGATCGAGCGCGCGACGTGGAGCGAGATCCACGACGACTTCGTGCACAAGTACGCGCTGCGGCAGGACGGTTGGAAGCTGATCTGGGCACCGCACGACGACGAGGTCGACTTCCCGGCCGAGAACGAGTGGGAGCTGTTCGACCTCACGCGCGACGCGGGTGAGCGCAGCGAGCTCTCCGCGTCCGAACCCGAGCGCTTTCGCGAGCTACGCGCGCAAATTGAAAAGCAGCGCACGATGCTCGCAGAGTACGGCTCGCGGCTCGGCGCCATGAACGAGAGCGATCTCGACGAGAACACGCGCGACATGATGAAGCAGCTCGGATACGTCGACGGCGAGTAGCGGCGGGGTCGAATTGGCGCGAACTGCTAGAATCCGAAGGCGAGCCGGCGGAGCACGCTCTACGCCCCGCGCCGCCTTATGTACATCAAGAGCGAAGAGCGCGCAGGCAGCGGCTTCTGGGTCGGCACGGCCATCCTCTTGATCGGAATCGCGATCGGCGTCTTCGCGCGACCGAGCGAGTGGCTCGTGTTGCTGCGCGACGTCCGTCCGGCCGCGAGCGAGCCGAAGGACACGGCGTCCCCGCCCGCGCCGCTGCACGTGAACCTCTCCCCCGCGCCGACCGGCGCGCCGCGTTCGCCGCCGAACGGTTTGGACACGCTGCGCATCTCGCTCGACCCGGACGCCGCCGCCGTGCTGCAGGCAGTCCGCGACCGCGCCATGACCCGCGGGCTCATCGTGCAAGAGGACGACGACACGGTCGCGGCCGAGGTCGAGCTCGGCGGCAAGACGGTCGTGGCGAGCGCGCGCATCAAGGGCGACTGGCTCGATCACGTCGAGACCGACAAGTGGTCGCTGCGCATCAAACTCCAGAAGGAGACGCTGCTCGGGATGAGCGTCTTCTCCATCCAGGCGCCGGGGACGCGCGGCGTGCTGTGGGAGTGGCTCGCGCTGGCGATCGCGCGGCGCGAAGGCGTCCTGGCTCCGCGCGCGACGTTCGTGAACGTCGAGATCAACGGCAACACCGCCGGGATCTACTACCTCGAGGAGCACTTCAGCAAGGAGCTGCTCGAGTCGCAGCAACGGCGCGAGGGCCCGATCGTGCGTTGGGACGAGGCGACGCACTGGAACACGGTGCTACAGTCGCACACCGTTCCCGATCCCAACGCGGAAGTGCGCACCGCCGACCCGCTCGCGCCCGGCCTGCGCTTGCCCGCGGCGTCGATCCGCGCGTTCGGCGAGAAGCACCTGTCCGAGATCGAGAGCCTCAGTCGAGCGCTCGCCGCCGCGGGCGCGAAGATGCGCGACCTGCGAACGCTCGGCACGTCGACGAGTGACCCCGAGGTGCGCGCTTGGCTCGAGAAGGAGCTGCGCGAGCAGCGCGACGCGACGCTCGAGTCGATCGTGAACGTCGAGTTGCTCGCGCGCTATCACGCGATCGCTTCGTTGCTCCAGGTCCATCACGCGCTGATCTGGCACAACATGCGCTACTACCTGGATCCGGTGCTCGATCGCCTCGAGCCGGTCTCGTTCGACAACATGCCGCATGTCGCGTCGGATGCGGATCCGGTCGTCTTCCGCGCGACCGGGCTCACGGCCGAGTTCGGCAAGTGCGCTCCCTACTACGAGGGTGTCTTCCGCGAGCTCGGCCGGCTGTGCGAGCCCGACTGGCTCGACGCGACCTTCGCGGCCCTGCAGTCCGACCTGGATCGCTTCGACGCCGCGCTCGATGCCGAGGCCGAGCAGCAGCTGCCGACGACGACGCGCCCGGCGAACATGAAGCAACGCCTGCGTCTGCAGCAGGGCTACCTGCGCACGCTCCTCTGCCCCGCCGACCCGCTGAACGTGGAAGCCTTCTACTCGACCGAGGGCGACGCGGACGCATCGCTGGTCGCGGGCGAGTTCGAGGTGAACGCGTGGGCGACCACGCGCGCACCCGTCGTCGTCGAGGGGTTCCAGCTCCGCAACGGGACGTTCCTCGCGGCGGGCGATCGGCTCGTCGCCGGGCCGGACGCGATCTCGCACGAGGACGGCGGCGGAATCGTGTTGCCCGTCGAGGGCGCGACCGTGCGCTTCCGTTTCCCGATCGACGCGCGGCTGGCGAGCCTCGCGAACACCGACGACGTGAAGCGCGCGCTGCGCGCGGGCACCGCGAACACCGAGGCGCTCGACTTCTACGTCGACATCGTCTTCCGACCGATCGCGGCGCGCGAGACGACGCGCGAGGCGCTCACGTTCCGGCGCTACGATCCGAACTGGATGCGCAACGGCGGGCGGCCCGCGCCGCCGGCGCTCGACGACGCGCTCGCACGCCACCCCTTCCTCGAGCTCGACGCCGTGCCCGGCACCCTGGCGACGCGGCCGGGCGTGTGGGACGTCGCGGGCGACCTCGTCGTGCCGCGCGATTACGAGCTGACGATCGTCGCGGGCACGACGCTGCGCTTCGCGCCCGAGGCGGTGCTCCTCTCGGAGAGCGCCGTCCACACGCGAGGGACGGACGACGAACCGGTCGTGCTCGAACCCGTGGAGGGCGCGGAGTCGTGGAGCGGCGTGCTCGTACTCGGCGCAGCGCGTCGTTCGATGTGGAGCAAGGCGATCGTGCGCAAGACGGCCGCGGTCGAACGCGGCGGGTGGACGTCGACCGGCGGGATGACGTTCTATCGATCGCGCGTCACGCTGAGCCAGTGCCTCATCGAAGACACGCGCGCCGAGGACGGATGCAACGTCTTCGCGACCGACTTCCTGTTGGATCGGGTCATGTTCCTGCGCTGCGCGTCGGACAGCTTCGACGGCGACTTCGTCACGGGCCGCGTCGTCGCATGCACGTTCCAGGACGGGATCGCCGACGGCGTCGATCTGAGCGGCAGCGACGTCGACGTCGAGACCTGCGTGTTCCTCGACATGGGAGACAAGGCGGTCTCCGCCGGCGAGGACTCGCGGGTGCGCGTCGTCGGCGGGCGAGCGGAAGGCGTTTCGATCGGCGTCGCCTCGAAGGACGGCTCGCGCGTCGAGGTCGACGGCATGGCGATTCGCGGCGCGCGCAACTACGCGCTGACCGCGTTCATCAAGAAGGACGAGTTCGGCGCCTCGTCGCTCGCGGCGCGCGACGTGATCATCGAAGGGTCGGTGCGCGGCGACACGCTCGTGCAGACCGGATGCGGACTCACGCTCGACGGGCGCAGCATCGAGACGGAAGAGCTCGACGTCGAAGCGCTCTACCGCGACAAGGTGTTGGGGCAGTAGCGCCGTGCGTTCCGCCTTCGGACTGAGCCTCGCGCTCTTCGCCCTCGTGCTGGCGCTCAACGGCTCGGTGCGACCGACCGTTCGCGTCGACCGGTCGCTCGCGCCGGGGCCGGTGCAGATCCTCGCGGGCTCGAAGGGGCGATTCCTCACGGCGGCGCCATACGCCGGAGGAACCGTGGGGAACGCAATCTGGGTCGGGGACGCGAGCCTCTCGTTTCCCGCGGACGTGGCAGGCATTCGTGTGGCGACGCTCGACGCCTCGCTCGCGCTCGACGCGCATCGCGTCTTCGACGTGGCGTCGCGCGACGCGCGCGCGGCCGACGACGCCGTGCGCGAGTTCGAGCGCTGCGCGAGCGCGCCGCAAGCGTCCGTCGCGATCCTCGCGACCAGCGGACACATCGCACCCGGTCCAGCTGCGTCCGAGCGGCTCCAAAGCGCGCTCGAGGCGTTCGGTGCCGAACTGCGCCCCTTCGACGCGTCCCCCGTCAGCTACGCGCTGATCAGCGCCCGCACGCCGCGCGGTTGGACGAAGCTCGCCGAGCGCATGTCGCACGACCAGGGCACCTTGCTCGCCTTCACGCTCGCACCCGACCTCGAGCGCTACGAGCACTTCGCGCCCGACACGGTGATCGATCGCGCCCTCGACCCGCGGACGATTCGCCTGGACGCCGAGCTCGGTGCCGTGAGCCCCACGAGTTCAGCGACGTACCGGCGCGAGTCGCACCGCGTCGGCGGCGTGCGCCTCGACGCTCTCTACGCACCGATCCTGAATCCGGAGCGCAGCGCGAACCCCGTCCACTCGATCGTTTGGGAGCGGATCGAGCTCGGCAACGCGCCGCGCTTTCGCAGTCGCGTCGGACTGCGGGACGACGCCTGGGGCAAGTCGGACGGCGTGGTCTTCGTCGTGCGCGTCGACGACGACGAGGTCGCGCGCGTTCCGGTCGGCACCGACGCGTCGGTCGAGCCGATGTGGATTCCGCTCGACGTGGATCTCGCGCGCTTCGCCGGCCGCGCCGTGCGGCTCGAGCTCCGCGTCGAACCCCACATCACGATTCGAAGCGATCGACCGCTCTGGGGAGAGCCGACGCTGACCTTCGCGCGCGCCGACGAGTGAGAGAGTTTCGACGCCGGCGTTCGGACGCGCGCTCCGTGCTTGTAAGGTCGCGCGCCGTGATGCTCTCGCGCGCGCACTTCTCGGTCCTCGCGGCCGCCGCCATCGCCACCGGTTGCCTTTCGATCCCCGATTCGGTCCCGGACGCGAGGGCCTGGACGGTGGAGCGGGTTCCGCCCCGCCCGCTCGCCGGTCCCGTGAACGTCCCGCTCGACCGGCGCGCGAGCGACGCGGGCTATGAGCTCGTCCTCTCCACCAGCGTCGCGGGGCTCGACTACACGAACACCGAAACGTTCGTCGAGAGCCTGACGAAGCAGCCGGACGGCAAGGGCACCGATGGCGTCGGGCATTCGTGGGTGCTCCTCGTCGGGCCGGACGAACGCATCGAGTGCGGGCACTCGGGCGAGTACGGCAAGAGCCAGCCCGTGTACTTCGACGGCGTGCTCGCGCTGATGCGCGCGGGCGATCCGAATCCGGCACGCTATCTGTGGGTCGAGATGACCGACGGGATTCGGCTCGACGGATCGGGCGGAAGGGCTCCGTCCTATCGCTGCCGGGTTCCGATCACGCGCGCGCAGCACGACGCGATTCGCGCGTTCATCGATTCGTTCGACTACTCCGTGTTCGCGCTGCGCGGAAAGGGCTGCACGGACTTCGTCGTTCAGGCGGCCGCGCTCGCCCAGCTCTCGCTCCCGAATCGCGTGCGCGTGCGCTTGCCACCCGAGCTGCGCTACGCGGGCTCGACGCACACGCTGTGGACGGATCCGCAATACGGGTCGATCGTGTTCGGGAGCCCCGAAGTGCTCGAGGATGGATTGCGCGAGCTCGTCGCCACGGGCGTCGCGCGCGCACGCTAGCCCGGGTCATTCATGAGGCTTTGCCGAGATCGACGCGGATGTGCGTCAGATCAGCGCTTCGCGACCGAAGCGCGTGGAGGCGACCTTGACGGGTCGTCGAACCCGGTGAGGAAGGGAAGCGTTGATATGGCGCGCAGCTGCGTCGAT
>JAJDEV010000066.1 GCA_029259605.1 Planctomycetota bacterium | reverse complement strand
CGGTGAGGAAGGGAAGCGTTGATATGGCGCGCAGCTGCGTCGATCTCGGTGAAGGCTCATGAATGATCCGGGCTAGCGGTCGAGCTTGCGTCCCGCCGCGCGGCGCGCCTGGTCGAGCGCGTTGCCAACGGAGCCGGCCTGCCGCTTGCTCGGCGCGCGCAGCGGGTCGAGCGCGGCCTCGGGCTCGGCCGCCTTGCTCGCGCGGCGCGCCTGCTGCGCTCCGCGGCTCGCGCCGGCGGTCGTGTCCGGTGCTTCGTCGCCGGCTGCGCGCTGGCGCTTCGCGCGCTGGAGCACGGCGGCGAACGATTGCCACAGCCCGAGGCGCCGACCCGCGATTTCGATCAGGAGAGCGAGGAGCGCCGCGAGCACGAGCTCGCGCGAGATCACGCGGAACGCGTGCGCCTCGCGCGGACCGCGCAGCAGCGTGTGCGCGGGCGGCGCGACCTCGCCACCCGTGTCGGCCGCGAGCTTGCGCAGCGCGCGCTCGCCGGCGAGCGGATCGGTCGCGCGCTCGAACTCGGGCGAGTAGGGGAGCACGATCGGCGGCAGGTTGTGGAAGCGTCCGTCCGCGAGCCGAATCGTCCCGATCGCGACGCCGGCGCCGTTCAGATCGATGCGCGTCTCGTAGCGGTTCTCGTCCGTGCGTTCGAGCAGGTGCTCGGTGTACTCGCCGTTCGGGCGGCGCATGCGCACGGACAGGTTCGACGTGTCGGGCGGCACCGGAGCGTCGGGGTCGACCTCGACCGACACGACCGCGTTCGCGCCGTCGCGCCGCACCGAGGCGAAGAGCTCCTGCGGTTCCTCCTGACCGACGAGCCAACGCGCGAGCGTGACGAAGAACGACGCGAAGCCGTCCCAGCTCGTGATCCGCCCGCCGAACGTCCCGCCGATCTGTGCGCAGAACGCGGCGCTGCGACCGAGGCCCGCCTGGTGGAACGCGAGGATCGGCGCTTGATACTCGTCCTGCGTGACGATGCCGGCGATCGCGTTCTCGCGCAGGTAGTTCAGGTTGTAGCCCTCGAGCACGGGGAAGCCGTCGGCGGAGACCTCGCCGAGCCCGAACAGGTCGGGGCGCGCCTGGACCTCGGTGTCCTCTTCGATGAACGTCGAGCGCGCGACCATCATCGTGTCCTGGGCGAAGAGCTTCGGCAGCTCGGTCGCTTGCATCGTGAAGTACGCCTCGCCGCCGCCGCGTTTGGCGACGTCCTTCAGGAAGTTCGCGTCCGAATCGAACTCCGTGCCGAGCGCGATGACCGAGACCGACGTGCCCATCTCGACCAAGCGTTCCACGAGCTCCGGAACGCGTTCCTGCTCCTCGGCGTCCGCCGCGTCCGCGAACAGGATGATGTGGCGGTTCGTGTGCGGCGCCGGGTCGAGCATCTTGCCGGCCGCGAGCATCCCGGTGTAGACGAAGATCCCGCCGCCCATCGATTCGATCGTGCGCACCTTCGAAGTGAGCGCGTCGACGTCGCTCACCTGAGTCAGCGGTTGGATCGTGTGGTCGGACGAGTCGACCGCGATGACGCCGACCGCGTCGATTTCGGACAACAGCTCGATCGCCGCGACCGAACCGAGGTTGGCGAGGTCCATCTTCGTCATCCCCGTGCCGGCGCTCGCGCCCATCGAACCGGAACGGTCGAGCACGATGACGAGCGCGACGCCCTGCTTGCGATGCTCCTGACGCAGCTCCATCGACACGGGCAAGAGCTCGTCGATCGCGGTCAGGTGATAGCCGCCGACGCCGAAGCTGCCCTTGCCGCCGGTCATCAGCAGCCCGCCGCCGCGCTCGGTCACGTAGTCGGCGAGCGCGTCGAGTCCGCGCGAACCGATGCGCGCGGCCGACACGTTCTCGAGCACGACGCCGCGCCAGCGCAGGAGCCCGAGCGGCGTGAGGCGCAGGCTCTCCGGCGACCGCACTTCGACGGGCAGCTCGGCCTTGCGCAGTGCGCGCACGAGCGTGTCCTCGTTCCCGTCGTGGTTCAGAACGAGCAGCGGCTTCGTGCCGGTCGCCTGCACGGCGCCGAGCCCGTGGTTGTTCTCCGCGATGCGGTCGTTCGGATGCGCGAGCTGGACCTGATAGGTCGCCATGCCTCCGTCGGTGAGGATGTCGCGGAAGAGGAGCCGGTTCATGCCGGCGGTGAACGAACGCATGCCGCGGCTGAGCTCGAGCCCGTTGCGCGTGAGTACGAACTCGGCGTCGAGCGCCGTGTCGGAGTGGACCCAGACGCTGAACTGGAACGGCTCGGCGAGCGACACCTGGCTCGGCAGGTCGAGGCGCTCCACGGACACGTCGGCGACCGCCGGCCGCGCGACGGGGCGCACATCGACGCGGATGCCACGCGCGAAGGCGCGGCGCGCGGCGTCGACCGGATCGCGACCGTTCTCTTCGCCGTCGGAGATGACCAGGATCGAGCCCTGGCGCTCGTCGGGGATCAGGTTGAGTGCGGCGTCGAGCGCCTCGCCCAGGTCCGAAGAGTCGGGGTCGAGCGGCCGGGTGAACGAGCTGAAGTTCTGCGTCTCGTGCGGGAGCGACTCGAGCACCGCGCCGCCGCCGAAGCTGACGATCGCGGTGCGGTCGCCCGCCTCGCGTGCGTCCTCCGCCAGGGCGATCAGCTCGCGCGCGGTGTCTCCCGAATCCGTGGGCATGGACAGCGAGCGATCGACGACGATGACGAGGTCGCGTCCGGCCGTGCTGGTTCGCAGGTACGGCGCGGCGATGGCGCCGACGACGAGCACGATTGCGAGGAGCCGAATCGCTTGCGTCGTGCGCGACGCGGCGCGCGTGCTCCACCAGATCCACAACGCGGGGAGCAGCAGCAGCAAGAGCTCCGGTCGTACGAATCCCATCAGACGTCGCCTCCGCCGGAGTGCCGGATGTGGACGCCGCGACGGCGCATCCGCACGAGCACCCACCAGTCGCCGAGCAGCGCGAGCAGCGCGCCCGTGAGCAAGCCGGTTTCGAGCGGCCCCATCGCCGACGCCGTGCTCGCGAGCGCGTTCGCGGGCGGCCGGTCGCCGCGCGCGCGCGAGCGCAGATCGGATTCCTGCGCGTCCTTGAAGCTGACGCCGAATTGGCACGCCTCGCGCCCGTCCTGCTCGACGGCGTAGAGCCCCGGCACGTCGAGGTCCTCGACGACCAGCACGTCGCGCGCGCGCACCGTGCGCGGCGCACCGGATCGGTTCGACGCGGTGAGCGCGCGGATCGTGTAGGTCGCCGGCTCGTCGCCGCGAAACTCGAACGCCTCGCCGACCGCGACGTTCGCGTGCACCGCCCCCGGCAGCTCCGCTCGGCGCGCCTCCGCGAGGTTCGCCAGGAAGATCGGCCAGTCGGGCGAGCGCTGCAGCGTCGAGCGGAACGGGTTCAGATTGAGGCGCAGCGTGCGGCGATCGCCGAACGTGATCGACTCGGTGAGGATGGCCTGGTCGCCGGCGGAGACGAGCGGCGTGCCCGGCAGCGCGAGGCTCCGGTCCACGCTCCACACGATGCCCTCGAGCGTCAGCCCGTCGAGCAGCGGGTGGCTGCGCTCGGCGAGGAACGGTCCGATGAGGTCAACGGGCTCGCCGGACGTCGTGCCGCGCGCGATCACGAGGTTCCACGCGCGCGTGGCGGGGAGCTCGGTGTCCGAAATTACGAGGTGCGCGGAGGGCACGGTCGGCGCTTCGATGCTGTGCGGAACGAGCGCGAGCAGTCCGTCGACGCCCGATGCGACGTCGCCCGTCGCGAGGCCGAGCTCGCGCGCCTCCGCCGGTTCGAGCGTTGTCGCGAGCGCGATCGTGCGCGGCGGCACGGGGGCGAGGTACGCGCGGTCGTCGATCGCGAGCGCGTCCGCCGGGAGGCGCAGCTCGATCGCGCCGACGGTCGCCGGCACCTCGAACACGAAGTGGCGCCGCTCGTCCGGCGCGAGCTCGACCTCGCGCTCTTCGATCACGGCATCGTCGGAGGCGATCGACAGCGTGGTCGTGATCGGTGCCGACGCGAACGCCGTGACGCTGACCATGACGCGATCCGTGTCGTCGGACTCGGTGCGCACGCGCGCGGCGTGCGTGAGCGCGACGTTGGGCAGCGGCGTGCCGATCGATACGAGCTCGACCTCGGGCGGAAAGCCGGCGGGTTCGAAGCGGTCCGTGATGAGCAGCACCGAGCCGCCGCCGGAGAGTTGCAGGCCGAGCGCCACGGCGGGGGAGAGCGCGTGGCGCGCGGCACCGGGTGCGTAGGTGGCGAGCGCGTCGCGCGCCTCGGCGGCGAAGGCCGCGGGGCCGGCGAGCACATGCGGACGGGTGCCACTCGCGATCAGCGTCACCTTCGAGCGCGCCGGCAGCGCGCCGATGCGCTCGCGCGCGAGCTCGACGGCCGCGTCGCGCGTCGTGCGTCCGCTCCCGCTTCCATCGAGCGTCGCGCCCATCGACGCGGAAGCGTCGAGCACGCAGACGAGGTGTTTCGCCTCCCCGTCGCCGCAACCGACCGGACCGGCGAAGGCGAGCGCGAACAGCAGCGCGGCGAGCAGCTCGAGCCAGAGCGACGCGCTCGTCCGCAGGCGTTCGCGCTTGCGGCCGGAGAGGATCGTCTCGTCGTCGTCGACCCACAGGAACAGGGCGCTGACAGTCTGCGGGCGGAACCTCCTCCGGAAGAGGTGCAGCGCGACGATCGCCGGGAGCGCCAGCAGCGCGAGGAGGCCGAAGGGATGGAGGAACACGGGGCGAGTCTAAGGAACCGCCAGTCGGGAGTCGGGGGAGAGGGGCGTGGTCCGTCCGGGGCGTGAGCGAGTCCGTACGGGGTCGTAGCGCCCTCGGCCGGCGTTCATTTCGGCTCGCTCATCGGGGCCTCACGCCTCGAGCTTCCGGAGCTCGCGGTCACGCAGTTCGCGGCGCAGGACCTTGAGCACCGAGCTCTTCGGCAGCTCGGAGAGGAACTCGATCGCGCGTGGCACCTTGTACGCGGCGAGGTTCTCGCGGCAGTAGGCGGTGATCTCCTCGGCCGTCAGCGCCATTCCGGGCCGCAGGACGACGAACGACTTCACGGTCTCGCCCTTGGTCGGATGCGGGACGCCGATCGTAGCGGCCTCGAGGATCGCGTCGTGCGCCATCAAGAGCGCGTCGATCTCGTCCGGGAACACCTTCAACCCGCTGCAGTTGATCATGTCCTTCTTGCGCCCGACGATGCGGAAGTACCCCTCGGCGTCCACGGCCGCGAGGTCCCCCGTTCGCAGCCATTCGCCGTGCATCGTCGCCGCCGTCTCGTCGGCTCGCTTCCAGTACCCCGTCATGACCTGCGGTCCGCGCACGATGAGCTCGCCCTCCTCGCCCGTCGCGAGTTCGCGCTCGGGATCGTCGACGTCGACGACGCGCGCGTCGGTGTTCGACACGGGGATCCCGATCGATCCGATGCGTCGCTCGCCGAGGAGCGGGTTCGCGTGCGTGAGCGGCGAGGTCTCGCTCATGCCGAAGCCCTCGATGATCTTCGCGCCGGTGAGCGACTCGAAGCGCGTGAGCACATCGGGCGGAATCGGTGCCGAGCCCGACAGGCAGTAGCGCACGCTCGAAACGTCCGCCGAGTCGATGCCCGGGCTGTTGTTCATCGAGTTGTAGAGCGCCGGCACGCCCGGGAAGATCGTGACGCGATGCTTCTCGGTCGCCGCGACGAGCGCCTTGGAGTCGCGCGGATTCGGGATGAGCACCATCGTGCCACCCGAGTAGACGGCGAGGTTCATGCACACGGTCATGCCGAACACGTGGAACAGCGGCAGGCAGGTCATGACGACCTCGTTCCCGAAGGTCGAATCCGAGAACCACGTGCTGGTCTGCTGCGTGTTCACCGACAGGTTCCGGTGCGTGAGCATCGCGCCCTTCGAGACGCCGGTCGTGCCTCCCGTGTACTGCAGCACGGCGATCTCGTCGAGGTCGATCGGATCCGTCGGCGCATCCGCCGCGCGCGCACCGCGAACGAGCGCGCGGAAGCGATGGACGCCCGGCTCCTCGCGCACCTTGGCCCAGGCCGGCGGGTCGGCCCTCCGCAGCTTGAACGGCGCGAGCCAGTTGAGCGGGAAGCCGAGGTACTCCGGGATCGACGCGATGACGAACGTCTCGACCTCGATCTGGTCACGAATGCCGCGGACCTTCTGGTCCCACAGGAAGTCCATCGTGACCGCGAGCTTGCACTCGGCGTCGTTCCACTGGTGCTCGATCTCGCGCGGCGTATAGAGCGGGTTGGTCAGGACGACGCGCGCGCCGCAGCGCAGCGCGGCGTAGTACGCGATCACGGCCTGCGGGATGTTCGGGAGCTGGATCGCGACGCTCTGTCCGGGCCCCACGCCGAGACCGCGGAAGGCGGCCGCCAGCGCGTTCACTTCGGCCGCGAGCTCGCGATACGACAGGCGCTTGTTCTGGAACACGATCGCCGCGCGGTCCGGAACGCGTTCCGCCGTGCGCGCGAGGATGTCGGGCAGAGCGAGCTGCTCGAACTCGAGCGTCGCGGGTACGCCGCGGTCGTACTGCCGATGCCAGGGTCGCGCTTCCATCGAGGGGTCCTCTCGGACGTCCGCAGGATCGCATCTGACCCCGTTCGGCTCCAGCGTCGCGCGGAAACTCGTGGCGTCAGCGAGCGGAGAGGAGCGGCGTGAAGTAGCGGTAGTAGACCTCGAGGGTCAGCACGCACATCGCGGTCGAATAGCTGTGGTCCCCGGCGTCGTCGCCCGCGAAGTCCTTCGCATAGGTCGACAGCGGCTCCCACGATCCGTTCGGCTGCTGCCCGTCGAGCAGCGTGTCCTTCATCTGCGAGTTCCACTGGCTCCACGCGTCGCCGCCCACGCGGAACATGGCGAGCGTGCCGTAGTACCAGAAGTACAGGTTGCCGCGCGCGTTGAAGACGAAGTCGTCCGCGCCGGTGTAGCGGTACTCGCTCGGCGCGCGGCGGAGCACGAAGCGACGCGCGTCTTCGAGCTCCGGCCGCGAGGCGTCGACGCCGAGCAGCGAGAGCCCGAAGAGCGCCGCCGGAGTGGACGCCGGGAGGATCGGGTAGCCCGAGTTGAGCCGCGCCGGGTCGTGGTTGTAGCGGAACGCCTCGCGCCGGCTGTCCCATGCGTTGAGCAGGAACTGCTCGGCGGCGTCGAACGCGGCGTCCGGAATCTCGAGCCCACCGATCTTGGCCGACTCGAGCGCCATGACCTGCCACGCGGTGACCGAAACGCGCGGCCACTCATCGCCGTTCCAGACGCGACCGTCGTGGTAGTAGTACCCCCAGCCGCCGAACATGCGCGGGTTGTCGCGCTTGTCCTGCATCGCGAGCACGTGCTGGATCGCGCGCTCGAGCGGCCCGCGAATGCGCTCGTCCTGGGTCAGCGCGAGGCACTCGGCGAGCGCGTAGGTCGCGATGCCGTGTCCATAGGCCGACGTGTTGCCGAAGTGCCCGCTGCCCTCGTCTTGCATCGCGAGCAGGAAGCGGACGGCGTCGTCCGAGACGTCGGCGTACTCGGTGTTCGAATTCGGCGTGTGCCCTGCGCCGAGGAACGCGAGCAGCGACAGTCCCGTCTTGCCGACGCGCACGTCCCCGTACTTGTCGTCGTGATCGTTCGCGTCGCCCCAGTGCCCGGCGTTCGACTGGATCGACGCGAGATAGGCGAGTCCGGCCGCGACGGCGCGCTCGGTCTCGACGCCGCCGCCGAACTCCTCGAGCGCGCGCAGCTTCTCGTCGCCGAAGCGGTTCTTGTACGGCGTGTGCTCCATGCGCGACGGCGCGATCTCGTCGACGACCGGCGCCGGCGGCTCGACGCTCGCGAGCGTCGGGCTGAAGCTGCGTCGCACGGGCGCGGGCGCGAGGTCGCGCTCGAAGCGCTGGGGCTTCGGCGTGTTGTCGCGGGTGGGACGGAAGCGCGCGGGTTCGTTCGGGGCGAGGTCGGCGACCGGGTCGAAGTGACGCGGCTCCGGAACGACCGAGCTCGCGCCGGACAGGTCCTCCTCCTCGACGTCGCGGATCGCGACCGCGGGTTCGCCTTCGTCGCGCGGCCGCACGGTTGCGTGCGCGGAGTCGCTGGGCATCTCCGTGGTCTCCGCCGCGCGCACGGGACGGATGCCGGCGAGATCGCTGCGCACCGGTGCGGCGTCGGTGACGCCGGACCTCGACGGCGACACGTCGAAGCGCTCGGGATCGCTCGAAGACGGGAGCGAGCGCTGCGCGTCGGACTGGGCCAGGTCGCGCGTCGCGTCGAAGCGTACGGAGTCGCTCGTCCTCGCGTCCGCGACCGGGGCCTCGTGCACCGTGCGCAGGTCGACGCTGGGGTCTCCCCGGGCGACGCGGTTCTCGAGCGTCGGAACGCGCGGCCCGGCGGGCGCCGACTCGATGCTGCGCGTGGGGGTGAGGTCGGCGAGCGCGCCCGACGCGGGCAACGCCTCGCCCGGTTCGAAGGCCTGCGTCGGACTCGTCGCGCTGCGCCGCGTCGCCTGCCCGGACTGGCGCGCGGGCGCGGCGGCGACGGTCGCCTCGGGCATCACCATCGCCGGCGCCTCGGCGCGGCGCGCCTCGAACGTCTCGGACGGCTGGGCCACTTCGGTCGGCGTGCGAACCGAGCTGCGGACGGCCTCGGTGAGCCGCACCGGTCCGGGCGCGTCGCTTCCCGCGACCTGTTCCGTGCGCGCGGCCGAGAGCTGCGCCATCGACGGGCTCGCGTCCAGCGGCTCGGCCGTCGTCGCGGCGCGGTTCGGGGTCGTCGCCTCGGACGCGGTCGGCGCCGCAACGGGTTCCTGTGCATGGAGCGCGAGCCCGGGCGCGTTCTCGGCGAAGCGTTCGAACGGCGCTTCGTGCTCCTGCATCGAGGGCTCGACGGCCTGCACGCTGCGGTTCTCCCCGAGCTCGGCGTCGCGGCGCGCCGGCGCTTCGAGGGCGCGCTCGGGCAACGCCATCGCCGTTTGCGAGGGCGCGACGGCGGCGAGCTCGACGCCCGACTCCGCGCGGCTCGGCGCCGACTCCGCGGCCTCGACCGTGCGCGCGGTGAGCTGCAACTCGCCGCCGCGCTCGCGCGCATCGGCCGGCGTCCCCGCCTCCGCAGGCGCGAGGCGCACGCGGAAGACGCGCTCGTCGCCGGCGACGTCGACGGGGCCCGACTCGGGATAGACCTCGCGCAGGTACCAGAGCAGCGCCAGGTGGACGAGCAGCGAGATGAGGAAGCACTTGAACAGGACGTCGAGCGCGCGCCAACGCTTCGACAGCCACGCGAGGATCGCGAGCAGGAAGAGACTGAGCAGCGTCAGGATCTCTTGCAGCGAGAGCGGCGGCGTGGGCACGCGGAAGAGTTCCTTCGAATGCGCGCGCCAAAGGTCCGCGCGCTCCTCGTCGTCGCTGACGTCGAAGAACAGCGAGAAGCCGTCGGCGGAGAGCAGCGGACCGCGTTCCGAACGCCACGTGTTCACGCCGACGAGCGGTTCGGACGGCAACCAGCCGGCGTCCTCGAGGAAGCTGCGGTAGAGGTCGAAGCCGCCGATCGTTCCGTCGCGATCCGTCGCGAAGATGAGCGTGCGACCGTCCGAAGTGAGCGCGGGTTCGCGCTCGTCGAACGGCGTGTTCAGGTCGGAGAGGTTGGCCACACCGAAGGCGATCTGCGCCGGCGCCGCGTCGTCGTCCTGCGGCGTCTCGCTCGGTTCGGCCAGGCTGGGCGAAGCGACGTAGAGGTCGAAGTCCGTGCGGGCGCCGCGCTCGCGGTTCGACGCGAACAGCACGTCGCGCGAGCCGGGCACGGGGCACGGATCCGTCTCGTCCGCGGCGCCGTTGATCCCGCTGCCGATCGGCGCGGCGTCGCCGAAGACACCGTTCGCGAAGGGCGCGCGCCACAGGTCGAGTCCGAACGCCGCGCCGTTGCGGTCGCTGGCGAAGTAGAGCCCGTCCGCGCCGAACGCGGGCGCGAGCTCGTCGCGCTCGGTGTTCAGGATCGAGAGCGGGCGCGCGTCGGTCGGTTCGCCGGAGACGAGCTCGGCGACCCACAGGTCGGCGTTGAGCCCGCGCTCGCCGACCGCGAAGACGAGCCAGCGTCCGTCGGGGGAGATCGCCGGTCGCGACTCCGCATCCGCGCCGTTCGCGTCGCCGCCGAACGGTGCGGGCGTGTCCCACACCGCGTAGCGAATGCGCTCGCCGCGCACCGCCTCGAAGCGCTGCGTACCGTCCGTCCAACCCGCCCCCAGGTCGAGCTGCGTCCGCAGGAAGAGCCACGTACCGAACACCGACGCCGCTACGACGGCACCGAAGGCGACGAGGTCCTTTCCGCGGTTCGAGGCCATCAGCCCTGTCCTTCGTGCGACGTACCGACGGACAGGTTGACGAGCCCGGCGATGCCGCACGCATCCATGACGCCGACGATCTTCTCGTGTTGCGCGAGGCGATGGCCGCGGATCGTGATGGGTGTTTCCGCGTCGTGCTGTGCCGCGCGCTTCAGCACGCCGAGCAGCTCGTCGCGCGAGATCTCCTCGCCCTCGACGACGATGCGTCCGTCCTGCAACACGTTGACGACGATCTCGTCCGGGGTCGGTTGCGGGTCACCGGCCGACTCGGCGGTCGGCAGGTCGACGTCGATCTCGCGCTCGGGATCGAGGAAGGTCGTCGTCACCATGAAGAAGATGAGGAGCAGGAACACGACGTCGATCAGCGGCGTCAGGTTGACGACCAGCTCCTCCGCGTCCGAGTCTTCGCGGATGTTCACGCTTCGACTCCAGGTTCGAGCACCGGCGGACGGAAGCGGTCGAGCCCGGCTTGCAGGTCGAGCACGAGGTCCTCGGCGCGGCGCACGAACTTGTCGATGCGACCACGCAGCCAGAAGTGCGCGGCCTGGGTCGGGATCGCGACCGACAGTCCGGCGGCGGTCGTGATCAGCGCCTGGCTGATCCCCGACGCGAGCAGCTCGGGCTTGCCGAGGCCGTCCTGGAGCGCGATGTTCGAGAAGGCCTCGATCATGCCCCAGACCGTGCCGAGCAGGCCGAGCAGAGGCGCGATCATGCCGACGACGACGAGCGGTTTGAGGTTGGCGTTCAGGCGCTTGACCTCACGCGCGCCGGCGTCTTCCACGGCCTTTTCGAGCTCGAGCACCGGCGACGAGAAGCGCGCGAGTCCCGCGCGCAGCACGCGGCCGAGCGGTTTCGACTCGCGCTCGCACACCTCGAGCGCGTTCTGCGGACCGCCTTCGTCGAGCGACGCGAGGATGCGCTTGCCATAACGCATCGATCCGAGCTCGCCTTCGCGCAACCGGATCGAACGCTCGACGACGTAGGCGATCGACACGATCGAACACAAGGCGATCGGGATCATGAGCGGACCGCCGTTGAGCACCATGTCGAAGACCGACTCGATCTCGATCGGCGCGTTGGTCGCGGTCGTGCCGGCAGCGATCGGGCTGGCGGCGTCCAGGGATTGTCGCAGGATGGGAATCATGAGTCGTTCGAGGGCGTGGGGGCGTCGTTGCTAGAGTGGAAAAAGATCGGAGGAAGCTTCGGGATGGACCCCGAGCAGCTGCCCAAAGCATGCTCGCGTACCCCACGTACCCTCCATCTGCTGGGCTTCCTCCGATCGATCTTGTTCGTGCGCGCCGCGCTCATCGCGCGCGCGTCCGGTTCAGCGCCTTGCGCGCGGGCTCGGCGAAGCGCGACTCCGGGTGATCGCGCAGCAGCTCCTCGTATTGGGCGCGCGCCTTGTCCGGATCGCCGAGCGTTTCGAGCGAGTTGCCCGCGCGGTAGAGCGCCTCGGCGACCTCCTCCGCGTGCGCGTAGAGCATCGAAACTTTGAGGTACTCGGACAGCGCTTCCTCGGCGCGGCCTTCCGCTTCGTGCAAGCGCCCGATGCCGATGCGCGCCTGCGCGGCGAGCTGTCCCTTGTCGTTCGCGACGACGCGGTCGAACGCTTGGCGCGCGGCGCGTCCCTTGCGCTGCGCCGCGAGCGCGCGTCCGCGCCACAGCTCGGCCTCGGCCAGGTTCTCGAATTCCGGCGCGCGTTGCGCGAGCCGCGTCAACGCCGCTTCGCAATCGGGCCAGCGTTCGAGCCGCCCGCACGCGACGCCTTGGCGGAAGAGCGCCTTCGGTAGGACCTGGTGGTCCGGCGCCTCGCGGCGCAGTCGTTCGAACGCGCGCACGGCTTCCTCGAAGCGCTCGAGCCGGAACAACGTCTCGCCGGCGAGGAACAGCGACTCGCCGAAGAGCTCGTGCCCGGCGAACCCGTCGACCACGGCCTGGAACGCGGCGTGCGCGTCCTCGAGCTCTTCCGCGCGCAACAGCGCGAAGCCGAGCTTGTACAGCGCGTTCGCGCGCACCGGACTGTTCTCCGCGGCGGCGTCGCGGTAGAGCGCGATCGCGCGCCGCGAGTTGCCCTCGCCGAAGCGTGCTTCGCCGACGAAGAACGCGGCCTCGGAAACGCTCGCCGCTTCGGCGGCCCGGCGGCGCGCCACCTGCACCTGGGCGTCCGCGCGTTCGACGTCGCCTTCCTCGAGCGCGAGGTACGCGCCCTCGATCAAGATGTCGACCGCGACGGACTCGTCGTCGGCGAGGGAGAGCAGCTCGTCGAGCACGCGTTGTCCCTCGGCGGGGCGTCCCGCGTCGCGCCACGCCGCGACGACCGTGCGCGCCGCTGCGAAGCGCCGCGCGTCGTCGTCCGAGAGGCGCGCGAAGGCCTTCCACGCGCGCGTCGCGGCTTGCGGATCGCCGGCCTTCGTGCGCGCCCATACGGCGAGCTCGAGCGCCGCGATGCGCAACTCGTCCTCAACCGCCCCGTCGCCGCCGAGCTGCTCGAGCAACTCGGCGCTGCCGTCGTATTGCTCACTCTGGTAGCGACACCAGCCGAGGCCGTACGCGGCCTGCGGCGCGACGTCGCTCGAGCGGTGTTCGCGCAGCACCTCCGTGTAGCACTCGGCGGCGCCCTCGACGTCGCCGCTCGCGCTGAGGCGATCGCCGAGGTCGAGCAGCGCGCGCGGAGCCAGTTCGCTCGACGCGTGCTCCTCGAGCAGCGCCTCGAGCGTGCGGACGCCCTCGGCTCCCTCCGTGATCTGCGCCGCTGCGAAGAGCACCTCGTCGCGGTGCGCCCCCTCGGGATAGCGCGACAGGTACTTCTGATGCGCCGCGCGCGCACGCTCCTTGTCCCGGTCGCCGTTCGATTCGACGAGCACGCGTCCGAGCATGTAGAGCCCCTCTTCCGCGGCCGCCTCGTTCGGGAAGCGCCGGTCGAGCTCCGCAAAGCGCTCCGCGGCGCCGGCCAGGTCGCCGGCGAGGTACGCGCACCAGGCCAGGCGGTTCTGCGCCTGGGACGCGAGCTCGTCCGACGCGTCGTCCTCGTCGAGCACGCCCGTGAAGACGCGCTCGGCCTCGGCCAGATCGCCGGCGGCGAAGTGCGCTTCGCCGAGCACGAGCAGCGCCTGAGTGCGATAGGCGGTCTCGGGGTGATCGTGGAAGAGGCGCGTGATCATGCGCACGGCCGTCGCGTGGTCGTCGCGTTCCATCGCGGCGACGCCGGCGGCGTAGAGCGAGTACTCGGACCCGCCGCTCTCGTAGGCGGCGAGCGCGTCCTCCGTGCGGCCCAGCGCGTTGAGCGCGTCGCCGCGGGCGACCTGGATCTGGACGCGCAGCGTGTCGCCCGGCTCCCGGTTCAGCGCCTGGTCGAGCGTGCGCAGCGCCCGGTCGTAGTTCCCACCCGCGTGCTCGGCCTGCGCCTGCCAGTACAGCGCCTGCGGATCGCCGGAACGCGCCGCCACGCGCAGCGCGCGCACCGCGCCCTCGGCGTCGCCGGCGCGCAGGGTCTGCACGCCGACCTGCAGGGTCGCCTCGTCGGTGAAGCGGCTCTCGGGGTAGTCGCGCAGGAGGTACGCGAACTCCTGCGCCGCCTCTTCGTGGTGGCCGAGCGCGGCGTTCGCGAAGCCCGCGCCGCGTCGTCCCGCGTCGCCGAACGTCGGGCCGCGCACGTCGCGGAACGCGGCGAGCGCCTCCTCGGCGCGCTCGCCCTCGAGCAGCGCCTCGCCGAGCAGCACGCGCACCTCGTCGGCGCCGTCGTCGTCGGCGTGGTGTTCGAGGTAGGCGCGCGCGCGCCGGATCGTCGGTTCGACGTCGCGCGCTTGCCACGCGCACCAGACCAGTCCGCGGCGCGCGCCGGCGAGGTACTCCGAGTCGGAGTGGCGCTGGATCAGGCGCTGGTAGCTCTCCGCGGCTTGGTCGAGGTTGCCGCGCCGAAACTCGGCTTCGGCGAGGAAGAAGCGCGCCGGTCCGACGAGGTAGTCCTGCCCGAGCTCGAGGACGCGGGCGAACGAGCGCGCGGACGCGTCGATCGACTCCGGCGTGTCGGCGGCGAGCTGGCATTGGCCGAGCCGGAACGCGGACTCGGCCGCGTACTCGAAGCCGCTCGAGCGCGCGAGCGCTTCATAGTGGGGGGCGGCGTCGGCCGGACGCTGAAGTTCGAACAGCGCGGTCGCGAGCCGGTAGCGCGCGAGCTCGGCCTTCGCGTGGTCCGCATGCTCGCGCAGGAACGTGGTGGCCTCGCGCACGGCCATCTCGAACATGCCCTTGTCGATCAGGCCGACGAGGAAGCGGTACTGCTCGTCGCCGTCGTCGCGACGCGTCGAAGTTGCGCGTTCGGTGCGCGCGGGCGACGCCTCGGGGGCGTGCGTCGTTGCGGCGGCGCTGGGCGCGGCGAACGCGAGCGAGAGTCCCAGGGCGGCGAGCGGGAGGGACGGCACGGGTGTGTGGTGGCGGGCCATCGGAGGGTTCCTCGGTGGGGCTGCGGAAGGTGGTACGGGCGAGGGGCGCCGGCGTCCGGCGGGGACGCCGCGGGCTGCTCTCGATCGAGTCTGGGCAGAACGGGAGCGCGCACGCGACCCAGAGGCCACGATGGAAGAGAACAAGCGGTCGGCGGGCGGGGGCCCGCCCACCGGATCGGGGGAGCGGGCGCTAGCGCATGTGGCTCGAGCGGGCTTGTTGCCCGCCGAGCGACCGCACTTCTTGGCGCAGCTCCTGCAGCGATTCGCGCACCTCGCGCATCTCGCCACGCATCTCCTGCATCAGCGAACGCACCTCTTCCATGAGGTCGTCACGCTCGACGTTGGAGTCGAAGAAGCCGTTGCCGTGGGAGTCTCCGTGCGACTCGGTGTCGGCGCCGAAGAAGCCGAACGACATGTCGTCGTCGTCGAAGTCGACGTCGACGTCGACGTCGGCCCAGAAGGACTCGTCGCTGTCCGCGTCGCCGAACAAGCCGTCGGCGGAGCACTCGGGGCAGTCGTCGTGGTCGCGCTTGCACTCTTCGCAGTCGTCCTGGTCGCCGAACAGCGAGAGGTTGCCGTCCGGCCCGACGAAGATCGTCTTGCCGTCGCCGATCGAGAACTGGAAGTCCTCGGGGTCGAACTCGAAGTCACCCGCGTCGAAGTCTTGCCAGGCCTCGGCGCCCTCCGCGAACGTCTCGGCGAACGCCTCCCAATCCGCGGCCTGCTCGCTCCAGTCCTGGGCGAACGCCTGCCAGTCCTCCGCGCTGTCCTGCCACTCCTCGGCCCAGTCGCCCCAGTCGGGAGCGTCCTCGTCGTCCTGGTCGGCGCCGAACCACGCGGTCTGCCAAGTGGGTTCGGCGTCCTTCGACGACGCGAACGGCCAGCTCTGCTGCGAGTCCTGGGCGAGCGTCTGCCAGTCGATGCCCGGCCCGCCCGCGGTCGCGATCGGTTGACCGGTGCTCGTCGCGCTGACGAGCGCGGCGCGCGGGAACGATTCGTCGATCCACGAGATCTCGCGCTTCGGAGCGCTGTGCTCGGTCTCTTGCTTGGCGCGCTCGACGGCACGCTGGACCTCTTCCATCAACTCGTCGAGGTCGAGCCCGTCGAGTTCGCTCTCGACCATGCGACGGATCTCGTCCGGTGAGATCGACGCGCCGCTCGTCGCGTCACACGGGCAGCAGTTGCTGCAGTCCGCGTTCGGAGCCATCGGAGCGCGCGGCGCCATGGGGGCCCGCGGCGCGATCGGCGCACGCGGTGCGCGCGGTGCGCGCGGTGCACGGGGCGCGAGGACGCGCTCGCGGATGCCCCACGAGGCCACTTCACGCTCGGCCTCTTCACAGGCGCGTCCGGATTCCCGGCGCTTCTTGCAGTGATCGCGCGTCGAGTGGCAC
>JAJDEV010000065.1 GCA_029259605.1 Planctomycetota bacterium | reverse complement strand
ACGACGAGGATCAAACTCCGGCGAAGATGCTGGGGTTCGTTCATCGGCGACTGAGTCCGGCCGAGCTGCTCAGGTGGCGCCAGGATTGGGGGTGGCGGAGCATTCACCCGACGTCGCGCATCGGGGATTCGGTCGTCGGTTGCGCCGCGGGATGAGAAAGGGCTGGAGCGTGAAATACGCGTCCGGCGCAGTGCTCGAGCAACACTTGGGCAGTCAGTTCATAGCGGCTTCGCGCGGGCCGCAGTGTAGGCTGGATCGCGATGTCCGGGACGAACGGAGAGGGCGGCGCCGACGAGCGCGTGCGGCGCGCGGAGGCGCGCGCCGAGGCGGCCGAGCTCGAGCTCGAACGCGCCCACCGCTTGCTCGATCGGATCGGCGTTCCGCGCGAGATGCGCGAGGCGGGCGAACGGCGCGCGCTCGAACTCAGCCTCGAGCACCGCGTCGAGCTCGTGCTCGAGGACGACGAGGCGGACGACTGAGCGGCGGCGAAGCGACCGCGCCTCGCGCAACGATGAAGCACTCCGCGGAAGATCGACCGGCGTCGACGAACTGGATCCCGCGCGCGATCGTCCTCGCCGGGCTGCTCGCGTACTTCTTCGCGCTGAAGCTCGACTACGACCCGGCGCCGATCGGGCACGGCCGGCCGGACAGCACCTTCTATTGGAACCTCGCGCGCAACGTCGCCGAGGGGAACGGGCTGCGGACGAACGTTTCGCTCTACCACCAGGGGCTGCACCACCTGCCGGCGCGCACCACGATCTATCCGTTGTGGCCGCTCGTCGCGGGGTATGTCGCGCGGGTCGTCGGGCTCGAGCGCGCGGCGACGCTGCTGCCCGAGACGCTCTACCTCGTCGGACTCGGGCTCCTTTACTGGCTCGCGATGCTCCTCGCGCGCGACGCGCGCGTGCCGCCGGTCGTCTCGATCCGCGGCGTCGCGCTCGTCGACATCGGGCACCTCGCGGTCTTCGCGCTCGGCATGGCGCGCCCGTACTTCAGCGCCACGTCCATCTGCATGACCGAGGGGCTGGCGTTCGTGTTGCTGTTCGCCGCGCTGATCGCGCTGCGCGGCGCGCCCCGGCGGCCGGTGGTGTTCGGAGCGCTGAGCGGTGCCCTCGCCATGCTCGCGTTCCTCGCGCGCGCGCAGTTCATCCTCCTCCCCGTCGCGATCGTCGCCGCGCTGGCCATCGTCGGCGTTCGCGAAGCGCGTCTGCGCCGCGCGGCCGTGGCCGCCGCGCTCGCCGCGGCCGTCGCGTTCGCCCCGTGGGCGCTGTGGGTCCTGTCGCTCCCGGGCGCGTTCGATCCGCGGAGCTTCTTCATCTTCACCGCGTACCAGGAGACGCCCGCGCTCGGAACCACGAGCGACCTGATCGTCTTCGACAGCCTGTTCGACCGCGTCGCCTACATGCTCGGAGGCGTCCGCGTCGCCTTCGATCCGACGAGCGAGACGTCGTACTTCCGTGCCTTCGGCGCATCGATCTATCTCGTCCCGCTCGCGCTCGTCGCGCTGCTTCCGACGCTCGTGCGTCGCGTGCGAGAGCGCGAGGGTTTCGGCATCGACAGCCTGATGGGTTGCGGTGTGCTGCTCGCCGCGGGCGCGTGCCTGCTGCCGGTGCACGCGCTGAACACGACCTACCCGAAGAATTGGTTCTTCCACGCGCGGCACGGGCTGCCGATCGTCCTCGCGATCCTGTTCGCGCTGCACGTGCTCGTCGCGCGCGGCATCGTTTGGCGCGTCGTCGCGCTCGTGCTCGCGCTCTCGATCGTCGCGAACTGGACTCCCGAGCGGCGCGCGGGCGCGTGGCGCGCGACGCCGACGCTGCTCACCGCCGACACCAAGGACACGGGCATGTGGCCGGTCGAGCGCGAGCTGGTCGCGTGGCTCGACGCGCCCGACGTCCACGCGGCGCCGCCCGTGTGCGCGGCGATCAAGTGCCGCGAGCTCGCGGGCTGGTCGCGCGCCGGGTTCCACTGGTTGCGCGCCGACCTCGCGCCGGACACGCCGCGGCGCATGTTCGAGCTGCTCGACGAGCTCGACTACCTGCTCGTCTACGACGGCGAGCGCCGCTTCGATGTGTTCGGCGACGTCGACGCCGACTTCGAGCGCGTCAAGCGCTTTCGACGGGCGGGCAAGACGATCGACGTGCTGCGCCCGAAGCCCGGGCGCTGATCCTCACTCGTCGCCCGCGTAGCCGAGGTCCTGCAGCAGCTCGAGCGTCTCCGCGTCGTCGACGCTGCGCTCGCCCTGGCGCGACGCGAGGCGCGACTCCCAACGCTTCAGCGCGTCGAGCATCGAACGCGCGCGATCCGTCTCGGCGGAGTACAGGTCCGTCGTCTCGGTCGGATCTCGCGCGAGGTCGAAGAGCTGCGGGCGTTCCGCGCCGGAGCGCGGCTGGATGAGCACGTATCCGTCGGACGTGTAGAAGGCGGTCTTCTCGCGTCCGTACGCGAGCGACTCGCTGATGTACGCCGGCCGCTCGGACGGCGCGCCCGCGAGGACCGGCACCAGCGAGCGCCCGTCGGTCTGCGCGAGCAGCTCGACGCCCGTCAGATCGGCGAGCGTCGGCAGGATATCGACCAGCCCGACCGTCTCGCTCACGCGCAGCCCCGCCGGCAGGTTCGGCCCCGTCACGACGAGCGGAACGTGCGTCAGCGCCTGGTGCAGGTTCTGCCCGTGCCCGATGCCGAGGACCTTCTCCCAGTTGCGCCGCGGATCCGTGTGACCGCTCGCGATGTCGACGTCCCAGTGGTCGCGAAACTCCTCGCCGTGGTCCGAGGTGAACACGACGTAGAGCGGCCCCGTGTCCATGCGTTCGATCGACTTCAGCAAGCGCCCGATCTGCCGGTCGACGTAGCGCGCGCACGCCTGGTACATCCGGAAGCGATCGTCGAGCAACGGCTCGAACTCCTCGCGCTCGTCGGTGTAGAGCGCCCAGTTGCGCAGCTCCGCGCCGAGCGGCGGACGCCCCTCGCGCTCGAACAGCGCCATGTCCTGCTGCATGCCCTTCGCGGACAGCTTGGTCGTGTGCACGTCGATGAAGTGCAGCGTCATGAAGTACGGCCGTGACGCGTCGCGTTTACGCAGCTCGGCCAGCCCCCAATCGACCACCTTCTCGGCCGTCGCCGAGCCGCGCTCGGCGCGCTCGAAGTCGTCGCTGAGGCCGTAGCTGTAGTACGGGTTCGTCGAGCGCAAGTACGTGTCGTATCCGGCGTTCGCGAAGGTCGAGGCGATCGTGGCGACGTCGTCGGCGAGGCGGTTCGCCTTGGTGCCCTCTTCCGGAATCGGCGCGGCGGCGCCGTACTTGCCCTCGGGGCGGCGGTTCACGCAGCGCTCGATGCCGACCAACCCGGCGCCGTGCGCGCGCGGGTAGAGCCCGGTGAGGATCGAGCCCATCGACGGCAGCGTCCACGGCGAGGACGCACGGCATTGCTCGAACACCACGCCGGCGTCGGCCATGCGCGAGAGCGTCGGCGACGTATCCGCGCCGCCGCCGTAGGGCGTGAGCACGTCGGCGCGCAGCGTGTCGACGACGAGCAGGAGCACGTTCGCTCCGGGTTCCGACAGGTTCGGAGGCGCGGGAGCGGGCGACGTGTCCGACCCACCGTCACACGAGAAGAACCCGAGCGCGGCGCACAGGGAAGCGACGAGCGCGCGCCGCCGCGTCGCGCGAGAGGGCTCTTGGCTCGCGTTCATCGCGCGCAGGTTAGCACAGTCGAGCGAGGGTCGAAGCGCGGTGCTCGTTCGACTCGGCAACGCGCTCGACTTCGAAAGCGCACCCCTGGTACGATTCGTCCATGACGCGGAACGCCCGTGTTTCTCGACTCCTCCGTCGTCAACGCGGGATGCACGACGCACGCGTCGCGCCGCCGCTCGTTGCCGTCGTCGCGCTCGTCGGCGCGGCTGCATGCTCCGGGGCGGAAGAATCTGCCGCCCATCCGCGCCTCGATCCGCCGCGCGCGGTCGTGCTCGTGTCGCTCGACACGCTGCGCGCCGACTACCTCGGGCTCTACGACTACGCGCAGTTCGCCACGTCGCCCTACCTCGACAGCTTCGCGGCCGAGAGCGTCGTGTTCGACAACAGCATCGTCGTCGAGCCGTGGACGCTGACCTCGCACATGAGCCTGATGACCGGGCTCTTCCCGCAACACCACGGTGTCGCGCCCGAGGTCGATCTCGCGGACGGGATCGAAACGCTCGCCGGCCGGATGCGCGACGCCGGCTACGCGACGGCCGCCTTCACGGACGGCGGCTGGATGCGCGACAAGTGGGGCCTGGCGCGCGGCTTCGACACGTACTCGGGGAAGAAGCGCCGCGGCTTCCCCGCGGTGCTCGAGGAGGCGCGCGCTTGGATCGACGCGCGCAAGGACGAGAAGCTGTTCGTCTTCGTGCACACGTACGACGTGCACGGCTGGGGCACGCGCCCGTTCTATCGCGCGCCCGAGTCGATCAGCGGCATGTTCTCGGGCGACATCGAGACCCCGCTCGACTGCGACACGGTCAAGGAGTTCGAGCAGCGCTTCGAGGCGCGCGAGCACGAGCTCACGGACGCCGACCTCGCCTTCCTGCGCGCGCGCTACGCGGAGGGCGTGCGGCACGTGGATGGCGAATTGCGCGGCTTCTTCGACTTCCTGCGCGAGCGCGGCATCTACGACGACGCGCTGATCGTCGTTTGGTCCGACCACGGCGAGGGCCTCGCGGACCACGGCGACTTCGGGCACCGCAGTGTGTACGACCACACGATTCGCGCGCCGCTGCTCGTGCGCGCGCCGGGGATCCCGAACCCGGGGCGGCGCGTGTCCGCGGTCGTGTCCGCGATCGACATCGCTCCGACCGTGCTCGAGCTCGCCGGGTTGCCCGCGCTCGAGGGCGTCGACGGCGTGTCCTTCGTCGGGCACCTGTTCGAGGATCCGGGCGGTGGCGCGGCCTTCTCGATCTACACCGGGCGCGGCCGTCCGGCGCACCTCGCGGCACCCGAACGGCCGTCGTTCTCGATGCGCACGGAGACCCACCATCTGTTGCACGACGGCGAGGACGACCGCTACCTCTTCTACGATCTCGTCGCGGATCCGCTCGAACAGCACGACCTGGCCGGCGCCGGAGGTGCGGTGGAAGAGGAGATGCGCGCGACGCTCGCCGCCTGGGAGCGCGACTATCACGCCGCGGTCGACGGCGCGCCGACCGGCGGCGACGCGATCCTCGACGACGACACATCGGAGCAGCTGCGCGCGCTGGGATATGCGGAGTAAGGCCCGCGCGGGTCGGTTCGCCGCGCTCGCGCTGGTCGTCGTCGCGTGCGGCGACGGCGAGCGCGCCGGCACCGCACCCACAGTCGCGAACGACGCGCGCAACGTACTGTTCCTCTGCGTCGACACGCTGCGCGACGATCACCTGAGCGGCTCGGGGTATCGCCTCCAGACGTCGCCGAACCTGGACGCGCTCGCCGCGCGCGGGACGCGCTTCCGACACTGCTTCAGCACATACCCGCAGACCGCGGCGTCGGTCGCTTCGATCTTCACGTCGCTCTACCCCACCGCGCACAAGGTGCGGCCCGAGGAGATGCTGCTCAGCGCCGAGCCCGCGCTCCTCGCGGACACGTTCCGCCGAGCGGGCTATCGCACGGCGGCCGTCGCTTCGAATCCGCACCTGACGCCGGGGCTCGGCTTCGAGCGCGGCTTCGAGCGCTTCTACTACATCCACGGCAAGGACGTGAAGAAGAGCAGCTACGGCGAGGGAGACGTGCGCCGCGACGTCGACGTCGTGTTCCGCGCGAGCGACGCCACGTTCTACGGCCGCGCGGACGCGATCAACGCGGCGGCGCTCGAGTGGCTCGACGAGCTCGACGGCACGCAGCCGTTCTATCTGTACCTGCACTACATGGACGTGCACTCGCCCTACAAGTCGCCGGGCGGGTTCCAGCGCCGCTTCGTCGAGCGCGGCGGCAAGAACATTTACCGCAACGGGCTTCCGACGAAGACGATCGGCCGCAACGACGTGGCCTTCACGCGCGCGCTCTACGACGGCGGCATCAGCTACGCGGACCACATGCTGTCCGAAGTGCTGCGCGAGATGGACGGGCGCGGCCTGCTCGAGAACACGTTCATCGTCTTCGTCTCCGACCACGGCGAAGAGTTCATGGAGCACGGCGGCTTCGGACACGGCAAGACGCTGCATCGCGAGCTCGTCGACGTGCCGCTGTTCCTCGTCGGCCCCGGGATTCGCGCGCAGGAGATCGACCGGGTCGTGAGCACGATCGACCTGTTCCCCACGCTCTGCGAGCTGACCGGACTCCCCGCGCCGACCGGCGTGCAAGGCGAGAGCCTCGCACCGCTGCTGCGCGGCGAGGCGGCGCCGCGAGCCACGCGCTTCGTGCTGTCCGAGTGCGGCGAAGCGCGCATCGCGGACGACAACGAGGAGCAAGAGGTCGAGCGCTTCGCGCTGGCGGACGACGAGTGGCGCCTGATCCACTGCCCCGAGCTCGGGCTCTCCGAGCTCTATCGCTATCGCATCGACACGGCGGAGAAGCACGACCTCGCGGCCCAGGAGCCCGAGCGCGTCGCGCGCATGGTCGCCGAAGCGGAACGCCTGCTCGCGATCGCGCGCGTCCTCGGGGAGTCGATCGAGTCAGGCAAGGCCGAGCTCGACGCGGACGCGCTCGACGAACTCAACGGCCTGGGCTACGGCGGCGAGTGAGCTCACTTGCGCAGCCCGCGCAGGAAGCGCCACTTCGCGGCGGCGCGCCCCAGGCGTAGGCGCAGGACGTCGCCCGTGATGCGGTAGGCCAGGTGCAGGCGCACGATGCGTTTGCGCCGCGCGTCGATCGCGACCTCGGTCCAACCGCGCGCCTCGCACTCGTCGGCGAGCAGGTCGAAGAGCTGCTGCTCCTCTTCGAAGCGCAGCAGGTTCTCCGACTGCACGCTCGTCGCGCTCGTCGCGTGACGCCGGTACGCGTAGCCGCGTTCGCGCGTGCCCAGCAGCTTCCGACCGGCGAACAGGAGGCGTGTGGTGAACTCGAGGTCCTGGACCTGCTTCCACCGGCCATCGAAGCGCAGGTCGCCCAGCAACGAGCGCCGATAGCAGAGCGTGGGGCACATGATGAAGTTGCCTCGGATGAGCGCGCGCGTGGCGTCGCGCCCCTCGAGCAGCGTGTGCTCGCCCTCGCCCGGCACGAAGAGGTGCTTGATCCAGTCGGCGAACGAGAAGCGCTGCTCCCCCACCTCGTCGATGATCGTCGTCCCGCAGTAGAACGCGGTCACGTCGTCGTGCTCGGCGGCGAGCGCGCGCATCGTCGCCACGTAGTTCGGCAGCAGGCGATCGTCCTGGTGCAGCAGCGCGAGCAGATCGGTTTCCGCCAGCTCGAACTGCCGGTTCCAGTTGCCGACCATCCCGAGGTTCTGTTCGTTGCGCACGTACCGGACGCGCCCGTCGCCGAGGCCGTTCACGAACGCCTCGACACCGTCCTCGAGCCCACCGTCGTCGCACACGATCAGGCGCCAAGCCGAATCGGTCTGCGCGCGCACGCTCTCGACCGCCTTCTCGAGGTACGCGAGGCCGCGGTGGAACGGGATCGCGATCGTGATCTCGCCGGCGGCGCTCATGCGGGAGCGGCGGACGCGGTCTTGCCCTTGCCCGAGATGAAGATCGCGAGTCCCACGAGCCCCCAGGCGAGCGTCGCGGCAAAGACGGAGAGCGACAGGGCGAGCGCGCTCGACGCCTCCATGCCGGCCGCGCCGAACAGGGTGACGTAGAGGTACTCGCGCACACCCGCCGCGCCGATGCTGATCGGGACCAGGCTGACGAGCGTCGCGAACGGAACGATGACCGGGAACCAGTACCAATCGACCTGGCTCGCGAGCGGCTGCGACAGCAGCCAGATCGACAGGATGAGCAGGCCCTGCGAGATCAGGCTCAGCCCGAACGTCTGGAGGATCGCGCGCGGACGGACCCACATGCCGCCGACCGCGGCGAGCACGCGATCGCCCGACTCGGCGACGCGCGCCGAAATCCGGCTCAACGCTCCGACGACGCGACGCAGCATCGTGTTCGTGCGCGGGTAGATGGTGAGGAAGGTCCCGACCAGGAACGAGCCGCTCAGCGCGAACAGGATCCAGGTCAGCCACGCATCCGCTTCGTCGAGCGGTACGAGCGGCATCGTGACGAGCCCGATCGCGCCGAGCGCCGACAGGCCGAGCAGGCGCTCGAGCACGATGAGACCGAGCGCGGACGACGCGCGCCCCGTATCCCGTCGCGCGTCGACGACGCGATACGCATCGCCGAGGATCGCGCCCGGCAGAACCAGGTTGAAGAAGCCCGCGACGAGGTACGCGCGGAAGAGCTGCGCCCACCGCGCCGGCATCCCCGAAGCGCGCAAGAGCCCGCGAAAGCGCCACGCGTTCAACACGAACCCGAGGCCGATCACGAGGAACGACAGCGCGAACCAACCCCACGCCGCGCGGCCCTCGGACGGGAACGCCGCGCGCAATGCGGCGAGGCCGCCGGGCTTGCCCTCCTGGTCGGCGGGCAGCGCGATCTTGAAGACGATGATCAGGAGCGCCGCCGCGACGCCGAGTCGCAGGGCGAGCTGAAGAGCGGCGCTGCGCGTGATGATCCGGCTCATGCGGCTCTCACGCTCGCGCGCCAGCTTCGCGCCGGCGGTCGACGAGGCGCGTGTGAATCACTTCGCGCGGCACGTTCTGAACGTCGAAGTTCAGGAACGACAGGATCAGCTGCACGCCGAGGATGATCGGCATGGCGGCGATCATGACCGCGCCGCTGGTCGAGGGCGCGTTCGCGCGGCTGCCCTGCATCCAACTCGTCAATCCGAAGATCGTCCCGAAGAGCACGAACGCGGTGCCGATCAGGATCTGCACCGACGCCGCGTTGAAGTCGCGCAGCAAGTACCCGTAGAACAGCCGCTTGCACGCGTTCGACAGGTTCTTCGTGAGGAACAACCCGATGACCCGGTGCGGGACGAGGCTGCTCTCCTCGTCGGCGTAGTGCGCGTTCATCGGCATGTCGACCACGACGCCGCGCAGCGTGCCGATGCGGAACAGCATGTCGGACTCGAAGAAATAGCGCTTGTGCAGCTTGTCGAACGGGAGGCGCCGCGCGAGCTCGGCGTGGATCGCCGTGAAGCCGTTCGTCGGATCGTTGATGTTCCAGTAGCCGCTCGACGCCTTCGTGATCAGCGTCAGCATCGAGTTCCCGAACAACCGCACGGGCGGCATCGAGCGCAGGCCCTCGAGCTCGAAGAAGCGGTTGCCCTTCGTGTAGTCGGCCTCGCCCGCGAGGATCGGATGCACCAGGTTCGAGACGAGCCCCGGATCCATCTGGCCGTCGCCGTCGAGCTTGACGATCACCGTCGCTCCGTCGTCGATCGCGGCGCGGTAGCCGGTCATGACGGCTCCGCCGACGCCCTGGTTCTCGTCGTGACGCAACACGCGCACGCGCGCGTCGGTGCAGCGCTCCTCGACCAGGTCGCCGGACGCGTCCGGGCAACAGTCGTCGATCACGTAGATCCGGTCGACCTCGCTCCCGATTCCGGCGAGCACGTCGAGGATCTGACCACGCACGCGATAGCACGGAATCACGACCGCGATCGACGCCTTCGTCTCCGCCGCTTCGGTGGTCGTCGTCGTGTTCACTGTCGGGTCTCCGCGTGCTGCGTCCGCCGAGAAGCGATTTCCACGGCAGGGAGCGGACAGAGCACCAAACCATATCCTTCGACGCGGTGCGCGTCGTCCCCCGAGGTGGCGAGTGAGCCGTTCAGCGCGACCTGACGCGCGAAACGTCCACGGCGTCGGCCTACGCGCGTCGGTCGGGAACGTTGACGCCCCCCCGCCTCCGTGAGAGATTGCCCGCGATGGCCGGCCCCGAGCAAACCGAACCGGAAACGAGTTCACGCTCGGAGCGGAGCGCGCGCTTCGATGCGCTCCTCACCTCGCTCGTCCGCGTCGCGTTCGTCGCCGTCGGCCTTTTGTGCGCCGGGCTCGGGCTCGCCTACCTCCTGACGACGATCACGACGGTCGCCGCCTACGGCGACACGAAGGACTACCTCGCGAGCGGCTATCTCACCGAGGGACTGCATCCCAATCGGGGCGTCGTCTATCCGCAGCTGGTCCACCTCTGGACCAAGGCACTCGCGCTCGCGCCGACGGGCCTGCACGCGCTCCAGGTCCTTCTGTTGTGGGCGGCGCTGACCGCGTTCGTCCGCCGCGCAGTGGTTTGGGCGAGCGGTTCGCGCGCGTGCGGCTGGACGCGCGCCGGCGCCTTGGGAGCGCTCACGCTCGCCACCTCCCCGCTGCTCATGCACCACGCCGTCGCGATCATGCCCGACGCGCTCGCCACCACCTGGGTGCTCGTCGTGGCGATGGCGCTGGTCGACGGTCTGCGAGGGAGCGCATCCGGGTGGCGCGATCGGCGCACGACGTTCCTCCTCGTCGCCGGGCTCGGCACCGCGTTCGTGCGCAACGAGCACGCGTACGTGGCGCTCGGGCTCGCGGCAATCGGCGCGCTGCTCTTCGCGTTCCTCGAGACCGGGTCGGCCGCGCGACGCGACGTACTGCTGCGCGCGCTCGCGTTCTGCGCGTGCGTGTTCGTCTCGATGCAAGTGAACCGCGCCGTCCAGCGTGCCTATCCGCGCAGCGACGACGCGAGCCTCCCGCAGATGCTCGCGGTCAACCGCATCGCGTACGGCGCGTTGCCCTCGATCGAGCCGCACCTCGCGCCGGCGACGCGGCAGCTCTTCCCCGACGTCGAGGAGATGAACGAGCATCCGCACAAGTTCCCGTTCCGCGTGCGGCGCCTGCTCGAGAGCCATCCGCGCGAGGACGTGGAGGCCGCCGTCGACGACGTGCTCGACACGTCCATCCGGTACGACTGGCACGGGTTCTCGACGCGCTACTACCGCGACTGGATCAGCCACGTCGTTCCCGACCTCTCCTATCCGCATTCGATTCCGGACGGCCGGCCGCGCAAGGGCGAGAGCTACTGGACGTTCTCCAGAACGGCCGAGCACGGCGGCGAGCGGCTCGTGCGCTCGTGGATGTTCGCGGGGCAGGCCTTCGTCTGGGTGCTGCTCGCGAGCGCGGTCGTCGGGGCCCAGCGGCGGCGCTGGACGCTCTCGCCCGAGCTCGTGCTCGGCTCGGTCGTCGCGATCGTCCTCTTCGCGACGCTGTACGCGACCGTGACGCCGTCGTTCAACCCGCGCTACGCCCTGCCCGCGGCCGCGCTCGGTCATGCGACGCTCGTCGCGCTCGCCGTGCTCGCGCTTACACCGGCTCGTTCGCATGCATAAGGAGGGAACCACGTCATGCGCTGGCTGAACCGCATCCTGGGCTGGGTCATCGGGCGGCTGATCGTGATCTGGAAGTGGACGTGCCGAAAGACGCGAGGAGCCGACCCGCGCCCCGAGCTCTACGTCGACGGCAAGGGCATCGCCATCGCGTTCCTCCACGCGCATCAGATCGCGGGGCTGTTCTTGGTCGACGGCCCGAACCGGGTCGCGATGATCTCGCGCTCGCGCGACGGCGACCTGATCACTCCGGCGGTCAAAGCGCTCGGCATCGGCGTCGCGCGCGGATCGGCCCGGACACGGAAGCGCGACAAGGGAGGGCGCGACGCGCTCGAAGCGCTCAAGCAGTGTGTGCGCGAGGGCGGCACGGCGCTCTTCACGGTCGACGGTCCGCAGGGTCCGCGCAACCGCGTCCGGCGCGGGATCGCGTCGCTCGCGAAGACCGAGGGTGTGCCGATCGTTCCGGGCATCGCGGTCGCGAGCCGGCGCCGCATCCTGAACACCTGGGACCGCATGCAGATCCCGATGCCCTTCTCGCGCGTCTCGATCCATTGGGGCGAGCCCATCCTGCCGGAGGGGAAAACGAACGAGGAGATGCGTCAGGCAACGTCCGACGCCCTGCGCGCGCTCGAGCTCGCGCACGACCCGGTCGAAGCGGCGCGCAATGACGTCTAGCCCGTCGCGCGCGCGTGGTAGGCTCGGCGCATGCACCTCTCGAAGTGGCAATGGCTCGGGGCGGCGCTCGGCGGCGCCGGCCTCTGGGTCCGACTGACCGCCTGCTGAGGCGACGCCCAGTCCATGCTCGGTTCGGGCATGATCCTGATCAGCGTCGCGTTGCTGTTCGCGGGCAAGTCGCGGCCCTAGCCCGGATCATTCATGAGGCTTTGCCGAGATCGACGCGGATGTGCGTCAGATCAGCGCTTCGCGACCGAAGCGCGTGGAGGCGACCTTGACGGGTCGTCGAACCCGGTGAGGAAGGGAAGCGTTGATATGGCGCGCAGCTGCGTCGAT
>JAJDEV010000064.1 GCA_029259605.1 Planctomycetota bacterium | reverse complement strand
TGCGCAGCGATCTGCCGGACTACGTCGCGCCGCCGTTCCTACGCTTGCCGGGTGTCGTGCGGACGCTGTTGGGTGGGGGGGCGCGGGATCATGCGCAGTCGGAAGGCGAGCCGTTGCCGCCGCTGTCGCTCGCGCTCGGGGGGGCCGCCGGTCGGCATGCGGGCGAGCCTGTGCTCGGGCTCGAGGGCACCGGCCCGAACTCACCCGCGCCCACGTGGTTTCACCCGACCTACCTCGCGCGCATCGGGCTGAGCCGCGCGGAGTGGAAGGGGCATGCGGCGTGGGAAGCGACGACGTCCGCACTCGTGCGTACGCGCGATCTCCTCGCAGAGCGCGGAGCGCAACTCGTCGTCGTGTACCTGCCGTCGAAATCGGAGGCGCTCGTCGAGTTCGTCACCGACGTCGAGCTGCTGTATCGCTACCTCCTCCGCGGCTTCGACGGCGAGTTTCCGCTCGACGCCGCACAGGCGCACGCGCGGCTCCTCCAGAACCGAACGTCGCAGTCGGACGTGCTGTCGACGTTCTGCTCGCTGGAGCGCATCCCGTGCTGGGTCGCGACGCCGTTCCTGTCGACGCTCCCGGGCCGCGGCGAGACCGGCTTCCTCGCCGCGGATACGCACTGGGACTCGGTGGGGCAGAACGCGATCGTCGATCCGCTCTGCGCGTTCCTCGCCGCCCAGGGTCTGCTCGATTTCTAGGAACATGCCTCGGACACGCCGCGGCCGAGGAAACGCGGCCGGCGCGGATCGGAGCGGGCCGAGCGCTGTTAGAATCCGGCGCCACGATTCGCAATGTCCCACCGAGTCGCGCGCGCCGCCTCGGTCTCGCAAGCCAGTCCCATGCTTCAGAACATCGTCTTCTCCGAGAAAGCCCTCGAACTCCAGGCCACCGCGCGCGAGATCGCGGACAAGTACGTCCGCCCGCTGGCGGCCAAGTTCGACAAGGACCAGGAGTACAACCGCGAGGCCGCCGAGGCCGTCGCGAAGGCCGGCCTCTTCAAGACGTTCGTGCCGGAGGAGTACGGCGGGTACGGGGCGGGAACGCTCGCGCTGAGCCTCGTCACCGAGGAGCTCGCGAAGGCGGACTCCGGATTCGGCGTCGCGTTCGCCGTGAACGCGCTCGGCACGACGCCGATCGTCGTCGGTGGAACCGAGGAGCAGAAGAAGAAGTGGCTGCCCGCCATCGCGAACGGCGAGAAGTTCGTTGCCTTCTGCTTGTCCGAGAAGAACGCCGGTTCGGACGCCAGCGGACTCGCGGTGACCGCGGACAAGGAAGGCGACACGTACCGCATCTGCGGCGAGAAGAAGTGGACCACGAACGGCGGCGTCGCGGACATCTACTCGGTGTTCTGCGTGACCGACCCGACGTCGAAGTCGCGCCGCATCAGCGCCATCCTGGTCGAGAAGGGGACCGACGGATTCACGATCGGCAAAGTCGAGGACAAGATGGGCATCCGCTGCGTGCCCGTCGTCGAGACGCACTTCGACAACGTCATCGTTCCGCAGGAGAACCTGATCGGCGGCCGCGAGGGCATGGGCTTCAAGCACGCGATGATGACGCTCGACAAGGCGCGTCCGTGCGTCGCGGCGCAGGCCGTCGGAGCCGCGCAGGGCGCGCTCGACCTCGCGCTCGTCTACGCCAACCGACGCAGGCAGTTCGGCGCGCCGATCTCGAGCTTCCAGATGGTGCAGAAGATGCTCGCGGACTCGGCCACGAAGACCGAAGCCGCGCGCTGGCTCGTCTACGCCGCCGCGGCGTACTCGGACGCCGGCGTGCCGAGCGTCACGAAGCTCGCGGCGATGAGCAAGTGCTACGCGACCGACGTCGCCATGGAAGTCGCGACCGACGCGGTGCAGATCTTCGGCGGCTACGGCTTCATGGAGGACTACCCGATCGCCAAGTTCTTCCGCGACGCCAAGATCCTCCAGATTTACGAGGGCACGAACCAAGTCCAGCGCCTCGTCATCGCCCGCAACCTGATCAAGGAAGCGGACAAGCTGGCGCACCTCGCCGAGTACATCCCGTTCGAGGAGCAGAAGACCTACAAGCCCGAGTCGGTCGAGGCGTAGGGCTCGGCGTGCCGGCACGGAACCAGGTCCACTTGCGCACACACCCCCGACACCAGTCCGTTCGCTGATGGGTTCGGAGGCGCGGGCGAACGTTGACCCGGTTGCGTACCGGCACGTGTCGTTCGTCTTTCTCGGCGCGTTGCTCGGTGTCGCGCTCGGCGTGTGCGAGCTGGCGTGGGTGTTCGATCGCGGCGATCCGTCGCTCGTGCGACGCGGCGCGTGGCTCGTGGCGATCGCCGCGATCCAGGGTGCGGTCGTGGGAGGCATGGTCGCGCTGGGCGCCGCCGTCGTCGAGCGCGTCGGTCGGCGACGCGGGTGGCGCGCGTCCGCGGGTGCGTTGCGCGCCGGCGTCGTCGCCGGAGCCGTCGCGTTCGCCACGCTCGTGCTCCTGTTCGGCGTGTCCGCCGCCGAACACTCCGCGCCCGTGCGCTGGGTGTTCGTGCTCGCGTTCGTCGCGGGAGCGGCGCTCGTCGCGGCGCTGGTCACGCTCCTCTGCGCGCGGCGGTTTCCGCGCCCGAGCTCGACGCCGCGCGGCGCGCGGGCGATGTCGCGACGCGTGATCGTCTTCGCCGCGCTCGTGTGCACCGCGTTCGGGACGTGCTACGTCGCGCTGGCGCCGCCGCCGGAGCGCGAGGTGAGCACGGGGGCTGCCGGCTCGGGCAAACCGAACATCATCTTCCTGCTCGTCGACACGCTGCGCGCCGACGTGCTCGGAGCCTACGGCGCCGCCGACGCCGAGACGCCGGTGATGGATCGGCTCGCCGCGGAAGGCGTCCTGTTCGAGCAGGCCATCGCGCCGTCGTCGTGGACGCTTCCGTCCGTCGCGTCGATCCTGACCTCGCGCATGCCCGTGGATCACGGACTCGGCGCGTTCAGCGGCGTGCTGGACGGCGAGCTCGACGTCCTGCCCGAGGCGCTCGCCGAAGCCGGCTACGCGTGTCGCGCCGTCGTTGCGAACGAACTCGTCAGCCCGCGGCGCGGCTTCGACCGCGGCTACGAGCTCTACGACACCTACGGTTACGCCGTCGAGGGCGAGCTCGTCCTGTCGCGCCTGTTCGACCGACTCGCGTTCCTGTGCGGCCCGCAACGCAGCTTCGGCATGGCCAAGCGCGCGCTGCTCACGTTCGTGCCCGCGTTCCCGTTCCTGCGGACGCGCATGACGCACTACCTCTACGACGAGGACATCACGGACCGCGCGCTGCGCTTCGCGACCGAGGCCACCGACCGCCCGGTCTTCCTCTACGTGCACTACCTCGCGCCGCACACGCCCTACCTCGAGCATCCGCTCGACGCGTTCCCGTCGCAGCCGCCGCTCGTCGAGCCGAACAAGGACGAGCTGTGGCGCCGCTATCAGGGCGAGGTCACCTACACCGACGCGATGATCGGTGAGCTGCTCGACGGGTTGGGGGAGTTCGCGCGCGACGCGATCGTCGTCGTCACGGCGGACCACGGCGAAGAGTTCTGGGAGCACGGCCGCATCCTGCACGGCACGAGCGTCTTCCAGGAGGTCGTGCGCGTTCCGCTCCTGATCCGCGGTCCGGGGATGAAGCGCGGCGCGCGCGTCGCGCATCCGGTGAGCCTGATCGACGTCGCGCCGACGCTGCTCGACTTCGCCGGTGTCGCGGCGCCGGAGGGTTTCCGCGGGCAGAGCTTGCGCCACGCGCTCACGGGCGAGGGCGACGCGAGCCCGCTCGCGCCGGTGCTGACCGAGTTGCTCGCGCGCCACGACACGGTCAAGTACGAGTTCTTCGCCGCGCTGCTCGGAGACAAGAAGGTGATTCGCCGCGAGTCGACGGCCGGCGGCGACGCGCCGCACCTCGAAGTCTTCGACCTCGCGACGGATCCGGCGGAAGCGCAGCCGTTAGCGGATGGGGACGCGACGCTCGCCGTCGCGCTGCGCGCGCTCGAAGCGCAGGCCGGCAAGCGCGCGGAGCTCCGCTCGCTCGCCGCCGACTCGAGCGGCGTCGCGGAAGCCGAGCAAGGCGCGCTGCAGGCGCTCGGCTACGTCGACGAGTAGCGCGCGTCGCCTACGCGGTCAGCACGCCCGCTGCCTCGATCGCTTCGAGCACGCGCTCGCGCATCGCCGGGCGGCATACGACGAGCTCGTTGTTGCGCGGGTTCGCCTGGTTGTAGCGGTGCTCGTCGCCGCGCAGCTTGCAGACGTGCCAGCCGAGCGCGCGCGCGATCGTTTCGGGCGCGCACGTGTCCCACTCCTTGAGCCCGATCTTGTGCACGTAGACGTCGGCGTTGCCGCGCACGAGTTCGGCGACTTTGAAGCCGGCGCTCCCGCAGCCGATCTTCTCCGCGCCGAGCTTGTCGGCGAGCGCGTCGTGCCACTCCTCGGAGTGACTGCGGCTGACGATCAAGCGCGGCTTCGCGGGCACGTCGCTGTCGCCGTGCGTGAGCGCGGCTCCCGACGTCGCCCCCGCGCGTTCGCGCCCCGGAAGCGCGACGCCCCACAGGACGTCGTCGGCGGACGGCAACGCGACCGCCGCGAGCGCGCACTGGCCGCCGAGCGTCAGCGCGACGTGCACCGCCCAATCCTCACGCAGCTGGCTGTACTCCTTCGTGCCGTCGAGCGGATCGACGATCCACGCGCGATGCTTGGCCAGCCGATCCGGCGAATCGGCCGTCTCCTCCGACAGCAGTCCGTCGTCGGCGTAGCGCCCGCGCAGGAAGCCCTGGAGGTACCCGTCACCGGCTTGATCGCCGACGTCGGCGAGCGTCTTGCCGCTCCAGCGGATCTCGCCTTTCCGGGTCTTCTCGTCCTTGAGAGCGAGGATGCGCGAGCCGGCGTCGCGCGCGATTTCGATGGCGATGTCGAGGTCGCGCTGGACGATCTCGTCGGTCGGTGCTTGGCTCATGCGGCGTAGCGAAACACGGGACCGGCGATCGGGCAACCCGCGGCGCCGGATCTACGTCGGGGTCAACGATCCGAGCGGCGCGGCCGGAACACGGCCACGGACGCGGTGAAGCCGTGCAGGAAGTTGCGGTCGCCGACCGGCCCGATCTCGCCCGCGGCGAAGAAGCCTGCGGCGGGCACCTGGGCGGACAGCCCTTCGTGGACGCGCGTGATGTCGTGGTCCGGCGTTTCGAACATGCGCGTGCCGCGTCCGTTGCACGTGAAGATCAGCGCGCCCGCGGTGGGCGGACCGTCCGTGATCGGATCGATGAGCGCGCCTCCGCCCTGGTCCGACATCAGCGCCAGGAGGTCCTCGCCCGCCGACGCCGCGTCGCGCACGAGCAGCTGGACCGTCTGCCCGCGACGCACGAAGTCCGACACCGCGAACGTCCGCTCGGCCTGGTTGAGCCCCATGATCCCGCGCGCGAGAAAGTCGCCGCGCAGGAACGAGCTGCGCGACGCATCGACCGCCAGGCCGAGGAAGGGCGCGCTCTGGACGAGCTTCTGGTCGCCGGCCGAGAGCCCCTGCCACGTCTCCATGAGCACCTCGAGCGCCGGCCGCCCGCCGAGCTTCTTGACGTGGTTCTGGGTGCACTCGGTGATGACCCACGGCTTGCCGACCGGGCGGCAGCCCTGGCTGACGACGGGCCGCAGCTCGACGCCGCCCTCGAGCACGACGCCGATGCAGCCGCTGTCGCGCACGCCGTCGGCCGTGAAGAAGAGCGATTGTCCCGCGCCCATCGCTCCGCTCGCCATGCCGCCCATCGTGGGGACGCCGGCGTACTTCTCGTTGAGGAGCGACAGGTACGGGTCGACGGGGAACGTGTAGGGATCGGCGAGGAGCAGGACGCTCGAGCGCTCGGGCTCGCCGATGGGGGGCATGGCCGAGAACCCGGGTCCGTCCTCCTCGCCGCTCGCGATGGCCTGGGTCTCGAAGAAGCGCACCTCGGTGTCCGGCAGGCGCGCGGCCCAGAGCGCGACGCCCGGGCTGCCCTCGGCCTCGCGCGTCCCGCCGATCACGCTCTCGGCCGTGCAGCCGATCACGACGCTCGAGCCGGTGGCGCGCTGGAGCCGCGGACCGAGGTCCTCGAGCGCGGGGCCGTGGTGGTGCGTGGCGAACGCGACGACCAGATCGGGTGCTTCGTCGCCGAGGCCGGCCTCGAGCTCGCCGAGCGCTTCGTCGATGGCGGTCTTCGAGTGCTGGGTCGTCGAGAGAGAGGAGGCGAAGCGCGGTAGGGGCATGGGCAGAGGATTGGTGTCGATGCCTCTATCCTCTGCCGACGGAACGAATCGGCCAAGGGCAATGTTCGGCGTCGCTCTTTGTCCGTCGCGTGTCAGAACTCCCGAGCAAGAGGATGCAGACGTGTGGAGCGCGTGGCACAATTCCGCGCCAAAAGCGGTCGAACATCGCCCTCGGAAGGGTGATTCTGAGGCCGATCCGCGCCTTCGTCCCCCATTCTCTTCCACCGAAGGCGACCCAGCGACATCGACCGCGAGGCGCGCTTCGGCGGCCTCCATCGACGAGACAGGGACCCAAAGGGAGCCCCAGGACAACAGCGATGACCCAGACGAAAGAGCCCGGCGCAGACCTGCCTCTCCAGCAGCAGGAAAAGGTCGTCATCCGCTTCGCGGGTGACTCGGGCGACGGGATGCAGATCACCGGCAACCAGTTCACGAGCACCGCTGCGTTCGTGGGCAACGACCTCGCGACGTTGCCGGACTTCCCGGCCGAGATCCGCGCGCCCGCGGGCACGCGCCCCGGCGTTTCGGGTTTCCAGATCCACTTCAGCTCGTCCGACATCCACACGCCCGGCGACGCGCCGGACGTGCTGGTCGCGATGAACCCGGCGGCGCTCGTCGTCAACATCGGCGACCTCAAGGCGGGCGGCATCGTCGTCGTCAACACGGGCAACTTCGGGAAGAACGACCTGAAGAAGGCGCGGCTCGAGGTCAGCCCGCTCGAAGACGGAACGCTCCAGGGCTTCCGCGTCATCGAGGTCGACATCAACAAGCGCGTGGCCGATGCGCTGACCGAGTCGGAGCTCTCGCCCAAGGAGATCCAGCGCTGCAAGAACTTCTACACGCTGGGGCTGATGTACTGGGTGTACAGCCGTCCGCTCGAGCCGACGCTCGACTGGCTCGCGGCGAAGTTCGCGAAGCGCCCCGCGCTCGTCGACGCGAACCAGACCGCGCTGCGCGCCGGCTTCAACGCCGGTGACATCCACGAGATGTTCCAAGGCCGCTACGAGGTGCCCGCGTGCACCGAGCTGCCGGCGGGGATCTATCGCAACATCCTCGGCAACCAGGCGCTCGCGCTCGGGATGATCGCGGGTGCCGAGCAGGCGGGGCTGAAGCTCTTCCTCGGCGCCTACCCGATCACGCCCGCGTCCGATCTGCTGCACCAGCTCGCGCTCTACAAGAACTTCGGCGCGATCACCTTCCAGGCCGAGGACGAGATCGCCGCGATCTGCGCCGCGCTCGGAGCCTCGTTCTCCGGCAAGCTCGGCATGACGACCACGTCGGGTCCGGGGGTCGCGCTGAAGACCGAGGCGCTCGGGCTCGCGGTTTCCGTCGAGCTGCCGCTCGTCGTCGTGAACGTCCAGCGCGCCGGCCCGTCGACGGGCATGCCGACCAAGGTCGAGCAGACGGACCTGTTGCAGTCGATCTGGGGTCGCAACGGCGAGGCGCCGATCCCCGTGATCGCGGCCTCGTGTGCGGCGGACGCGTTCGACGTCGGCGTCGAGGCCTGCCGCATCGCGGTCGAGTACATGACGCCGATCATGGTGCTCAGCGACAACTACATCGCCAACGGCTCGGAACCGTGGAAGCTGCCCGAGATGGACAAGCTCCCGAAGTTCACGGCCAAGTTCCGCACGCACGTCGAAGGCGAGACGTTCCTGCCGTTCGCGCGCGACGAGAACGGCGTGCGCCCGTGGGCCAAGCCCGGCACGCCCGGCCTCGAGCACCGTGTCGGCGGCCTCGAGAAAGAGGACGGCACGGGCAACGTCTGCTACGACGCCGAGAACCACGAGAAGATGACGCACCTTCGCCAGGAGAAGGTGATGAACATCCAACGCTCGATTCCCGAGCTCGAGGTCGAGGGCCCGGAATCGGGCGACCTGCTCGTCCTCGGTTGGGGCGGCACGAAGGGTTCGATCACGAGCGGTACCGCCCGCGCGCGCGAGGACGGCGCCAGCGTCGCGAACACCCACCTGCGACACCTGTGGCCGCTGCCCCCGGGTCTCGACGAACTTTTCGGTCGCTACAAAGCGATCCTCGTTCCCGAGCTCAACATGGGCCAGCTGTGGCGCGTGCTGCGCAGCGAATTCCCGCAGCACAACTTCATCTCGTACTCGAAGGTGCAGGGCAAACCGTTCATGTCCTTCGAGATCGAAAACCGCATCAAGACGATCCTGGAGCAGTAGCCATGGCCGCCGAAGCAGTACTCAAGAAGAAGGATCTCAAGTCGGACCAGGAGGTTCGCTGGTGCCCCGGTTGCGGGGACTACGCGATCCTGAACTGTGTTCAGGGCGTCATGGCCGACCTCGGCGTGAAGCGCGAGAACATGATGTTCGTCTCCGGCATCGGCTGCTCGAGCCGCTTCCCGTACTACATGAACACGTACGGGTTCCACTCGATCCACGGGCGCGCGCCGGCGTTCGCGACGGGCATCAAGGTCAGCAATCCGGAGCTCAGCGTGTGGCTCGTCACCGGCGATGGCGACGGCCTGTCGATCGGCGGCAACCACATGATCCACGTGTTGCGACGCAACCTGGACATCAACATCCTGCTCTTCAACAACGAGATCTACGGACTCACGAAGGGGCAGTACTCGCCGACGTCGCGCCTCGGGCTCAAGACGAAGGCGACGCCGTTCGGCTCGCTCGATTATCCCTTCAACCCGATCTCGCTCGCGCTCGGCGCCGGCGCGACGTTCGTCGCACGCACCGTCGACACGAACCTCAAGCACATGGCCGGAATCCTCGAGGCGGCGGCCGCGCACAAGGGCACGTCGTTCATCGAGATCTTCCAGAACTGCGTGATCTTCAACGACAAGGTGTTCGACTCCGTGTCCGACAAGAAGGTGCGCGACGAGCGCATGGTCGACCTCGTTCCCGGTGAGAAGATCGTCTACGGCAACGACCACGAGAAGGGCCTGCGCCTCGACGGCTATCACCTCGAGCAGTGCAGCGCGGACGAGGCCGGTGTGTGGGATCCGTCGACGCCCACCGCGGGTCCGTCGATGCTCTTCGCCGACATCGATCGCGACGCGACGCTGCCCACGCCGATCGGAATCTTCCGCCAGGTCGAGCGCCCACGTTTCGAAGAGGGCGTGCACGCGCAGATCGACCACGTCACGGAGACGAAGGGTCCGGGCAAGCTCGAGGACCTGATCTACACCGCGGACACCTGGAAGGTCGACTGAGCGACGTCGCCTTCCGCGCTAACGCATGCGAGGCGCCCCCCGGCTCAGCCGAGGGGCGCCTTTTTCGTCGACCCCGCGCGAGCTACGCTCCCCGCACGATGGGTGAGCTTCCCGAACACTGCGTTCCCTGCCGGAGCGGCGAGCCCGCGCTCGCGCCGGACGATGTGCGTCGCGCCCTCGCCGCCGACGCGAGCGAATGGACGCTCGACGAAACCACCGCGCCGCCGCGTCTGCGCCGCGCCTTCGTGCTCGCGGACTTCCGCGCGGCTCTGAAGTGGGTGAACCGCGTCGGCATGCTCGCCGAGGAAGAGGGGCACCATCCGGACTTCCACCTGACCGGTTGGAAGCACGTCGAGCTCGAGCTCTACACGCACGCGATCGGTGGGCTGCACGCGAACGACCTCGTGCTCGCCCGCGCGATCGATCGCCTGTGGAGCGCGCGGCGCCCGTGAGCGGTTCGCGCGAGCGACTCGGAGGCGGGCGCAAGCCGCGGCTCGGTCCGCCCGGCGAGGGCATGTTCCGCGACATCGTGCTCGCTCCGGATCGCGAGACGATTCCCGACGCACGCCCGCTCGTCTCGTACGCCGCGGACGACGACCCCACGTTCCTGCGCGAGATCGCGACGCGGCGCGTCGACGAGTACGCGCTCGAGCGCAGGGGCATCGAGCACGGCCGCCTCGCCGAGCTCCACACCGAAGGCCTCGTGGGTCCGCGCCTACGCCGGCGCCGGCGCGAGGCGCTCGAGTCGGAGCGCTGGGTCGCCGCGCGCCCGATCTTCCTCGGCGGAGTCGCGCAGTCGGTCGTCGACGCGTTGCCCGCGCGCGGCGAACTCGCGGCGATGCTCACGCGCCTCCACAACCCCGGCGGCCTGCGGCGCCTCGTTGAAGAGCACGCGTCCGCCCTCGCACCCCGCTTCGCAGCGGGAGACGACCTGCCCCTCGCCGATCCGGAGCGCGACGTCGAGCGCGTCGAGATCCGCGAAGCGGGGCCGGGCGCCGCGCCGCTCTGGCTCAAGTCGGGACGCCTGTCGACGTTCGACGGCGATCGCTCGTTGCGCGTGCGCGTTTCGTTCGGCGAGGAAGGCGACGACGACGCGAGCGAGGACGAGGCGCGCCACGCGAGCGTCGCCAAGCTCGCGCAGAAGCTCCTACCGGGCGCGCGCGACCTGGCGCGCCTCACCGAAGTGAACGAGAAGCTCGAGCGCCACATCGGCGGCGCCGTCCTTGGAACGCAGCACATCGCCTACTGGAACGCGCCGAACGGCGGCGCGCGCTTTCACCACGACGCCTTCGCCGCGTCGCCGCGCCCGCAACGCGGCGTGATGTTCGCACAGCTCACCGGTCGCACGCTGTGGCTCGCGCTCTCGATCGAGGAACTCGCCGGACGCGTGCGCGAAGTCGCCGCGTGGATCGAGGAGGGCGACATGCCGTGGGTGCGCGAAGGTCTCGGCCGCGATTGGAGCGCGGTGCGCAACGCGGCGAGCACCCGCACGACCTCGCTCACCGAACTCGCGGCCCCGAACTGCGGCGTCCTGGGCGCCCTGGTCGACGCCCCCGAGTTCACGGCATGCCTGATCGACGCGGGCCACGCCGTACTCCTGCGCCCCGGCGACGTCCTGCTGCTGCCGAACCACGGTCTCGAGCGCACGGCAATGCACTCGGTCTTCTGCGCGTCGGAGACCCCGGGGTACGCGTTGTCGGTGGGGTTGCGGGGGGTGTAGGGCACCGGGGGGGGGGCGGAGGTTCGGGGAGTTGGCGACTTCCGTTTTCGCCTCGCACAGCTCGCTTCGCGAGCTTGTGCTCGCCGAGGCAGATCCATGGGACGGGGAGTTGTTGACGTTCGTTATCGATTCACGCGCAGCGCTTCGCGCTGCTGCGGCACAGGCTCGCTTCGCTCGCGTGCCGCGGTTCGCAACGGAACAGGGGGTTACACGGCAGCGCTACGGTTTCCGGAACGGGCGATGAGGCGTTCGGGGAGTTGCCGGTTGAGTCTCTCAGGGATGGGGACTCGTTGACGTTCCCTATCGATTCACGCGCAGCGCTTCGCGCTGCTGCGGCACAGGCTCGCTTCGCTCGCGTGCCGCGGTTCGCAACGGAACAGGGGTTTGCACGGCAGCTCTACG
>JAJDEV010000063.1 GCA_029259605.1 Planctomycetota bacterium | reverse complement strand
GGGGCTTCACGCCGCTGCACGGCAGGCGCCGCTTCGCGGCGCGCCGTGCGGACACGCGCGCAACCCGCCGGTCGCACTCCGGCGACAAGTTCCCGAACCGAACCTTGTCGCCGCTGGAAGTGCCGAAGACTCTCCCATGCTGTTGCGCCAGCGACCAACTCGCGAGGAGGCGTGCGCGCTCAGGCGAAGCCTGGCGCGTGGTGTGGGAGCAACCGATTCACACGCCCCGTGCAACCAGCCCGCCGCACTCCGGTGACAAGCCCCCGAACGTCTCATCCCCGTTCCGGAAACCGTAGAGCTGCCGTGCAAACCCCTGTTCCGTTGCGAACCGCGGCACGCGAGCGAAGCGAGCCTGTGCCGCAGCAGCGCGAAGCGCTGCGCGTGAATCGATAGGGAACGTCAACGAGTCCCCATCCCTGAGAAACCCACCTGGCAAGTCCCCGAACGCCTCATCGGCTGTTCCGGCAAACCGCAGCGGTTGCCGCGTCGTCGCCTGGTCCGGAACGCCCGATCGAACGCGAAGGCGAACAAGCCCCCGAACGTCTCATCGGCCGTTCCGGAGCCGTCGCGGCTGCCGCGTAAACCCCTGGGCCGTTGCGTACCGCGGCACGCGAGCGAAGCGAGCCTGTGCCGCAGCAGCGCGAAGCGCTGCGCGTGAATCGATAAAGAACGTCGACAACTCCCCGTCCCTGAGAGTTCCAACGGACAACTCCCCGAACCTCTCATCGGCCGTTCCGGAGCCGTCGCGGCTGCCGCGTAAACCCCTGGGCCGTTGCGACCCGCGGCACGCGAGCGAAGCGAGCCTGTGCCGCAGCAGCGCGAAGCGCTGCGCGTGAATCGATAACGAACGTCAACGACTCCCCGTCCCCGAGAGATCCAACAGAGGAGAGGAACACGTTCGGAACTCCCCTCTGCGATTCGACTCGCGGAACCACCCGGACCGTCCCGATCAGAGGAACCTCAACAACTCCCCGTCCCCGGGACTTCCACCAGCGGAAAGGAACACGCTCGAAACTTCCCTCTGCGACTCGCCCCCCGGAACCACCCGGACCGTCACGATCCGACGAACCTCAACAACTCCCCGTCCCCGGGACTTCCACCAGCGGAAAGGAACACGTTCGGAACTTCCCTCCGCGACTCGCCCCCCGGAACCACCCGGACCGTCACGATCCCACCAACCTCAACAACTCCCCGTCCCCGGGACTTCCACCAGCGAAAAGGAACACGTTCGGAACTTCCCTCCGCGATTCGATCCCCGCCCCCCCCCGTCCCCCGAAACCTCCGAAGCGCCCCACTCCCCCTCAAACCACGCGTGGCGCGCTGCCGCCGGAGGCTTCGATCTCGGCGCGGCGCGCCTCGAAGCCGGTGCGGCCCATGAGCGCGTACGCGGCGATCTTGCCGGCCTCGACGCCAGGCTGGTCGAAGGCGTCGACGTCGTAGTGCTCCCCCATGATCGCGACGGAGAGTTCGAACAGGAACATGGCCTGGCCGATCGTGTGCGCGTTCACCTTGTTCATCGACAGCGTCGCGTTCGGGCGGCCGGCCTCGGTGAGCGCGATGCGCGTGCCGTCGCGTTCGGCCTGGAAGAGTTCCTTGAGGGTGCGGCCGCCGAGGTAGGCGACGCCCTCGAGGTCCTCGTAAGCGGAGGGGATCGTCACGACGTGGTCCGGCTCGTCGACGGCGAGCAGGGTAAACCACTTGTCGAACGGTCCCTCGGTGTAGAGCTGGACTTGGCTGTGCTGATCGGTGACGCCCACGGCGCGGATCGGGGTCGGGCCACGGTGGACGATCTCGCCGCTGCGGCTGTGCTTCTTGCCGATCGACTCGGCCAGGAGTTGCGCGTACCAATCGGCGAGGTCGCGCAGGCGGTGGCTGTAGGAGAAGCAGACCGCCATCGGGCAATCGCGCTCGGTGTGCAGCAGCGTTTGCACCGCGGCGTGGAGCAGCGCGGGGTTCTCGAACAGCTCCGGGTTGCGGCAGCGCTCGTCCATCGCGGCCGCGCCCTTCACCAGTCCCTGGACGTCGATGCCGACGAGCGCGGACGACACGAGCCCGACCGGCGAGAGCACGCTGAACCGACCGCCGACGCCGTCGGGCACGATGAACGAGACGTAGCCCTCGCGCCCGACGATCTCGCGCAGGACGCCGTTCTTCTCGTCGGTCGTCACGACGATGTGCTCGCGCGCGGCCTCTTCGCCGATGCGATCGATCACCGCCTGGCGGAAGAGCAGGAACTGGCTCATCGTCTCGGCCGTGCCTCCCGACTTGGAGATCACGTTGAACAGCGTCGTCGACGGGTCGACGTGGTCGAGGAACTCGCCCACGAGGTCGGGGTCGATGTTGTCGAGCACGAAGAGCCGCGGCGTGTCCGCCGGCGGCGAGATGTTGTGGTACGGGCTGTTCAGCGCCGTTTGCAGCGCCGTGTTGCCCAGCGCGGAACCACCGATCCCGAGCACCGCGACGTTCTGGAAGCGACCCCGAACCGAGTCGGCGTACGCGAGGATGCGGTCCAGCACGTCGGTCTGGTACGGCAGGTCGAGCCAGCGCAGATCCTCGGTGCGCCGCGCGAGCACGTCGTGCAACGCCGTCCGCGATCGTCCCGCCATCGCAGCGAGCATCGCGTCGGTCAAACCCCGCTCTTCCCCCACCGCATCGGCGAGGACGTTCGTGTAGTCGAATCGGATGGCGCTCATGGCGTGCAGATTAACGCTTCGCGCCGCGCGACCGGCGGGGCCGGCTCAGAAAAGACCGGTGATGTTGCCGTCCGCGTCCATGTCGATTCCCTTGTACGCGGGTGTTCGACCGAGTCCGGGCATGGTCATGATCGTCCCCGCGAGCGGCACGAGGAAGCCGGCGCCCGCGTACAGGCGCACCTCGCGCACGGGGAACAGGTAGCCGTGCGGGCGCCCCTTGAACTTGGCCTCGTGCGACAGGCTGTACTGCGTCTTGGCGACGCAGATCGGTAGGCCGCCGTAGCCCTCTTCCTCGAAGTGCGCGATCTCGGCGAGCGCGTTCGCGGAGAACTCGACCGAGCCCGCGCCGTAGATGCGCGTGGCGAGCGTCTCGATCTTCGAGCGGATCGGCGTGTCGAGCTCGTACAGGTGGCGGAAGTTCGCCTTGCCCGATTCGGCCGCGGTGATGACCGCTTCGGCGAGCGCTTCGCCACCGGCGCCGCCTTGCTCGAAGACGCGGCTCTCCGCGCACGCGACCGCGCCGGCGGCCAGCGCGCGTTCGCGGACGAGCGCGATCTCCGCGTCGGTGTCGGTCGGGAAGCGGTTCACCGCGACGACGACCGGGACGCCGTGCAGGAGCACGTTGTCGATGTGCGCCTCGAGGTTCGGGCAGCCCTCGCCCAGCGCCTCGAGGTTCTCCTCGAACAGCTCCGGCGGCAACGGCGCGGCGGACTTGAGCGAGTAGTGCCCCGAGTGCGCCTTGAGCGCGCGCACCGTCGCCACGACCACGACCGCGTCGGGCGACATGCCCGACTCGCGACACTTGATGTTGAAGAACTTCTCCGCACCCATGTCGGAGCCGAAGCCCGCCTCGGTGACGACGTAATCGCTCACGCTCGCCGCGACGCGGTCGCCGAGCACGGACGAGTTGCCGTAGGAGATGTTCGCGAAGGGGCCCGTGTGGACGAGCACGGGCGTGCCTTCGCACGTCTGCATGAGCGTCGGGTCGATCGCCTCGCGCAGGATGGCGGACATGGCGCCCGACACTTCGAGTTCGCCCGCGGTGATCGGCGAGCCGCTCTCGTTCTTCCCGATCACGATGCGGTCGAGGCGCTTGCGCAAATCGCCGCGGTCCTGGGCGAGCCCGACGACGCTCATGATCTCGGACGCCGGCGTGATGTCGAAACCCGCGTCGTGCGGCACGCCATTCTTCGGTCCGCCGAGCCCGACGCGCACCTCGCGCAGCGCGCGATCGTTCATGTCCACGACGCGTCGCCACGTGATCGCGTTCGCGTCGATCGAGAGCGGGTTGTCGAGCAGCAGCGATGTGTCGACCGCCGCCGACAACAGGTTGTTGGCCGCCGCGACGGCGTGGAAGTCGCCGGTGAGGTGCAGGTTGAGCTCCTCCATCGGAACGACCTGGCTCTTCCCGCCGCCGGCGCCGCCGCCCTTCACGCCGAACACCGGCCCCATCGAGGGCTGCCGGATCGTCGCGATCGTCCGCTTGCCGAGCCGGTTGAGCGCCATGGACAGCCCGATCGTCGTGACCGTCTTGCCCTCGCCCGCGGGCGTCGGCGTGATCGCGGTGACGAGCACGAACTTGCCCTGCTTCTTCTCCGTCCGCACCCCGATCCGGTGGTCGATCTTGGCCTTGGACGGGCCGTAGGCGAAGACGTGCTCGGGCGCGAACCCGGCGTCCTCGGCGACATCGGTGATCGGACGGAGCTTGGCGGTGTTGCGGTCGGACATCGGATCGTGGTCGTACGGGGTGGTCGGCGAGCGCGGTCAGTCTAGCGGCGGCGCGAGCAGCACCGGGAGTGTCGACCGCAGGTTCCGCGCGCCGGAGCGCCCGCCGTCGGCTCTACTCCCCCGAGTATCCGAGCGCCTCGAGCGATTCGAGGATCTCGAGCTCGCTCTCGCTTCCGCTCCAACGGGCGAACGCTCGCCGCGCGACGGCGAGTTCGGGAGACCCCGCGCCGAGGACCGCGCGCGGCCCGAAGCCGAACGCATCGTCGGGTGTCCACTCGCCGACCGCAACCTCGACCCAGAGCCCGTTCGGCGCGAGGGAGAGGGTGGCGCCCGCGAAGGCGGCGTCGTCGCCGAGAACGAAGTGCGCGCGGGACCAGCCGGACGCGCCGCGCCCCGGCACGACCAAGACCGCGACGCGCTCCTCGCTCGACGCCGACGTCGACTCGACGCCGAAGCGCCCGTTCGCGAGGTCGAGCAAGAACCGCGTCGCGCGAGGTCCGAAGCGAACCGGAGCGTCCTCCGCCCCCACCGCCGATTCCAGCGCGGACGGCAGCCACATCGGCCCCGGGGCACCCGACTCACGCACGACGCCACGGAAGGGCACGTCGACCCACACGTCCGTTCCGTCGAACGCGCCGCGCGGCTCGCTCCCGTCCGCGTCTCCGCTCACTCTCCACGCGAACCGCCCCGTCGCGTCGTCCCACGCGACGTCCATGCACGTGAGCGGGCCGCAGATGGAGAGGCGTGTCGTGTCTGCGGCGAGGAGCGTCGAAGCGGAGTCGCGCACGTTGCGCCACGCGCGTTCGTTCGAAGTCGAGAACACCGCCCAGAGCAGCAGCGCGAGCGCCGCGGCCGCGCCCACCGCGAGGAGTACGAGGCGCGGCGAGGTGCGGCGCGCGCTCGCGAACTCGCGACGCTGTGCCGGCGCGGATTCGAGCACGTCGGCGAAGACCGAGCGCACGTCCTCCGACGTCAAGCGCAGCGCCGCCAGCTCCTCACGGCACGCCGCGCACGCCGCGAGGTGCGCATCGAGCGTCGCGGCCTCAGCCGGCGCGAGTTCGGCGTCGAGATAGGCGCTCAGCTGTGCGCGCACGTGTTCGCAGGATTCGTTCACGTCGACTCTCCGCGGGGTTCGAGGTTCTCGGTCCAAGCGCGCACACGCGCGCGCGCGCGGTGCAGCGTCACTCGCACGACGTCCTCGCTCTTCTCGAGCGTCTCGGCGATCTGGCGATAGGAGTAGTCGAGCCCGTCGCGCAGGTAGAGCACGGCGCGGCTCGTGGGACTCAGCCGCGCGAGCGCCGCGCGGACGCGCTCGCGACGCTCCGCACGATCGGCCAGGTGGGCGGGGTTCGAACTCGCGGGATCCGCCTCGACGCGCGCGGCCCGCGAGTCCTGCTCGTGCGCGTCGTCGTCGAGCGACTCGTGCCGCCGACGGCGCAGCTCGTCGAGCGCGAGGTTGCGCACGATGGCGAACAGGAGCGGCGCGATCGGTTGCCCGCGGTCGGGAGCGCGGCGCATCGAGCCGAGCCGAACGAAGGCCTCCTGGGTGAGCTCCTCCGCGCGCGCGCGGTCGCCGACGAAGGCCCACGCGAGACCGAACGCCTCGCGCCAGTGCGGCGCCGCCGCCTCCATGTCGTCACGCGGCGGCGACATGCACGGCTCGACGTCGTCGGTCAATCACCGACGTACCCCATGAACTCCATGGTCTCGAGCAGCTCGCGCCGCTCCTCACCATCGAGTCCGGGCCGCGCGGCGGCGCTCTCGTCACAATCGGTCACGTTCACTTCGTCCTCGGCGCGTGTGCAAGCGGTAAGCGCCGTGCCGAACAGCAACGCGAGCAGGCTCGCCGCGCCGCCGACGATGCGCGCGAAGCCCGTCGAGAGCCAGCTCGTACGACGAGTTTCCGGCACCCCGGGCAGCGTCCGCACCTCTCCGCTCGGCAGCACGGTCTTCATGACGCACAGCCGCCCCTCGCGCTCGCTCACCAGCTCGGTCGCCTCGTCCCGCGTGTACGCCGACAGGTCGTGCACGTGCAGTTGGCAGTCTCCGCAGTAGCGCGTGCGCTCGACGCCGCCGGGCTCGCCCTCGGGCGCGATGGGCTCGAGCGAACTCCAAGCCTTGCTGCAAGTTCCGAGCGTGACGTCTTCGAGCGTGCGGCTCGTGCGCTTGCTTTCCGGTGTCTGCATGGCGTCAATCGCAGTAGCCACCGAGGGCCCGCATCATCTCGAGTTCTTCCGCGGAGAGCTCCGGGAGCTCGTCCCCCGCGGCGTTCGGTTCGGCGCTCGGTTCCGCGGCTCCCGCGCCTGGCTCCTGGCGCGCGCAGGCGACCAGCGATGTGCCGACGAGCAAGGCCAACAGGCTCGCGGCGCTCCCGGCGAGGCGTGCGAGCCACGGCCGCGCGACCGTTTCGCTCGCCGCCACGTCGCGTCGCGTGAGGAGCGTTCCGTTCGGAAGCACCGTCTTCATGAGGCACAACCGGCCCTGCCGTCCGTCGAGCAGTTCGCGCACCTCGTCGCGCGTGTACGCCGCGAGGTCGTGCACGTGCAGCGCGCAGTCTCCGCAGTAGCGGGTCTTCTCACCGATGCGCGCGTCCCCCTCGGCCCCGCTGCTCTCGAGCGAACCCCACGTCTTGCTGCACGTGTGCAGGCGGATGTCTTCGAGCTCGGGGGGTGTTTGCATCGCGGCCTCTCGGTACGGGAACGGCGGGTCCTCGCTTCCCACGGGCGGCGTCCCGATTCGTTAACACGATTCCCGCACGAATCCTCGGGCGACGTCCGAGCCCGGGCCGCGTCGGCCGCATCCCGATTGCTACGATGGCGCCGTGACCGACTCCAACGCTCCCGACTCCATCTACCTCGACAACAACGCGACGACGCGCGTCGACGAGCGCGTGATCGAGGCCGTCGTCGACGCGATGCGGCGCGGGTTCGGGAATCCGTCCAGCCTGCACGGCTACGGCGAGGAGGCGGCGCGGCTGGTCGAGGAGGCGCGCGCGCGGGCACAACGGCTCTTCGGCGCGCGGTCGCCGGGCGAGGTGCTGTTCACGTCCGGTGGGACGGAGAGCCTGAACACGGCGCTCCACGCCACGCTCGGCGCGTACACCGACGGATCGTGCGTCACGTCCGCCACCGAGCACGCGGCGGTCGCGCGGCCGCTCGCCGCCCACGCGGCGCGCGGGATTCGGGTCGACGTCGTCCCCGTCGACCGCGGCGGGCGCCTCGACATCGACGCGCTGATCGAGCGCATCGGCGACGGCTGCCGGCTCGTCACGCTGCACTGGGCGAACAACGAGACCGGCGCGCTGCTCGACGACGAGTCGATCGCGCGCATCGCCACACGCGCGCACGCGTGCGGCGTTCCGTTCCACCTCGACGCGGTCCAGATCCCGGGCAAGCGACCGATGGCGCTCGACGAGCTCGGCGTCGACCTCGCGTCGATCTCGGCGCACAAGTTCCACGGTCCGAAGGGCGTGGGCGCGCTCTACATCCGGCGCGGCACGTTCGAGCAGGACGCGTTCCCAGCGCTCTTCACGGGCGGTTCCCAGGAGGGCGAGCGGCGCGCCGGAACGCACAACGTGCCCGGCATCGTCGGGCTCGGACACGCGGCCGCGCTCGCGCTCGAGCACGTCGCGGATCCGGCCCCGTCCTCGGGGCGCGCCGCCGTGCGCGCGCGGCGCGACGCGCTCGAGCGCGAGCTCCTGGCACGGATCCCCGGCACGTCGGTCCACGCCGCCGACGGCCTGCGCCTCGACAACACGTCGAGCCTCCACATTCCGAACATCGACGGCGAGCTCCTCCTCGCGAGCCTGGCAGCCGCCGGCGTCGCCGTATCGAGCGGCGCGGCGTGCAGCGCGGCCAAGCGCGGGCCCTCGGCGGTCCTGCTCGCGATGGGACTCGGCGAAGAGGTGGCCTCCGAGACGATCCGACTCTCGCTCTCCCGCTTCACGACGGACGCCGAAGTCGCGGAGGCGGCGAAGCGCATTTCCGAGGTTGCCCTCGAACTGCGCGGCCTCGAGGCGGTCTAGCCCGGGTTCTTCATGAGGATGTGCGGCAGTAGCTGCAACTCGGTTCCTGCCGGTGCTTTGCGGGCGTTGGCCCCGGAGGCGACCTTGTCAGGTCGTCGAGGACGCCGACGTTCGCAAAGTGCCGGCAGGGGCCGA
>JAJDEV010000062.1 GCA_029259605.1 Planctomycetota bacterium | reverse complement strand
GCGGGCGTTGGCCCCGGAGGCGACCTTGTCAGGTCGTCGAGGACGCCGACGTTCGCAAAGTGCCGGCAGGGGCCGAGAGACCGGCGTAGCCGGTCGATTGCAGCTCTTGGCGTGCATGCTCATGAATGATCCGGGCTAGCGGTCCTCAGTGAGGTGCACTACGACCGCGCTAGGCGCAGCGCATGCACTTCGTGGCTTCGGGCAGGTCCACGAGGCGCTCGGGGGCGATCGCGTCGCCGCACTCGATGCACGTCCCGTAGGTTCCGGCTTGGATCGCGTCGATCGCGCGGCGGACGTTGCGGATCTCCTCGACCGTCGCGCGTCCGACGCGCTCGAGCACCTCGTCGTCCGCGGCCTCGATCGCGTTCTCGTCCCAATCGGCGTCGGCGAGCGCGCTGAGGTCGTCGTCGATCTCGTTGGCGCGCGCGATCAGTTCCTTCAGGCGCCCCTCGAGGGTGGCTTTGAGCGTTGCGTGATGTGTCATCAGGTGTCTCGGTGTTCCGAATCGATGGACGGGCAGAGGCGGCGTCCCGGTCGGGTCAGTCGCGCGCCTTTCCGGGCAGGATCTTCGTGCTCGCGAGGAGTCCGGCCGCGAAGCCGATACCGAGCGTCACCAGGAGCAAGAGCGCGCGCGGCATGGACAACGTCGCGAACAGGAACTTGGTCTCCACGGTCTCACGATTCTGCAGCACGGCGATCAGAACCAGGAGCACCATGCTCACGATCAGAATGTTTTTGAACGACTTCATGGTTCGATGAATCAGGGAAGAAGGAGCCGCCGCGCGGACAGGAACAGGATCCCTGCCGCGAGGCGGCTCCGCATGCTAGCCCGAATCATTCATGACGCTTCACGTCAAGGTCGCCTCCACGCGCTTCGGTCGCGAAGCGCTGATCTGACGCGCATCCGCGTCGATCTCGGCAAAGCCTCATGAATGATCCGGGCTAGCGCGCATCTGCGTCGATCTCGGCAAAGCCTTGCTGTATGGCCCGGGCTAGCGGTTCGCCGGGCGCAACGCCTCGGCCGTGGCGCGCACGGCGTCGTACTCCGCGCGGGCTTCCTGGAGCTCGGTCGCGGACGCCTTGGAGCGGATGCTAGCGAGCTCGACCTCGGTCTCGTGGAAGCGCACCTGACGGCGGCAGTCCTTGATCGAGATGTCGCGCGTTTCGACGCGGTCGAGGGTCTGCACGGCTTCCGCCTTGACCAGCTCGAGGCGCGCGTTCGCGAGCCGGAGCTGCTCGGCCGAAAGCTTCTCCATGAGCTTCGCGTGGTCGTGCTCGCGCTTGCGCAGCGCGACACGTGCGCGGAGTTCGTCGGCGCCCGCGAGGGTGAACACGTAGGAGGCCTCAGCCGCCTTCAGCTCGGTGCCGGTGCCGCTCTTCTCGGTGAGCGAGACGGCGAGCTTCGAGTCCTCCACTTGGTTGCGGGAGACCTTGAGGGAAGAGCGCGCGAGCTCGACCTGCTGTTCGGCCCACGCGGTATCGCGCATGGCTTTGGCGTGGGCGTCGCGGGCGCTCGTCTGCGCGTTGCGGGCCTGGGTCACGGTCGCCATCTCCGTCGGTTGGAGCTCGGCGAGCAGGGCGTCGTCGATGCGGCTCGCGTTCGTCTGGCAGGCGGCGAGGAGCGTGGTCGAGATCAGGATGGCAGCGATTCGTTTCATGGTGGGGGGATCGGGAAGTCGGGAGGGATGGAGTCGCTCGGCGGACCCGTTCCTCAACGCAACGGCCGCGGATACTTGCGCGGGGGAGGAGGGGAGTCCTCGCGCGCCGGATCCGATGCGGGCTCGACCTGCGCGGGAAGCGCGGGCGTTGCCGGGCGCGGCTCGGGTGGATCCTTGGATCCTGGCGTGGGGCTGGGCATGCGAAGCAGACCGGCGGAACGAAGGTCCCGCTGACGGTGTGGAATGCACGCGCCGTTCCGAACCGCACCTCCGCCGGGCGCGGCGCGCATCGAACCCGTGCCCCGGACGGCGCTTACGCGAATTGGCAGCGCCGCATCCGAGCGCCGCTTCCGTCGCGGGCGCCCCAGAACAGAGTCGCCGTGCCGGATTGTCGGGTGTGAATTGCCTAAGCTTCCGGCCTTCCATGCTTCTTCGCGTCCTCATCGTCTCCCGAACCCCCGGCCGCTCCGAGCGCCTCACGCCGCACCTCGACAAGAGCCTGGCGCTGATTCGCCGGCTCGCCGACGGGGAAGACCTGCGCGCGCGTCTGCGGCGCGACGTGTTCGACCTGGTTCTGATCGACGATCAGCTGCTCGTCGCGCCGACGCCCTCGATCGAGGAGATCCGCGGCCTGCCCGACGGTACCGAGGTCGTCGTGCTCGCGGAGGATCCGAACTCGCAGCGGCGTGCCGCGCTCCAGGCGAGCGGTTCGTTCGCCGTGGTCGACCCCGAGGTCGCGGCGGAGGATCTCGCCGGTGCGCTGGCCGCGATCCTGCAACGCCGCTCGGAACAGTTGCGGCGCCAGCTCAACGCCCACGATCCCGAGGGGAATCGTCTCAGCGACTTCGCGACCGCGAGCCCGGCCATGCGCGAGTTCCTGGATCTCGCGCAGCGTGTCACGCAGACGGACAGCACGTTGCTCGTCCAGGGCGAAACGGGCGTCGGCAAGGAGTACCTCTCCCGCGCCATCCACGCCGAGGGCGCGCGCGCGGCGCAGCCCTTCGTCGCCGTCAACTGTTCGGCGCTTTCGGAGACGCTCCTCGAGAGCGAGCTCTTCGGTCACGTCGAGGGCGCGTTCACCGGGGCCACGCGTTCGCGTCGCGGCTACATCGAGTTGGCCCACGGCGGCTCGCTCTTCCTCGACGAGATCGGCGAGCTGACGCCCACGGTTCAGGTCAAGCTCCTGCGCGTGCTGCAGAACCAACGGATCCAGCCCGTCGGCGCGGAGGAGGAAGTTCAGGTCGACGTGCGCCTGATCGCCGCCACGAACCGTGACCTGATGCGCGAGATGCAGGCGGGTCGGTTTCGCGCCGACCTCTTCTATCGCTTGAGCGTGGTCACGCTCCAGGTGCCTCCGCTGAGCCTGCGCCGCGAGGACATCCCGAGCCTGGTCGAGAGTCACGTCGAGAGCTTCCGCTTCAGCCTGAATCGACCCGTCTACGGGATCGAGCCCGACGCGCTGCAGCGACTGGTCGACTACGCGTGGCCCGGCAACGTGCGCGAGCTGATCAACGTGATGGAGCGCACCGTGCTCCTCTGCGCCGGCCAGCAGATCACCGTCGCGGACCTGCCCGCGCGCATCGGATCGCCCGCGGACTCCAACGAGGCGGAGCCGGACGCGGACGAGCAGGAGTCCGAGCCCCTGCGCGACGACCTCATGCTGATGCCCTACTCGCGCGGACGCCAGGAGCTCCTCGATCGCTTCGATCGCCAGTACCTGGAGTCGATCTTGACGCGCAGCCACGGTCGCATCGGCGACGGCGCCAAGCTCTCCGGGCTGAACACCCGTTCGCTCTACGAGAAGATGCGCCGCGTCGGGATCAAGAAGGAGTTCTTTCGCCTGCGCTGAGCACGGGCTGCTAGCCCGTGTTCCGCAGGCCGCGCGCGATGCCGCGCACGGTTTGGATCAGCACGCGTTCGAGGTCGGCGTCCGTGCGGCCGCCCGCGCGCCAGCGCCGTAGGGTCTCGACCTGGAGCAGGCTCATCGGGTCGACGTACGGATTGCGCAGGCGGATCGAACGTTGGAGCGTGGGGTCGCGCTCGAGCAGCTCGCGCGACTCGACGATCTCGAGCACGGCGGCCACGGTGCGCGTGTGCTCGCGCTGGATCACGGGGAAGAGCCGCGCGCCGACGTCGCCCGCGAGCTCCGCGTAGCGCGCCGCGAAGTCGAGGTCGCTCTTGGCGAGCACCATCTCGACGTCGGCGAGCAGCGTCGCGAGGAACGGCCACTCGCGCGCGGCGCGGCGCACGGCATCGAGGCCGTGCTCCTCGACGGTCGCCTCGAGCCCCGCGCCGAGCCCGAACCAACCCGGCAACACGGCGCGACACTGGGTCCACGCGAAGACCCACGGAATCGCGCGCAGGTCCTGGATCCCGCGCATCGCGCGCCGGCGCGGCGGACGCGAAGAGATGTCCAAGCGCTCGATGACGTCGATCGGCGTCATGCCTTGGAAGAGCGCCGGGAAGTCCGGATCGTCGTGCACGAGCGAGCGATAGCACGCGCGGCTCGCCGTGCTGAGTCGCGCCGCGATCGCACGCTGCTCGTCGGACGCCGGGCGCGCGTGATCGCCGCCCGCCGTACGCTCGAGCAGCGCGCCGAGCGTCACCTCGAGCGTGCGCGTCGCGATGCCGCGCAGCCCGTACTTGGCGCCGATGATCTCGCCTTGCTCGGTCGAGCGCGCATGCCCGTTCAACGCGCCGGGCGGCGCGGCCAGGATCCCGGTCCTCGGCTTCGATCCACCGCGGCTGATCGAACCGCCGCGACCGTGGAAGAGCGTGAGCTCGAGCCCGTGCTCCGCGGCGGTCGCGACCAGCCGCTCCTGCGCGTGGTCCAGCGCGACGCGCGACGCGACGAAGCCCGCGTCCTTGTTGCTGTCCGAGTACCCGAGCATCACGACTTGCCGATGGCCGCGCGCGGCGAGGTGGCGTGCGTACACCGGATGCTTGGCGAGACTCGCGAGCACCTCCGGCCCCGCCTCGAGATCGTCGACGGTCTCGAAGAGCGGCGCGACGTCGAGCGGAACCGTGCCGTCGCTCCCGTGGAACCCGGCGGCGCGCGAGAGGGCGAGCACGGCGAGCGCGTCGTCCGGGCCCTGGGCCATCGAGATGACGTACGGTCCGAGCGCCCGGTCGCCGTACGTCGCGCGCGCCTCGGCGAGCGCGCGGAAGACGTCGAGCGTGCGGTGCGCTTCGTCGTCACCGGCGTGCAGCGCGTCCGGGTCCATTGCGACGATGCGATCCGCGCGTTCGCCGGGCGTGCGTTCGGCGAAGCCGTCGTCGCCCAGCAACGACCCGATCACCCTGCGGTGCACCTCCGCGTCTTGGCGCACGTCGAGCGCCGCGAGGTGGAAGCCGAAGACGCCGACGCGACACAACGCGCGACGCACCAGCGCGAGTCCGGCGCGCGCGCCGGCGTTGCGCTCGAGACTCGTGGCGATCAAAGCGAGGTCCGCGTGCAGCTCGTCGGGCGCGCCGTAGCCGTGCTCGTGACCGCGCGCTTTGCGCTCGAGCCGCGCGTCCATGAACCACAGCAGCCGGCGGTACGGCATCTCGGCGTAGTTGGTCGGGATCGTCGCGGCGGCCTCGGGGAGCCGCGCCGCGTACTCGCCGACGCGCGCGCGCAGGGCGTCGTCGACCGCGACGCGCGTCGTCGACTGCGACAGGTGTTCGTGCAGGCCGCGCAGCTCCTCGCGGTAGCGCCGCACCGCGAGTTCGAGGTGGCGCGCGAGCGTCGCACGGATCGTGCCCGCGCCGGCGTTCGGGTTGCCGTCCATGTCGCCGCCGACCCACGACGCGAAGCGGACCACCGGGCGCTCGACCGGAATCCGCTCGCCGTACGCGACGGTGAGCGCGCGCTCGAGCTCCTCGTGCAGGCTCGGAATCACGCGATAGAGCACGTCCGACAGGACGAACAGCGTCTGCTCGACCTCGTCGGCGACGGTCGGCCGACCGGGGAGCTGCTCCTCGGTCTGCCAGGCCGTCGCGATCTCGAGCGCGATGCGCTCCTCGAGCTTCGTGCGCGTGGCCGGATCGAGCGCGTCCTCGTCGAAGCGTTCGACGAGCGCGAGCGCGAGGCGTTGCTCCTTCTTGAGCAGCGTGCGCCGCACGGCTTCGGTCGGGTGCGCGGTGAAGACGGGTTCGACGACGACCTTGGCGAGCGCGGCCACGACCTCGTCGCGCTTCGTCCCACGCCGTGCGAGCTCGAGCGCCGTCGCGCCGAGGCTCCCCGGTTGGGCCGCGCCGCTGCGCCGGTAGTCGACCGAGCGCCGCATGCGGTGCACCTGTTCCGCGACGTTGACGACGCCGAAGTAGGCGCTGAAAGCGCGCACGACTTCGAGCGCGTTCGCCGGCGTGAGCGCGGCGAGCACGGCGCTCAACTCCTCCTCCGCTCCCGGCGTTCCGCGCCGACGGTGACGCGCCGCGAGCCGCGCACGCTCGACGGTCCCGTAGACACCGGGCGGCGCGAGCTCGCGCAGGAGGTGGCCGAGCAAGTCGCCGAGGCGACCGACGTCGCGTCGCAGCGGGCGGTCCTTGGGCGCGAAGCGGATCTCGCCGGATGTCGTCATGGGGATCCTGCTTTCACGGGGGCGACAGGATAGCGTTCCGGACGGCGGGGAGCGCGGACGAGCGGCGGGATGCGCTACATTGCGCGCCCGCCCGGTCGCGCCATCGACGAACCGCTCCGACGGAGCCTGCGCGCGGGCAGCTCGAATCCGCTTTCGCGGCACCCGATGCAATCGATCTTCCTCGCGCTCGCCAGCTCGTTCGCCTCCGCCGCGCTCCCCGACGATCCGGCGCTCCTCGCCGCGGTTCCCGACGACGCCTACGCGCTCGTCTACGTGGAAGACGCGGGTGCGCTGCGCTCGCGCGCCGAACGCAACGACTGGGTCGCGATCTACCGGACGGTCGAGGGGGAGCCGGTCGTGCGCGACTTCGAGCGCGAGCTCGAGCGGGGGACGGGCCGCAACTTCGAAGGCTTGGTCGAGCTCTTGCTCGAGCTGGACGGCGAGGCGCTCTTCTTCGCGACGGACGACGTGTCGGGGTTCCTCGCGGAGGCGCCCGGCGATCGCGCCGCGCTCGTGAACGCGCTGACCGGCTGGATGTCCGAGGCACCCCAGCGCACGTTGGAAGTCGCCGATGGCCAGGTGCAGCTCGGAACGTGGCGCGACGGACGCAGCCTGGCGTTCTTCGATCACCCGCGCGCGCTCGGGCTCTACTCGGGTTCGACGCCGGAGGTCATCCTCGGCACGCTCGCGACGAGCATCGGCGGCTTGGTCGAGGGCGAGCATCGCGCGCCGCTGGTCGACGCGTTTCTCGGCGCGCGCGCGAACGGGCAGCGCGGGATCGAGGCCTTCGTCGACTTCACGCCGTTCGCCACGGACGCCGAGAAGGCGTTGCGCGACGCGGCGTTCGGACTCATTCCCGATCCGAGCGGCCTGCTCGGCATCGACCGCGGAACGTCGCTCCACGTGACCGCCGACGTGTTCCCCGGCACGCGCATCGAAATGAACGCGTCGCTACGGATTCCCGAGGCGAGCTTGGCGGCGAAGATCGCCGACACGTTCGAACCGCTCCCGACCACGCTGCCCGCGGACCTGCCGAGCGGAACGTGGACGCTGTTCGGGATGGGCTGGAATCCGACGCGCTTCTACGAGACCGTGCGCGCGGGACTGCAGGACGAAGACGCGCAGGGCTTCGAAACCGTCGACCAGGGCTTGGCCGCGGCCGAGGCGATCTCGGGCGTCGACCCCGTCGAGGACGTGCTCGGACAGTTCTCCGGGTTGTTCGCCGTCTACCACGTGCTCGCACCCGACGAGTCGCCGCCGACCATCGAAAACGGCCTGGGCTTGCTCTTCGGCATCGCGGACGGCGCGCGCTTCCTGGGCGCCATCGAGCGCGTGCTCGCGGTCGCGCAGCTGAGCGCGCGTACCGTCGAGCTCGAGGGCGCGCGCGCGTACCTCGTGGACGAGAACGGTCCGATGGAGCAGCCGTCGGCGGAGGGCGCGATCGGAGGCTTCGCCGTCCTCGCGACGCGCGCGCTCGCATGCACCGGGTACGACAAGCTCGTGCGCGGCGTACGCGCGCTCGCGCGTGTGGACGGCGCCGGTGTGGAGTGGGGCTCGCCGCTCCAGGCCGCGTTCGACGAGAACGCCGGCGCGTTCCTGTTCGGGTACGCCGAGCTGCGCCACGTTCGCGCCGCCGCGTTCGACACCGAATGGAAGGCGGACGACGCGCAGGTCGACCCGTTCGCCGAGTCCGAGCTGATCGGCGCCGCCCGCCGCACGGCCTCCGGCATCGAGCTGCGCGTTCACACGCGGTAGCGGCCCGGGCTCAGGCGTTGCGTTCGTCGCGTTTGCGCGCGCTCTCGAGCAACACGCTGGTCGCGTTCATGCGCAGGTTGACGTACGAGAGCTTGGCCTCGCCCTCGTGGAAGCACCAATCGGACGAGTGCGCCGCGAGGAGGCGATCGAAGAGCCGTTGCAGTTGGAGTTCGAGCGCCTCGCGCAGCTCATCCGTGCTCACGAGCTCCTCGCGCTCGAGCGCCTCGCCGATCTGGCACGACGACGGTCCGCACCGGGCGAAGAAGCGGTCGAGCGTCGCGCGATCGATCGCTCCGCGTTCGACGAGGATGTTGCCGAGCAGCTCGGCTTCCGGACGCGGGTGGCAGACGCCGTGCACGACGTCGCCGCGGACGACGGAGATCATGAACGTCGTGCCGCCGGCGTGGATGCGCAGCACGCCCGTCTTGCGCAGCGTGCCGACGAAACCGAACAGGCTCTCGAGTCCGATCATCGGGCTCATGCCGCAGAGCACCGGGGGGCCGAGCAGCGGGCTGCCGGTGGGGGGCGGCGCTTCGAGGATGCTTCGGAAGCGCGCCACTTGCGCCGATCCGGCACCGTCTCCGCGCGCATGACTCATGCGGTTCAGGCACGCGAGGAAGTCGTGGACGACGGACTCGAGTCGCTCGAGGTCCAGGAGGAGGCCCGAAGTCGGCGCGGCCGCGGGCGGAGGCTCCGTCGTCGGGACCGGCGGTGCGTGCTCCGTCACTTCGGAGAGCGGAATGCTCTGGTTCCGCCAGCGCGACGCGCCGCCGTTCGCGCCGCGCGGCCAGAGCCCCTCGTTCGTTTCACGCCGCGTCATGCCTCGCCCGTCTCCTTCCCGCGTCGCGTGCCCGTCGATGCGCCCCCACGGCGCGCTCGGGTCGGCGACTTCCCCGCTGCCCTCTATCGCGTTCGAACCACTGCGCGAATGAACGCAACTCGGTGAAGTCGGTGTATGCGCGAAAGGGTTTCCGAACCGACGCCGCCGTGCCGCGCTCGCGCGTACGCGAGGGGACACGGCCGGTCCGCGTCGAGGTCGCGGTCCGCGGGCTACCGGCCCGGCGGCGGCGCGTTGCGTCGCCCGCGCCGCAGGTCGCGCGGCTCGGCCGGCGGCGGTTCGAGCAGCTTCGGGTCGAGCGCATCGAGCGCGTCCTGCACGCTCGCGGCGCGCACCTCGTCGCCCGCATCGAGCAAGCGCGCCTTCAGCATCTTCGCCGTGGCGATCGGCGTCAGCCCGAGTCCGTCCTCGGACGCCGCCGAGTCGGGACGCCGGTGCAGCGCGTCCAGCAGCGCGAGCGTCGCGCGTTCCAGGTCGCCGTGCTCGAGCGCGACGCGTGCGAGTCCGGCGCGGCCGAGGGCGATGAAGTGGTCGCACGAGTCGCGGCCGGCGGGGAAGCGCTCGATGTTGTCCTCGAAGTGCGCGATGCCACGCTCGTACGCGGCGACGGCCGCGTCGAACTCGCTGCGGCGCCGGTGGTGTTCGGCGGCGACGAGCGATGCGTAGCCCGCGAACCATGTCAGCTGGGTCGGCTCGGCGTCCGCCGCCGTCTCCTGTTCGAGGCGCGCGGCGTAGCCCTGCTCGAGCCCCTCGGGACCGCCGTCCCAAAGGAGCCGCGCGCGCAGGCGTTCGTGCAGCGCGGGTGCGTCGGGGAAGCGCAGGAGCGCGTCGTCCAGGACGGCGTTCGCGCGCTGGCTCGCGCCGATCCAACGCAGGAAGTCGTGGTGATCGACGAGCAAGCGCTCGTTGTCGAGCGGCCCCTGCGTCAGCACGGCGTGCGCCGCGTTCAGGTCGGACAACCACTCCGGGGGCCACTCCTCGCCCGCGCGGTACGCCGTGCGGATCGAGCGTCGCCGCGCGTCGGCGAAGAGCAAGAGCACGCGCGTCTTGAGCTTGACGTCGAGCGTCGCCGCGGCGCCCATGGGGTCGCCTTCGGCGCGCAGCAGACCGCCCTCGACGGCGGCGATCGCGCGCGTGTGCGCGTTCGGCCAGTCGCCGCCCGCGGCCGCGGTGATCGCGAGGACCGCGTCGACGCGCGCGTTCGCCGCGCCCGCTTCCCGCGCGCGGCCGACCGCCGCGCGGGCGTCCTCGAACAGGAGCTCGGAGAACTGGCGCTCACCGGCATCGGACGCGTCGACGGCGCGCGTCAGCAACGCTTCGGCGAACGCGAGCAGCGCCGCGGGATCCCCGGGATGCGCCTCGGCCGCGTGTTCGCGCGCGGACACGTCGACCGACGCCGCGGCGTTCGCTTCGTACTCGCGCGCGCGCGCCTCGAGCGCGTCTTCGTCGATGTGCGGTGAGCGACGCGAGAGCCCGCTGTGCAGCGCGGCGAGCGTGCGCGCGCGCGGCGACGTCTCGGCGATGCGGTCGACGGCGTCGAGCAAGAGCGTGCGCCCTTCCTTCTGAATGGGTCCGTTCAGCGCCTCGGCCATGACGTCGAGCGCGCCCTCGGTCTCGCACTTCGCGAGCGCGCGCTCGGCGATGTGCGCGAGCTCGAGGTCGAAGCCGAAGATGGCCGAGCGGATCACCTCCACCTGATCGACCGTGTGCTCCTCGACCAGCGTGCGCAGGATGCGCGCCTTGGTCTCGCGGTCACCCTGCGCGTACTCGCGTTCGAGCGCCTCGCGGTCCTCGACGTTGGCGCTGCGCGCGAGGTTCTGGAGCGTCGGCTCCGCGCGTGGGAGCGGGGCGGGCCGACCTTCGAGGCCCTTGCGGAACGTCGAGAACACCGTGTCGGTGTCCCACGAGTAGAAGACGTCGAGCTGCTCGGTCCCGTCGATGTCGAGGACGATGTGTCGCGGCGACACGCGGTTGCCGTCGAAGTACAGGTCGTAGAGCGTGCGCTCGTTCTCGATGTGCTCGCTGCAGGTCACGGTGCCGAAGCGCGGGCACGCGACGCGGTTGCCGTTCTCGTCGTAGTCGCGCGGCGTGTGCCGGTACACCGACGCGATGACGCAGACGTACGCGTCCATCTGCGCGGCGGTCGCGGGTTCGCGGTAGCGGACGCCGGCGAAGTGCTCGCTCGCGATCTCGCCGTCCATGTTCACCGCGACGAGGATCGGCTTGCGCTCGGCGCGCGCGACGCGCAACGCGTCGTCGAAGGTGCGCTGCCACGTGACGAGGCACGGGCGGCTCCACCCCTCGGCCGTCGCGGCGGGCCACATGTCCTCCTCGGTCAGCCCCTCCGCCAGCGCGGGTGGCGAGCCCATCTTGAACGCGTCGTCGGACGGAGGCGCGCCGCCCTGGGCGAAGGTCTGCGCCTGCGCGCCGAGAACGGCGGCGGCGATGAACAGAAGACGGTGCGCGATGTGAGGGGGCTTCATGGTCGAGTCGGTTGAGGACCGACTCTGCCAGGCGACGCGCGTTCCGGCAACCGCGCCGCGTTCGGACCCACGGACTCTAACGCTCGAGCCGAAGCCCCGCGGCGATGTTCCAGCGCCCCGCGTCGCCCGTTCCCGTCCATACGAGTTCGTAGGGCGTCCCTCGCGCCATGCGCGCCAGGTCCCGCGGTTCGATGCTCAGGATGAAGTCGCCGCTGTCGCCCCAGAACTTCTGGATCGCGACGGCCGGCACGTCGTCGTGTCCGCTCGCGCGCAGCACGAAGGCCTTGTCGACCGCGCGATAGAACTCCAGCGCCTCGTGTCCGTCGATGCCGTTCGTGTCGAAGTGTGCGAGGACGTAGCGGTCCTCCGGCGCCGCGAGCGAGGTCGTCAGCCGTTCGGGGCGCGCCGGAGCGTCGTACCAGGTCAGCCCCTGAACGGTGAGCTCGCGCAGACCCTGGAGGGGCTCGTTCGGGACGTCGGAGTGCGCGCCGAAGCGATCCGAGAGGCTGATGCAGGAGTAGGGGTTGTGGCTGCCGAAGAGCGCGTCGTGCAGCGGGTGACGCTCGCGGTTGCCCCAGCCGGTGAGGCGCGCCTCGGAATGGTCGCCGAAGGTGTGCACGTGGACGAAGAGTCCCAGGGTGTCGTCCAGGACGCTCGGCCCGAGCTCGGTGTAGTTCAAGCGACGCCAACGGCCGCCGACCCAGACCTCGTTGAACGTGTGCGAGGCCCACGAACCGCGCAGCTTCTCGGCCGCCGCACGGAGCTGCGCGCGGATGCCCACGTGCGAGATGCGCGACGAGATCCATTCCACTTCGCGCGGGTCGTTCGCGTCCACGATGGGGACGCATACGATCGTGCGCGTCGGCAGCCCGACGGCGCGCAGTCCGGTCGCGAGGTAGATCGCCGACGACGTGCAGGAGCCGTGGATCTTGTTCGCGAACATGCCCTTGCCGAAGAGTTCGCGGTCGAACTGTTCCTCGAGCGAGCGTCCCTTGCGCTCGAGGGTGCGCCGCATGGTGTCCGCTTGCTCGGCGGTGACGCGCGGCGCGCCGCGTTCGAACTCGACGGCGAAGGTCGTGAAGCTGTCTTCGAACGCCGCGCGCTCCATCAGCCAACGCGAGACCTCTCGCGCCGCCTCGACGTCGTCGATCGAGTCCACGCGCACGCCGCGTTCCCTCAGCTCGGCGGTCAGCTCGTCCCGCAGCTCGGCGTCCCAGTTGCTGCACACGCCGGGTGCGACGTACGCGCGCAGCGCCGCGGGTGTCTTGCGCCAGCCTGCGTCCGGCACGATCGCTTCGGCCACCGTGTTGAACGGATAGACGACGACCTCGAACTCGAGCAGGTCGGCGCGCTCGTCGAGCACGCGCACGTCCTGGTAGTCGTCGTTCATCGACGCGACGTCGAAGGGCGCCATGACGTGCATGACGGCGCGGACGGAGTAACTGAACTCGCGCCGCTCGTCCCAATCGCCGTCGGGGATCCCGTCTCCGTCGCTGTCGTCCGCGTGCGGATCCGTGAAGTACTTGTGCACCTCGTGGAAGTCCGACAGTCCGTCGCGGTCCGAGTCGCGGTCGTTCGACACGCGCTGGGCGTTCGTGGGAAGGAACGAAAGGGCGAGCAGGAACGGGATGGCGTGCATCGGCGGGCTCCTCCGGAAGACTCGACGCGGGCACGTTCGATACCCGACGTGTGTCTAGCAGGCTACGCGATCGCCTCGACTTCCGCTCGCCCGCGGCCGCCGGCGGAGCACGCTCGCGAGCTGACGCGCTCAGTCCTCGTCGTCGGGGAGCGCGAGCGTGAAGTGCGAGTCGCGCCCCTCGCGCACGTCGACGTCCGAAGGGCGCTTCGGTTGCGGCTCGTCCGGATCGGCGCCGTGGCTCGAGCTGTTGCTGGTGAAGGGCTTGAGCTCGTTCTCCGTCAGGAGAACGTCCCAGCGCCCCGGCGTCATGTGCTCGAAGATCGCGCGTCCGTCGGCGTCCGTGCGCCGCGTGCGCGGATGGCTGTCTCCGCGCGTGACCGCGACGACGACGCCGGCGGCGCTCTTCCCGGGCGGGGCGACGGCCTGCACGATCAGCGTTCCGCCGTGGCCGACGTGGACGTCGAGATCACTCGCGCCGGTGTTCGCGGCGAGGCGGAGCGTCTCGGACTCGCACGACGCGCGACCGTCGACCGTCGCGCGCACCCGGAACTCTCCCGCGCGGCGCGGCATGAGCGTGAAGCGACCGTCCTCGTCCGTCACCGCCTGTTCCCCCGTGTTCTGCCAGAAGGCCGGGAACCCGTTGACCTCGACGCGCTCGGTCTCGTCCACCGCGCGATAGAGCGCGACCCGCGCGTTCGCCTGCGGAGCGCCGTCGACGAGGACGCGTCCGGTGACGCCGGGTGCGGGGTCGAGCGTGAGCTCGAGGACGGCGGGCACCGCGCCCGCCTCGAACGGACCGAGCTTGCCGAGCGCGAACCCGACCGCGCGCACTTCGATCCAGAACGAGTCCGCCGGCCGGCCGATGTTCGCGCGTCCGCCGGGATGCTCGTCGCCGCTCTCGCGGTGTCCGCTCCAAGACGTCTCCGTCCCCACGCACAGCGTGACTTCGTACTGCTCGACGGCCTGCCGGTCCGGATCGGTCACGACGAGCTCGATCGCTTCCTCGTCGCCGAGTTGCAGCACGAGATCGAGCGTGCCGGGTTCGACGCTCGCGACGTGCGCGGAACCCGAGCCGTCGATGCCCTGGACCGTGAACGAGTGCGGAGCTTTGCGCCACACGACCAGCTGGAAGCGACCGTCGTCGCCCGTGGTCACCGAACTCGTGATGCCGAAGTCTTCGGCGTGGAGGGCGTAGCGCACCTGCGTGCTCGGGACCGGCTGGCCGTCCTGGGCGAGCACGATGCCCTCGATGCGATCGTCGACGGCGAGCGGTGCGAGCACGACCTCGACGCCCCGCAACTCGCGACCGAGCTCGACGTCGACGGGGTTCGACGGGCAGTAGCGGGCTCCGTCGGCGTGCGCCCAGACGCGCCGGCTGCCCGGAAGGACGCCGGGAATCCGGAAGTCTCCGTCTTCGTTCGTCCGTACCGAGGGCGTCGAGTCGCGCTCGAACATTCCGTCGAGCACCGTCGCGGGTCCGCGGCGCTCGATCTGTCCGGCGTCGCCGCTTGGCAGCTCGGCGCCGAGCGCCCACACGCGCGCCCCCGCGACCGGGAGACCGGACGGATCGATGACGCGTCCGGAGACCGGTGCGCCGCGCTCGAGCGTGATCGTTCCGAGGTCCGTGTGCCCGTCGCTCTCGACCTCCGCCTCGACGCCGCCGAGCGCGTAGCCCTCGACCGACCAGCGGAAGACGCCGAAGTTCTGTCCGTGGTCGATCGGGATCTCGAGCACGGCGAGTCCGTCGCCGGCGGAGAGCGTCGCGGCGCTCGCGGCGCCGTCGGGACGATTGACGAGGCCTTCGAAGCGCAACTCGACGCCCGGCACGACCGGACCATCGCGATCGACGAAGACCGCGGTCACGCGCGACACGATCGCTTCCGCGGGCGCGGCCGCAGCCGCGGCTTCGTGTTCGACGGCGGCGACCGGTGCGGGCGTCGGCTCCACGGCCGTGCGTTCGACGGCGGCTTCGCGCGGCGCCGTCTCGGGAGCGGGCGGGGGAGTGAGCTTCTCCGCGACGGGCATGCGAACGGCGGGGGCGTTGTCGATCGGAGACGCGCCGGCGGGCGAGCCGGCCAAGCGCGAGACGCCGTACGCGGCGGCGATGGCGAGAATGGCGACGGCGGAAATTTTGGCGACCTTCATGAGAACGATTCCTTCGATAGCGGCGGCGACGCCGATCGGTTGCGGAGCGACGGGCATCGATGCGCCGCCCGGGATCCGGTGCGCCCACGCGAGCGCGCCGAGCGACCACGCCGCGCGGTCGCCTCCGTGGCGCGTGTCGAGCCGCTCGCGCAGCTCCTCCAGGGCGCGCTTGAGGCGCGAGCGCACGGTCGCCGCGGGGACGCCTTCGCTGCGCGCGATTTCGGCCGCCGTGAGATCGCGGAAGTAGCGCATGAGGATCGTCCGGCGCGCGGGCTCCCCGAGCCGTAGCACCTCTTCGAGCAACATGCGTTGGCTGTCCACTTCGTCGACGAGTTCCGAGCTCGTCAGGTCGACCTCGCTACGCGCGTTGGCTTGTTCACGCGCGCGACGATGGCGCTCGCTGCGCGCGTCCTGGAACATCGCGTTGCGCAGCACACGGCCGAGGAAGGCGCGCGTCGTGGCC
>JAJDEV010000061.1 GCA_029259605.1 Planctomycetota bacterium | reverse complement strand
CGGCGCGGTTCTTCAGCATCTCGGGCGCCATGTACTGCGGCGTCCCACGCCCGAACGAGAGCGTCTGCCGGCCCTCGACGAGCAGCTTGGCGAGGCCGTAGTCCCCGACGCGCGCCACGTCGCCGCGCAGGAAGATGTTCGACGGCTTCAGGTCGAAGTGCGCGAGCCGTCGGTCGTGGAGCGCGAGCACGCCGCGGCAAGCCTGGACGAAGTAGCGCATCGCGCGCTTCGGGTCGAGGCCCTCGCCCTTGAGGTGGCGCGCGAGCGTCTCCTCGCCGGCGTATCCCATGACGAGATACGGCACCCCCTCGACCACGCCCATGTCCTCGATCGTGACGAGGTTCGGGTGATCGATCGACGCGAAGAGGCGCACGCTCTCGAGCTCGCGCTCGACCGCATCGCGCTGTGCGTCCTCGTCGAGCCGCAGGAACTTGATCGCGTAGGACTTGCCGATCGAGCTCTTCTTCGCCTTGTAGACCTCGCCGAAGGTTCCACCCCCGAGGTGGTTCTGGATCTCGAAGCCCGGGATGAAGTCCGGGCGGCGAAAGGATCCGTAGAAGGTTTCCCAGTCGACCATGTCGCTTGCGGCGTTCCGCGCGGCGAACCGCGCGGCGCTTCATTCTACGCACGCTGCCAGGCTACGCACGTCCCGCGGGATCCGTTACCGCCGGCGCCGGCGCTCACAGCTCGGACGGACCGACGGCGAGGCCGAACGGCGGTCGGCTCCCCTCGGGGGCGCCGATGGCGAGGTCGAGGCGGCGCGCGAGCGGGAGCGGGATGGACACTCCGCCGGACTCGGCCTCGTCGCGCGCGTCCTCGGCGTGGCAACGAATGCGCGCTTCGCAGCGCACGAAGAGGCGGTCGGCCCCTCGCACCAGCGTGACGTCGTGTTCGAGCCGCGGCACGAGGACGTGGCGCTGTCCCTTGCAGCCGACGCGGATGCGCCCGCCCTCGCCGTCGGAGAACAGGAGGACGTGCCGCCCTCCCGCGCAGTCGATGCCCTCGGGGAAGTAGAGCATCGTGCTCTCGCTCGCCGGGTCGGGCGCGCGGAAGCGGAACGTCAGGTTCTCGCCGAGGCGCACGTTGTCCCCGCGCGCGAGGACGCGGCGCTCCGCCGTGCGCTCGCCGTTCACGTAGACGCGCTCGTCACCGAACGCCGTGATCGACCAGGTGGCACCGTCGCGCAGCGAGTCCGTGCGTTCGAGCAGCGCGTGCCGCGCGCCGAGGTCGGCGAGGAACGGGAGGTCGGCCGCGCCGCCGCGCAAGTGCCCGAGCACGAAGCGCGCACCCGCGGCGACGAGGTACTGTCCGGCGCCGTCGACGGAGAGCAGGAACGGAGCGTCGTTGCGACGATCCGACATCGTCAGGCCGCGCTAGTCGGCGCTGACGACGACGCCGCCCTCGCGCTGCGCGGCGAGGAACGCCGCACGTGCGCGCGCGAACAGGTCTTCGCGGCGCTTGATGTCCGGGTGCGGGCAGTAGGAGATTCCCACCGCGATCGCCAGGTCGTCCCCGACCAGGTCGCGCAGCCCCTGCTCCTCGGCCGAACCGCGGATGCGGGTCGCCATCACGCTCGCGCCGTCCGGTCCGGTGTTCGGGAGGAAGAACAGGAACGAGCTCTGGTCGAAGCGGCCGAGCAAGTCCGTGTCGCGCGACGCGTTGAGGAAGATGCTCGAGAGCGAACCGAGCACGTCGTCCGACACCTGCCCCTCGAAGCCGAGCATCACGCACGAGAGCGGTTGCTCGAAGCGCTGCGCGCGCTTGAACTCTTCGTCGAGTTTGAACGAGAGGTACTCGTAGCTGTACAGCCCGGTCTCGGGATCGGTGAGCACGTCGATGAGACGGTTCGCGCCGTCGCCGACGAGATCGCGCAGCAGGTTCTCCGGCAACTCGCGTGTGCTGCGCTCCTGCTCGCGCCCCTCCTGGGGAAGCTCGCGGCGTCCCGAGTCGGCGTCGAGCAGCGCGCGCAATCCCTTGCCGGAGATCGGCCGCGCGAGCGTTCCGGTCGCGCCGCAGAACGCCGCGATCTCGGCCGCGAGGTCGTTGCGCTCATCCGTCACGACATACGTGCGACTGCGCGTCTTGCCGGTCAGTCGGCGGCACGACTCGTAGACGTTTTCGGTGCGCAGCCAGGCGTCGATCAGGATCACGTCGCCCGGCGTCGGCCGGCTCGTGAGCAAGTCCTCGATCGTTTGGGGCTCGCCCATCTCCCAGCCTTCGAGCGAGGCGACGGCCCCCCGCGCGGCGGCGAAGAGCGCCTCGTCATTGGTCACGATGCGTACCGTGCGATTGGCTTCCGACATGTCTGTTTCGATGGGCTCCGTGGAGGGCTAGGGCTCCTAGCTAACGAGAATAGAGGTTGCCGGTCAAACCTGTGGAAGCATCTGGCGCGGGTTATTCGCGCGTCCTCGCCGAGATCGGTGCGGACACGGGAACGACGACGGGGCGCCCGGACGCGACGGGGTCGGAAGAAGTTTCGCGCTCAGGAGAGCTCGTCGATCCACTCGTCCGGCATGTCGTAGTTCGCGTAGACGTTCTGGACGTCCTCGTTGTCCTCGAGCAGCGCGATGAGCTTGAGCAGCTTCTCGGCTTCGGCTTTGCTCTCGACCGCGACCGCGGTCAGCGGGACGTAGCCGGTCTCGGCGCTGAGGAACGTCAGGCCCTGGCCGTCCAGCGCCTCCTTCACCTCGAGGAAGTCGGTTGCCGCGGCGTAGATCGTCGCCACGCCGTCGTCGCACTCGACGTCGTCCGCACCCGCCTCGAGCGCCGCTTCCATCACCGCGTCCTCGTCCATGTCGCCGGTCTCGACCACGAAGATCGAGCGGAAGTCGAAGAGGAAGCCGACCGAGCCCTGGGCACCGAGGTTGCCGCCGCGCTTGTCGAAGATGTGCTTGATGTCGGGGGCCGTGCGCTTCCGGTTGTCCGTCAGGCACGTGACCATCACCGCGACGCCGCCGGGGGCGTAGCCCTCGTACGTCAGCTCGTCGAGATCCCCCATGCCCTCCCCCGAGGCACGCTTGATCGCGCGCTCGATGTTGTCCTTGGGCATGTTGGCGGCCTTCGCCTTCTCGATCGCGTAGCGCAGCTTCAGGTTGGCGCCCTCGTCGGGCCCGCCCTGTCGCACGGCCGACATCACGGCCTTGGCACACTTCGAGAAGACCTTGGCTCGCTTCGCATCGACCGCGTTCTTGCGGCGGGCGATGTTGGCGGAGTGCGAATGGCCTGCCACGGCGTCGTGCTCGCCTAGCGCTTCGAGAACTGGAACCCACGGCGCGCACCACGGCGGCCGGGCTTCTTGCGTTCCTTCATCCGCGAGTCACGCGTCAGGTAGCCTTGCTCCCGAAGTCCTTCGAAGAGGATCGGGTTGACTTCCTTGAGCGCACGCGCGACGCCGAGCTGCACCGCACCGGCTTGGCCGTGCGGCCCCCCGCCGTTGACGCGCACGAACACGTCGTACGTGTTCGGATCGTCGAGCAGCGCCAGGGGCGCCTTGGCGGAGTTCAGGTCGCGCAGGGTCGTGAAGTACTCGCCGACGACCTTGCCGTTGACGTGGAAGTTGCCGGAGCCGCTCTTGAGGCGGACACGGGCGACGGAACTCTTGCGGCGGCCGAGGCCCCACGTGAAGGGATTGTTCACGGTCATGATCCGAGGGTCTCCACCTTGGTGGGCTGTTGGGCGGAGTGCGGATGCTCGTCTCCTCCGTACACCTTCATTCGCGACAGCATCTGCTTGCCGAGTCGCGTCTTCGGCAGCATGCGTCGCACGGCCAGCTTGACGATGTCGTGCGGGCGCCGCTCCTTCATCCGTTCGAGCGAGTGAATGTAGAGGCCGCCGGGATAGCCGGAGTACCGCTGGTATTCCTTCGTGTCGCCCTTCTTGCCGGTCAGGACGATCTTCTCCGCGTTGACGACGACGACGTGCGCTCCGCCGAGTTCGCTGGGCGTGTACTCGGGGCGGTCCTTGCCCTGCAGGCGGACGGCGATGTCGGCGGCCATGCGGCCGAGCACGTGCTCGGAGGCGTCGAAGATGTACCAGCGCTCGGCGGTGTCTTGGGCGCGGATGTGGGAGGTCTTCATGGTTTGCAGCGTGGCATCTCGGGCCGAAGGCCCGGACGCGTAGTCGTCGCGAGGCGCGGGGATCCCCTTCCTTATGGGAGGAGGTCCGGACGCATCCGTTGCGCGGTGCGCATCGGCCTCGGGGCGAAAGAAGGTACTGGCGCTCCGGGGGGGCATCAAGGGGGTCGTGGCGCCTTTCTTGCACGGCGCGGAACGAGCCCGGCTCGCTAGAACCCGACCACGCGCACGAAGGTCGCCCCCTCCCCTGCTTCCCGCAGGCGACCGAGGAGCACGCCGCGTCCCGGAGCGAGCCCGGCGACGAGCCATCCGGGCGGCGGCGGGCGGTCGATCTGCGTGGGTCCGAGCGGCCGGCCCGCGACCCACTCCCCGTGCGCCGTCCAACGCCCGGAGGGCGACCGAACCCAGGCGTCGCCCAGGGACTCGGCCGGCGCGGCGCGGTTCCACCGAACGACGGGCTCGATGCTCAGGCCGGCGAGCTGCACGCTCCCCGCGCCGTCGCGCGGTTCGATCCGACCGTGCAGCGCATCGCCGACGCGCTCGAGCTCGAAAACGAGCGCCGCGTGAACCGGCGCCACCTCGAGCGCGTCACTCGGGAGCGCGACCGTCCGCCCCGTCTCGACCGCGTAGGCCTGCGCCACGCCGATGTCGATTTCGTGCACGCGCACGACGAAGTCGGGCGGACCGCGGCGCACGGCGAGCGCGAACAGTCCGCCCGCCATCGCGCCGGCGACGACGAGCGCGACCCACGGGCGGCGGCGCAGCGCGCACGTGGCGAGGAAGCAGGCGATCGCCAGGGCGAACTCCGGCGTGCCGAGCTGCGCGGCTGCCTGCGGCGCGACCGGGCGCGAGCGCGCACGCAACGCGGGTGAGAATCGAGCGAAGCGCGCGGCGGGTTGGTCGGCCGTCCAACCGAGCCACGCTGCTGCGCCCGCGCCGTCTTCGGGCTCCCAACGCAGGGACGGAAGCGGGACGGATGCGAGGCTCTCCGCACCGAGCGGAGAGTTCACGGGGAGCGGGACGGACAGCGTGCGCTCCTCGCCGGCGACGAGGCGAACGGCCAGGCGTGTCTCCCCGTCGTCGCCGCAGTCGAACCACACGACGTCGAGCGGACCGCGGAAGCGCACGTCCGCGAAGAACATGCGGTTGTCCCCCGCGACCCGCGCCCCGGGTTCGGTCCCGTTCGATGCGGCGACGATCGACGCGACGAACGCCATGGCGAGCGCGGCGATCACGGCCGCGCTCCCCGCTCGCGCGCCGCGAGCCAGCTGGCCTGCGCCCACGCCAGAACGCCGACGCCGAGAACGACGAAGGAACGCGACGCGTCCGCGCTCGTCAGCTCGGCGAACTGCTCGGCACGCGTCCAATGGAAGGACCACGCACACGGACTCGCGAGCGGCGCGAGCGTCTCGATCCACTGCGCACCGCCGTCGAGTTCACCCCCTCCACCGCGCGGCGCCCAAGCGAGCGCGCACCACAGCGCGGCGAACCCGGGAACGACGGCGAGCCACGTCACCGCGTGCACGAGGGCGGCGCGCGGCGCTTGCCGCGCGCGCTCGGCGGCGAGGCTCCACGCGAGGAGCGTCGCGAGTCCGCCGAGCGTGAACCAGAGCACCGGCGGCGCGCCCGTGACCGAAGCGCCCGACGCGACGTCGAGGCCCAATCCGAGTCCGACCGTCGGAAGCGCGAAGGCGAGCGGCACGAGCCCGGCGAAGCGCGGCTGCTCGCGCCCGCGCCGCGGCATGCCCGCGACGACCAGCCACGGCAGCAGCGCGAGCCCGGCGCGCGACGCACCGTCGAAAGCCGGCGGCTTACCGGCGAGCGCGAGTCCGCCGTCGAGCGCGACGAACGCGAGCGAGAGCGCCCACGCGAACGCGATCGCCGTTCCGCCCACGGCTCAGTGCACCGCGGCGCGTCGCTGCACGCCCTGTGCGGGCAGCCCCATCGGCGCACGGTCGTGCACCCGAGTGTGCCGCTCCGCGGGCGCGTCCTCGGCCTCGGTCAACGCGGCCAGGAGTTCGGAACCGCCGAGTTCGGGGCGATCCCAACGCACGTCGGCGGTGGCCCATTCGACCGGGCTTCGGTCGTCGAAGAGGCGCGCGATCGCGTCGCGCACCGCGGCCCACTTCCATTCGACCCAGAGCTCGCCCGGCTCGTCGGTGGACGGCTCGCGTCCGAACAGGACGAGGCGGCGATCCTCGAGCAAGAGGCGCACGCCCGGTTCCTCGACCGACGCGACGCGCGCGCGACTCGCGTCGACCACGATGCGGCCCAGTCGTTCGCGCGTGAGCACGTCGAGGTGTTCGCGCATCGAAAGCGCGACGTCGAGCGCGTCCAGGTGTTCGCGCTCGCTCAACCAATCGCCGGGACGCGCGCCGCCGAACACGCCGAACGCGTCTGCCATCGGACCGACGACGGGCAGCGCGATCCCGTCGATGCGGATCGGCGCGGACCACTTGCCGCTGAGCACGACGCCCTCGCCGTCGACGGTCAGGAACTCGTCGCCCACGGGGATGCAGGCGACCGGCTCGCGCAGTTCGAGCTCGAGCTGCAGGCCGAGTTCGGCGTCGGCGAGCAGGAGCGGAACCTCGCGCACGAACGACAGCTGTTCGATCGCGTCGCGCAGCTCGGCGAGCGCGACTTGATCGTCGACACGGAAGGCTTCGATCTCGCCCATCGTGTACGCGAGCTCGTCGACCCAACGCTCGTCGGCGCGCACGGGCTCGCCCGTGCTCGACGACTCGAACGCGAGCTCCGCGATCTCGAAGGCGGCGGGGTCGATCCACGTTTCGATCGGTGCCGGCGCGTGCGCGCGGTCGGCGACCTCGCCACCGAACGCGGTGACCACCGACGAGCGCGCGTCCTGCGCGAACGCGCGCAGCGAGCGACGGTGCTCCGGCGTGCCGAGCCAGCCGAGGAGCACGATGCAGACCATGACCAGGACGGGCGCGAGGAACGAGCGCGCGCCGCGGGACGACGAAGCGCCGCGCGCGGCCTTCGCTCGCGCTCGCGTTCCGCGTCTCGACGGGCTGGTCTTTCTCGTCATGCCCCGCTCGGGTGTTCGGTCGCCGCGGACGCGGCGGGCCGGACGTCGGTCAGTTCACGCGCGCCGGAACGGCTTGGACTTCGAGCTCGCCGCTCATCTCGCCCGCCTGCCCGCGGCCCGAACGGCTCGACGCGTTCTCGATGAAGAGGTCGAGGGTCGTCTGGACCTCGAGCAGTTCCTCGCGGCTCAGCGTGATGCGCGGGCTCTGTTGCGCGTGCAGCTCGTGACCGAGGAGGCGCGAGACGATCTTGAGCGGCGCGAGCTGGCGCTCGGTGCGCGAGGCTCGCGTTTGCGGGGACGGGCTGTTGCGGGTGCGCTCCATGGTCGGATTCTCGGTAGGTCGGCGTTGCGCTCGGACGGGTCGGACGTGCGGACGGGCTCGATGAACACGGACGCCGACAGGAGGACACACGATCCCCTACCCCACGCCCCGTGCTTCAAGCCTCATTGATACGGATTCGCCGCGGCCGAAACAAGCTCCGTCGCGTTCCCTGATGCGCGCGCGGGACAACCGGGAGGCGAGTCGGCTGGCCGCCGTTCGGCGAGCTTTCCAAACGCGCGCCTTTCCTCGCTCGGGATCGAACCGCACGATGCTCGGCCGTGGGCACTCCATCGAACGACGCGAGCCTGCCGCCGGGCTCTCCGATTCCCCCGCCGAACCCCGCCGGACACGGACGACGAGCCAGCAGCGCGGCCCCGAACGCCGGGGGGAAGGCGGTGACCGAGTGGAAGGGCTTCCACCTGTCGCAGTTCCAGATCCAGGCGGTGCGAGCGCTCAACGAAGGGAAGAACGTGCTCGTATCGGCGCCGACCGGCGCGGGGAAGACGCTGGTCGCCGAGTACGCGATCGCGGACGCCGTGGCGCGCGGCAAGCGCTGCGTCTACACGGCCCCGATCAAGGCGCTGTCGAATCAGAAGTACCGCGACTTCCGCGACGATCCCGACATCGATGTCGGCCTGATGACGGGCGACGTGACGATCCACGCGCACGCGCAGGTGCTCATCATGACGACCGAGATCCTGCGCAACGCGGTCCTCGAGGCGCCGGAGAACCTGCACGACGTGGACTACGTCATCTTCGACGAGATCCACTTCATGGACGATCCCGAGCGCGGCTGCGTGTGGGAAGAGTCGCTGATCTTCGCGCCGCCCGACATCCGCGTGATCGCGCTGTCGGCGACGATCGACAATCTGGACCAGCTCGGGGCGTGGATGCGCGAGATCCGCCCGCACGATCTGGCGGTGGTGCAGTCCTCGAAGCGCCCCGTTCCGCTCAAGCACAGGCTGTATCTGCCCGGCGAGGGGATGTTCGCGTCCGCCCGCCTCGACTACGTCCGGCGGCAGAAGGCGCGTCCCCCGAAGGGACGCGGGCGTGCAGGTGGGCGCGGTGGGCGGCGCTTCCCCGACTCGCGCGAGATGCGGCCGGAGGCGCTCGACGGCCTCTTCGACGAGCTGCAGGACGGCGGCCTGATGCCGACGCTCGTCTTCTCGTTCAGCCGCAAGGACTGCGAGCGATTGGCGCGCCGCAACCGCCGGCGTCAGCTGCTCGACAAGGACGAGGTCGCACGCATTCGCGCGCTCCAGCTCGACCTGATCGAGCTCTTCCAACTGGACGACGGCGAGCTCGACGGCGAGGTCTTCGAGCTCGCGCGCCACGGCGTCGGCTACCACCACGCCGGGATGCTCCCGATCCACAAGGAGGTCGTCGAGCGCATGTTCACGTCGGGGCTGACGAAGCTCCTGTTCACGACCGAGACCTTCGCGCTCGGCATCAACATGCCCGCGCGCACGGTCGTGTTCGCGTCGCTGCGCAAGTTCGACGGCGTCGGCTTCGACTACCTGCGCACGCGCGACTACCTGCAGATGGCGGGACGCGCGGGGCGCCAGGGCATCGATAAGGAAGGGCTGGTCGTTTCGAGCCTCGATGCGCGCGCGCTGCAGGAGTCGCCGATCCACCGCATGCACTCGGGCAAGCCCGAGCCGGTGCTCTCGCGCTTCCGTCTCGCCTACGCGTCGATCCTGCACCTCTACGGCGCGCGCGGCCCCGAGGGCGTGCACGAGGCCTGGGAGAAGTCGTTCAATCAGTATCAGCATCGCGCGCGGAACACGAAGGCGCGCGAGCACAACCGGCGCCTGCAGCGTGCGCTGGTCGACACGCACATCGATCTGCTCGTCGAGCTCGGTTACGTCCGCGCGCCGGACGACACGCGCGACGGAAAGGACGGGCGCCTCACGCCGCGCGGACAAATGGCGCGGCTCTTCTACGGCTTCGAGCTCCAGCTCACGGAGATGCTCTTCCGCGGCGCCTTCGAGACGATCCCGCCCAAGGCGCTCGCCATCGTGTTCGTCGGCCTCGTCCACCAGACCCGTGGCCGCGGCGTCGGACCGCGCGTGCCGGCACGGCTCTTCGGCGGCGTCCGCCGCCACGTGGACCAGGTCATCCGCGCGCTCGTCCGCGCCGAGGCCGAGCATCGCATCCCCACGCCCTTGAAGGAGCCCGAGTGGGGCCTCTCCGAAGCGGTCGACCTCTGGTACGACGGCGCGAGCTTCGACGACCTGGAGGAAGAGCTCGGGATCACCGCGGGCGACGTGTGCCGCACGTTCCGCATGGCGCTGCAGCTCATGCGTCAGGTGAAGCGCGCCCTCGCCGACCGCGGCGAGGACGGCGGCGCCGAGGACTTGGAGGAGCGCCTGCGCGAAGCGATCGACGCCATGAACCGGCGCGAGGTCGACGCGCGTCACCAACTCGAACTCGGTTGACCCAACCCGGCGGGGAAACCTGCTTCTAGTTCGTATCCTGCGGTCGCCGCGCGTCTAGAGGGGTTGCGGGGCATCAACCGTCGGCTAGAGTGTTCGTTCGAACGCGCCTTGCGGGCCCCCCCCTGACAACCCGTAGCCCCGCACAGCACCCCCGAAACGCGCGTCGCTCCCCACGGACGACGCCCCCCTACCCGGCCCATTGTGAACGCGAGACGGAAAGCGTAGACCCGCGCCCCTCGCAGACCCTCGGCGCGGACATTCGGTCGCGGGCGCCTGTCGCACCACTTCCACATCTCTGATCCCATGCAACGAGCCCTGGTCCTGGTCGTCCTTTGGTCGACCCCGATCATTGCCGCCGCTAGCTCCCCCACCGGCCCGGTTCGCACCGGCTCCGCGTCGGTGTCCGGAGCGAGCACGCAGGCTTTTACCCGCGAGAACGTCGTCCTCGAAACGAGCGACGACCTCAAGCTCGTCGGATCGTTCTACCCGCCGCGTTCGAAGAAGAAGAACGCGCCGGCGCCCGCCGCGCTGCTCGTCCACGACGCCGGCGCGAATCGCGAGCAACTCGACGCGATCGCCCAGCGCCTGCAGAAGTCCGGGTTCGGCGTCCTCACGCTCGACCTGCGCGGCCACGGCGAGAGCCGCACGGACGACATCGATTGGAGCACGCTCGACGAACGCGGCCGCGCGTCCCTGTGGCAGCTCGCGCCGCGCGACCTCGAAGCCGCCGCGAGCTGGCTGCTCGGTCAGAAGGGCATCCACTCGACCAACCTCTCGCTGGTCGGCTACCGCGCCGGCTGCGCCCTCGTCGCGCGTCACGCCGAGCAGGACGAGAACGTGATCGGGATGATGTTGCTCTCGCCGAAGGCCCAGGACCTCGGCTTCGACGTCGAGCGCACGATGCACAACGTGAACGGCTTGCCGACGTGCATCATCGATCAGAAGAACGACGAGACCACGCGCCTGATCGCGGACGCGAACGCGCTCACGAGCACGCCCTGGGTCGAGTACGTTCCGGTGGCGAGCAAGCAGCAGACCGTCCTCGACGACTCGAAGACGCCGTCGAAAGTGTCGAGCTGGTTGGGCGACATCGCGCTGCCGAAGAAGGGGCGCTAGAGCCCAGGGCTGCTAGCCGCCCTGGGCGAGCAGGCGCGCCGCGATCTGAACCGCGTTCGTCGCGGCGCCCTTGCGCAGGTTGTCGGCCACCTGCCAGAACTGGAGCCCGACCCCGTCGAGTCCGCGCCGAACGCGCCCGACGAGCACGTCGTCCGAGCCCGCGACGTCCGCCGCCGTCGGCGCAGGCGCGACGCGCACCCCCGGGAACGCGTCGAGCGCGGCTTCTGCAGCGGCCGGTGAGAGCGGCGTCTCGGTCTCGAGCCAGACGGACGCCGAGTGTCCGATTGGCACCGGCACGCGCGCGCAGGTCGCGGCGAGTTCCAGGTCGGCGAGCCCCAGGATCTTGCGCGTCTCGAGCACGAGCTTGCGCTCCTCGGTCGACGCGCCGTCCGCCTCGAGCCGGTCGCAGACCGGGATCACGTTGCGCGCGAGCACCGCGCCGAACGTGTCGCTCGCCACGCACTCCGCACCGGCGAACACCGCGCGTTCCTCGCGCGCGAGGGCGTCGCTTCCGGCGCTCCCCGCGCCGCTCGCCGCCTGCATCGTCGTGACGACCACGCGGCGCAACCCGGCCGCGCGTCGAATCGGTTCGAGCGCCATGACGAGCCCGATCGTCGTGCAGTTCGGACACGCGACGAGGGCCGCGCCTGCGTCGAGCAGAGCGCCGTTGATCTCGGGCACGACGAGCGGCACGTCCGGCGCCAAACGCCAGGAGGCCGATTTGTCGATCACGCGCGCACCGCGGCGAACCGCCTCCGGTGCGAGGGTCCGTGACAGCGCGCCGGTCGCGGCGAAGAACACGAGGTCGACGCCGTCGAACGCCGCCGGCTCGGTGCGCCGCACGGCGACCTCGGTGCCGCCGAACGCGATGCGACGCCCGATCGATCCCTCGCTCGCGAGCAGCACGAGCGCGCCCACGGGGAACTCCCGCTCGGCGAGAACGGTGAGCAGCGTCTCGCCGACGAGCCCGGTCGCTCCGACGACGGCGACGACCGGACGATCCGGGAGGGCGCGCGCGTCCTGTGTCCGATCGAACTCCATGGAGCGGAATCCTAGCAGCCCGAAGCGCCGCGGATGGATTGGCGCGCGTCTGCGTCGGCGAGTTCTTTGCGTTGGCGGACGAGCGCATAGAATCGACCGCCCATCCCGTGGATCCGTCGGAGGTTCCCTTTGCTACACGCCGCGCTGCTCATCCTTTCCCTCGCCGCACCGCCGTCCACGCAGGACGCGGTGGCCCCTGCCGAAGAGCGGCAGCGGGAGACCGTCGCCTTCGTCGGTGCGCGCCTCGTCCCGATCGCCGGACCCGAGATCGAGAGCGGCGTGCTCGTCGTGCAGGACGGCGTCATCTCGAACCTCGGCGCGGTCGACAGCACGCCGATCCCGGCCTCGGCGATCGTGCGCGACGTCACGGGGATGGTCATCCTTCCGGGCCTCGTCGACACGCACAGCCACGTGGGCGGCGGATGGGCGGCGGACAGCTCGGCCCCGATCCAGCCCGAGGTGCGCCTGCTCGACTCTGTGAACGTGCGCGACGCGGGCTTCCAGCGCGCGCAGGCCGGCGGCATCACGACGGCCAACGTCATGCCGGGCTCCGGTCACCTGATGAGCGGGCAGACCGTGTACCTGAAGCTGCGCGACGGAGGCGTCGTCGACGAGCTCGTGATCCGGCTCGACGACGGCCGAATCGCCGGCGGGATGAAGATGGCGAACGGAACGAACTCGCGCCGCGAGCCGCCGTTCCCTGGAACGCGCGGCAAGTCCGCGGCGCTCGTACGCACGCGCTTCGTCGAGGCCCAGGCCTACCAACGCAAGCTCGCCGAAGCGGAAGCGGGAAAGGAACCCGACCGCGACCTCGCGCTCGAGGCGCTGGTCGAAGTGCTCGAGCGCAAGCGCATCGTCCACCATCACACGCACCGCCACGACGACATCCTGACCGTGCTGCGCCTGGCCGAGGAGTTCGGCTTCGAGGTCGTGCTGCACCACGTCAGCGACGCGTGGAAGGTCGCGGACGAGATCGCGGCCGCGGGCGTCGGCTCGTCGATCATCGTGATCGACAGCCCGGGCGGAAAGCTCGAGGCGCGCGACGTGACGTTCGAGAACGGCGCCGCGCTCGAGCGCGTCGGCGCGCCGGTCGCGTTCCACACGGACGACTGGATCACGGACTCACGCCTGTTCCTGCGCTCGGCGGCCCTCGCCGTGCGCGCCGGCATGTCGCGCGCGAAGGCGCTCGAGGGGCTGACGCTCGCGCCGGCCAAGATGCTCGGATTGGGCGACCGCATCGGCAGCCTCGAGGTCGGCAAGGACGCCGACTTCGTCCTGCTCGACGGGGACCCGCTGTCGACGTACACGAAGGTGCGCGAGACCTGGGTCGAAGGCTTGCGCGTGTTCGACCGGAGCGACGAGCGCGATCGCCTGTGGGCCGTCGGCGGTCGCGGCGCCGGACGCGAGGGCAACGATCCCTGCTGCTGCATCGGAGAGAAACAATGAAACGATCCATGCTCCTCGCCCTCGCGGCGCTCGCCACCGTCTCCGCTCCCGGCTCGGCACAGGACGTCGCCGTGCGCGGCAAGATCGTCCACACGATGGCCGGCGCGCCGATCCAGGGCGGCGTGGTCGTCGTCCAGGGCGGCAAGATCACCGCGGTCGGCGCCGCGGTGGACGTCGTCATCCCGGACGGGATGCGGACGCTCGACGCGGCCGTCGTCACACCGGGCTTGATCGACGCACATTCGGTCGTCGGGCTCGCCGGTTGGCTCAACGCCGATCACGACTCGGACGAGAGCGACACGTCGGCGCCGATCCAGCCCGAACTACGCGCGATCGACGCGTACAACCCGCGCGAGCCGCTGGTCGAGTATCTGCGCGGCTACGGTGTGACGACGCTGCACACCGGCCACGCGCCGACCTCGGTCGTGTCCGGGCAGACGATGATCGTGAAGACGCGCGGCGACACGGTCGCCGAAGCCGTGATCGTCCCGTTCGCGATGGTCGCCGCGACGCTGGGCGAAGACGCCGTACGCGACGACGAGGTTCCCGGCACGCGCGCAAAGGCCGTCGCGCTGCTGCGCGGAGAGCTCCTGCGCGCGCGTGGCTACATGAACAAGAAGGAAGCGGGCGGCGATCAGGCGCCGGATCCGGACCTGCGGCTCGACGCCCTCGAGCGCGTCCTGCGCGGCGAGGTTCCGTTGCTCGTCACCGCGCAGCGCACGATCGACATCCTCACCGCCCTGCGCGTCGCCGAGGAGTTCGGCTTCCGCGTGGTGCTCGACGGCGCGGCCGAGGTGTACGACGTGCTCGAGCCGGTCCAGGCCGCGGGCGTTCCGATCCTCCTGCATCCGACCATGGCGCGCGCCAGCGGCGAGCGCGAGAACCTGAGCATGGAGACCGCCGCGAAGCTCGATGCCGAGGGCGTGTTGTTCGCGCTGCAGGGCGGCTACGAGGCGTACGTCCCGAAGACGCGCGTCGTCCTCTTCGAGGCGGCCCTCGCCGCGTCCTACGGCTTGCCGTTCGAGCGCGCACTGGCGTCGATCTCGATCGACGCCGCGCGCATCCTCGGCATCGACGACCGCGTCGGCTCGCTCGAGGTCGGCAAGGACGGCGACCTCGCGCTCTACGACGCCGACCCCTTCGAGTACACGTCGCACTGCATCGGCGTCGTCATCGAAGGCGAGGTGGTCAGCGAAACGGCGCGGTGAGCGACGATACAGAGTCGCACCAATCGCCGCCGGTTCGCTCCCTCCGTTCGTCGTGAAGGACCGTTGGCGGGCGAACCGGCGGCGATTGGTGCGACTCGGTAGTATCGCTCAGATGCGCATGAGCACGTAGGCGCCCCAGCTCACGAAGCGCTGCCACAGGCCGCGTTTGCCCCACGTGCTCGCCTCGACCTCGCGCGCTCCGTCGAGGTCGCTGCGGAACGTGTCCTCGAGCTGGGCCGCGGTGCTCCGGTCCAGCAGGCACACGTTGACCTCGAGGTTGCGGCGGTCGGACCAGTGGTCGAGGTTGAACGAGCCGACCGACGCGTACACGCCGTCGATCGTCGTCGTCTTCGCGTGCAGCGTGCGCGCCTCGAACTCGAAGATGCGCACCCCGCTCCGCAGCAGGCGCCCGTACAGGTGACGGCTCGCGAGGCGCACGATCGGGACATCGGAGAGGCCGGCCGTCAAGACGCGCACGTCGACACCGCGCTGCGCGGCGCCGCGCAACGCGCGGATGAGGCGCGCGGGCGGAACGAAGTACGGCGACGTGAGATAGCAGCGCTCAACGGAGCGCACGACCGTCGTGCGCAGCGCGCGCTGGATCGCGCGGCGCTCGCGACGCACGTTGGATTCGAGGATCTGAACCAGGCAACCCTCCCCGCTCGCGTCGTCCGCGTGTGTCGACTCGCGCGTCTCGGTCGACACGTCCCGGGCGAGCTCGTCGGCACCCGTCGCGTCCGCGACCAGCCGACCGAGGTCGATCGCGCTCGGCCCGGTCAGCGCGAGCTGCGTATCGCGGAAGCGGCCGTTGCCGTGCCTCTCGCCCGCGTAGTCCTCCGACACGTTCATCCCGCCGCAGAACGCGAGTCGCTCGTCCACCACGAGGATCTTCTGGTGATTGCGGACGAGGCGCAGCAACGGAATCCCGAAGCGCACGACGGGATTGAACGCGACGACCGTCGCACCGGCGCGCCGCAGCGCGGCGAGGTCACCGTCGCGCAGCCGCAGCGAGCCGAACGAGTCGTAGACGAACGTCACTTCGCAACCTCGCTCCGCGGCGGCGGTCAGCCTCTCGAGCGTGTGCTTCCCGACCGCGTCGGGTTCGAGCGTGTAGGTCGTCATCATGACGCGCTGCCGCGCGCCGTCGATCGCGGCCCACATCCGCTCGAACACGTCATCGCCGTCGACCAGCACCTCGACCCCGTTGTCGAGCGAGACGCCGCCGAGCGGCCGCAACACGCGCAGCGTCCGGCGCCACGCGCTCCACAGCTTCACCGCCGCGGCCGCGCCTTCGCGCGAGAGGCGCTTGTCCAGGTGCGGCGCGAAGACACGGCGCACGGCTTCCTCGACGTTTCCGGCGCCCGCGCGCGGACGAACGAACGACAAAAGCCGTTCGCTCACCCTCGGGGTGTCGTCCGAGCCGCCTGCGGGACTTGTCCGGGATCCTGGCATGAGAGACAATGCCGAGGATGAGGGTTCTCCAACTCGATGTAAACGGAGACAAGATGGACGTCGCCGCCCCGGCGCACTGGACGCTCCTCGAAGTCCTCCGCTATCGAATGGGCCTCACCGGTTCGAAGCAGGGCTGCGACAAGGGCGACTGTGGTGCGTGCACGGTGCTGGTCGACGGCCGTCCGGAGCTTTCGTGCCTCACGCTCGCCGCGCTCGCCGAGGGCAAGCAGATCACGACGATCGAAGGCCTGATGCCCGCGCACGTCGCCGCGGGCGGTGAGGGCGCTGACCCGGTGCAGGACGCCTTCGACCGCTGCGGAGCGCTGCAGTGCGGGTTCTGTCAGCCGGGCATGATGCTCTCCGCGCGCGCCCTGCTGAACGGGAACGCGTGCCCGACGAAGGGCGAGATTAAGGACGCGCTCTCCGGCAACCTGTGCCGCTGCACGGGCTACACCCAGATCATCCAGGCCGTCGAGCTCGCGGTCGCCGAGGCCGCCGGCGTCGAGCCGGTCTCCCCCGCCTGGGCCCCGCACGAGAACCCGTGGCGCTCGAACGGGACCGCGCCCGCGAACGAAACGACGGAGCGCTGATGGCTGCCCGGGACAAGCACGGTGTCGACGCGCCGTGGAGCGCAGGCTTCCAGGTCGTCGGACGCCCGTCGCGCAAGATCGACGGACTCGCGAAGGCGGTCGGGCACGCGGTCTACGCGGACGACATCACGCTGCCCGGGATGCTGCACACGAAGTTCCTGCGCAGCCCGCATCCGCACGCGAAGATCCGCTCGATCGACACGTCGAAGGCGCTCGCGCTCGACGGTGTGCACGCGGTGATCACCGGCGAGTGCATGCCGATCAAGTACGGGGTGATCCCGTGGACGCCGGACGAGAACGCGCTCGCGACGGACAAGGTGCGCTTCATCGGCGACGAGGTGGCGGCGGTCGCGGCCATCGACGAGGACACGGCGAACGCGGCGCTCGAGCTCATCGACGTCGACTACGAGGTGCTGCACGCGTTCCTCGATCCGGACGAGGCGTTGACGCGCCAGGATCCGCAGATCCACGAGCAGTCGGAAGCGAACAAGAAGAAGCGCGGGCACCGCGGCAACGTGTCCAAGCACGTCGACCTCGAGTTCGGCGACGTGGACGCGGCGCTCGACGCCGCCGACGTCCTGATCGAGGACGAGTACACGTTCCACGGCACGACGCACGCCGCGATCGAGCCGCACTGCGCGCTCGCCCAGGCGAGCCCGGACGGCCTCTTGACCGTGTGGTCCTCGACGCAGATCACGCACTACGTGCACCGCGCACTCGCGCGCGTGCTCGAGATCGACGCGTCGCAGATTCGCGTCATCCAGCCCTGCCTCGGCGGCGCCTTCGGCGGCAAGTCCGATCCGTTCGCGCTCGAGTTCGTCGTCGCCAAGCTCGCGCTCCTCACCGGGCGCCCGGTGAAGTGCCTGTGGACGCGCGAGGAGGTCTTTTACGCGCACCGCGGGCGGCACCCGATGCAGATGCGCTATCGGACCGGCGCGAAGAAGGACGGGCGACTCACCGGCGTCGACGCGAAGATCCTGATCGACGGCGGGTCGTACTCGTCCTTCGGCCTCGTGACGACCTACTACTCGGGCCAACTGCTCACCGGCCCGTACGACTTCCCCGCCTACCGCTTCGACTCCACGCGCGTGTTCACGAACAAGCCGCCGTGCGGTCCCAAGCGCGGGCACGGTTCGGTGCAACCGCGCTTCGCCTTCGAGGTCCAGCTCGACCAGGTGGCGGAGAAGCTCGACCTCGACCCGATCGAGATCAGGCGCATCAACTTCCAGGGCGAGAACACGCAGACGGTCAACGGCCAGCGCATCACGTCGAACGGCTTCATGGAGTGCCTCGACGAGGTCGAGCGCGCGTCGCGTTGGAAGGAGCGCCGCGGCAAGCTGCCGCGCGGGCGCGGGCTCGGCGTCGCCGGTTCGATGTACATCACGGGCACGAACTATCCCGTCTATCCGAACAAGCTGCCGCAGGCGGGCATCCAGCTGCAGGCGGACCGCTCGGGTCTCGTCACGGTCTTCACCGGCGGCAACGACATCGGGCAGGGGTCGAATTCGATCGCGCGCGCGATCGTCGCCGAGGAGCTCGGCCTCGATCCGATGTCCGTGCGCGTCGTCGCCGCGGACACCGACCTGTGCCCGGTCGACCTCGGCGCCTACTCGAGCCGCGTGACCTTCATGGTCGGCAACGCGACGATCGACGCCGCGCGCAAGCTGCGCAAGCTGATCGTCTCCGCGGTCGCCGAGGCTTGGGAGATCGAAGAGAAGCGCGTGTTCATGGCGCGCGGCGAGGTCTTCGACCTCGAGTCCCGCAACCGCCGCATCACGACGCGCGAGGCGTTCCACCTGGCCGAGGAGCGCTACGACACGCTGGGAACGACGGGCGCCTACAACACCCCCACCCTCGGCGGCGACTACCGCGGCGGCACGATCGGCGCATCGCCCGCCTACTCGTTCACGGCGCACGTCGTCGAGGCGAGCGTCGACGAGGAGACCGGGCGCATCACGGTCGAGAACTGCTGGATCGCGCACGATTGCGGTCGCGCGCTCAACCCGATGCTCGTCGCCGGCCAGATGGAGGGTTCGGCGTACATGGGCATCGCGGAGGCGGTGATGGAGGAGCACGCCGTCAACCGCTTCGGGCTGCACGCCGGTCCGTCGCTGCTCGACTACCGCATCCCGACGTCGGTCGACACGCCCGAGCTGCACGCGCTCATCGTCGAGAGCCTCGACCCCGAGGGACCGTACGGCGCGAAGGAAGCGGGCGAGGGTCCGCTCCACCCGTCGATCCCCGCCATCTCGAACGCGGTCTTCGACGCGGTCGGCATCCGCCTGACGCACCTGCCCTTCACGCCGGGCAAGGTGCTCGCCGCGCTGCGTGCCCAGCGCTCGAAGAACCTCGCGACACCGGTCGGGACGGGGGGCGCCTGATGCTCCGCCTTCCGAAGTTCGAGATCGCGCGACCGACGTCGATCGACGAGGTCGTCGCGCTCCTCTCCGAACACGGCGACGACGCGCAGATCATCGCCGGAGGCACGGACCTCGTGCCGAACATGAAGCACGAGCTCTTCACGCCGAAGGTCGTCGTCTCGATCGCGGACGTGCCTGACATCGCGGGCGTGCGTGTCGAGTCCGACGGGACGCTCGCGATCGGCGCGATGACGACGCTGCACGACGTCGCGTCGGACGAGCGCGTGCGGTCGATCGCGCCCGCGCTCGGGCACGCGACGGCGTTGATCTCCGGCCCCCAGCTGCGACGCATGGGCACGCTCGGCGGCAACGTCATGCTCGACACGCGCTGCCAGTGGTACAACCAGACGCACTTCTGGCGGAAGTCACTCGGCTACTGCCTGAAGAAGGACGGCACGGTGTGCCACGTCGTGCAGAGCGGTCAGAAGTGCGTCGCCGCGGCGAGCAACGACAGCGCACCCGCGCTGATGACGCTCGACGCGACGCTCGTCTTCCACGGGACGGACGGGCGGCGCGAGCTGCCGATCGACGACCTGTGGCGCGCCGACGGGATCTACAACAAGCACGTCTCGGGCGAGCTCCTGACGGAGATTCGCATCCCAGCGACGCCCCGCGGTCATCGCGGCGCCTACGAGAAGCTGCGCGATCGCGACTCGATCGACTTCCCCCTGCTCGGCGTCGCGGCGCGCGTCGACTGGGACGACGCCGGCGACCGAGTCGCGCGCGCGGAAGTGTGCCTCGTGGCGCTCCAGGCGCGCCCCGTACGCCTGAAGAAGGTCGCCGAGCTGCTCGTCGGCAAGCAACGCGCCAGCGCCGAGCTCGACGGGGCGATCGAAGCCTCTGCCGAGCGCGCGTACAAGCAGTGCCGGCCGCTGCCCAACATCCCGGGCGACCACGAGTACCGGCACGAGATGGCGCCCGTGTTCGTGCGCCGCGCCCTGCGCGCGTGCGTGCGCGCGTCGGAAAACGCTTCCGACGCGGCCGGCGTCTGACCGCGCGCGCACGGCGCGCCGGACGCACAAGACGTGCTCGTCCGTGAAATCCCGTAATTGGGTCGCGCGATTCGGGAAGCCGCTCCGATAAGACTTCCTCTCCCTTCCCTCCCCCATGGAAGCCTCGTCCCAACCACCCAGCGACGCCGGCGCACTCGCGCGTCTCGTCCTGCACTGTCGCGAGTTCAAGTCGTACGTCGATCAACTCGCGAGCGCCCTCCCCGACCGCGCGTCCGCTCCGTTTCTCTATCGCCAGCTGGAGGAGCAGCTCAGTCGACTCGAGGACGCGGTGCGCGGACTCGGAAAGCGGGAGATCGAAGAGAAGCAATCCGAACAGAAGCGCGGATTCCTGCGCCGCTTCCTCGGCAAGAGCCCCGAGGCCAAGGTCGACGAAAACGACCGCTTCGATCTGGAGGGCAACTCGTGGACGATCCCGGTGTCGGAACTCGTCGGGTTCCTCTCGAACACGGGCAAGACGGGCATCCTGAGCGTCGACGCCCGCGACGAGCGCTTCGTCGTCGAGATCCAGTCCGGCGTGCTCATTCGAGCGACGAGCAATCGCACGCCCGACGGACTACGCCTCGGGGAGCTCCTCGTCGCGCACGAGAAGCTCACGGACAAGGATGTCACGAACTACGTCCGCATGGCGCGCGAAGCGAACAAGAGCCTGGGCGAGTACCTCGTCTCGCACGGCCACGTCAACGAGGTCGATCTTCGCGCGGCGCTCTCGGTTCAGGCGGAAGGGCTCTTCTATCGCCTGATGAGCGCCGAGAACTCGATCTACCGCTTCCAAGACGGCGTCAACCTCGACGGTGCGCAGGAAGCTGGATTGAGCGTGACCCAACTCCTGCTCGAGGGCGCGCGCCGCAAGGACGAAGCGACGGAATCCGGCTTCACGACGGACGAGCTCGACGAGTCCGAGCTCGCTTGCCTCGACGACTCGACGCAAGACGACGCGGCCTAGCCCGGGGATTCAGCGCGCTCCGACGATGTCGCGGCGACTCGCTTGCTCCTAGCCCGGGTTATTCATGAGGCTTTGCCGAGATCGACGCGGATGCGCGCCAGATCAGCGCTTCGCGACCGAAGCGCGTGCAGGCGACCTGGACGGGTCGTCGAACCCGGTGAGGGAGGGAAGTGCTGATCTGGCGCGTAGCTGCGTCGATCTCGGTGAAGCCTCATGAATGATCCGGGCTAGCGGTCGTCGCGGACGCGCTCGACGAGGCTCTTCCTCGGGTTGACGGTCCGGCGACGAAAGTCGCCAACGCTCTCGACGACGAGTCGCGCACGGGCGCCTTCGCCGTCGACGCGGACCACGTGGCCGAGGTGCCGCCCATCGACGCGCACCCAATCCCCGCGGCGGAACTCGCCCTCGTCCCGCGGCCCATCGTCGGCCGTCGCCGCCGCCGCGGCACCCGCGGCGAGCGTCGCGCGCGCGCTCACGCTCGACACGAGCCACGCGTCCGTCTCGACGCACGCGTCGCACGCTCCGCAGGATCCGCCGGGCTCGATCGAGTCCGGGAGCCCGAAGTGCCGCTCGAGCTGAACCCGACGACACTGTCCGTCCTCCTTGGCGAAGCCGAGCATCGACAGCAGCGCGCGCAGATCGGCCTGGTGCTTGTCCTCGTGCCCGACGAAGTCCGGGAGTTCGCTCGGCGCGAAGTCGCGCACGAGCGCGAGGTCGTGGGTCTCGAAGGAGCCGGACGTCACGCCGAGCACCTCGAGCCACTTCAGCGAGATCGACACGCGGTTGTCGGCGCGCTGCTTCACGAGCAGCTCGTCGCGCAGGTCGTCGAGGTCCTTCGCTTGGAGGCGCTCGCCCCAACCGCGCAGCGTTTCGTAGACGCCGACGAGGTACTCGCGCGTCGGGTTCGCCCACGCGATGAAGTTCTGCTGCACCGCGAGGTCTTCCTCGAAGTAGACCAGCTCGCAGAACGACGGCGCGCCGTCGCGCCCGGCGCGCCCCACTTCCTGCGTCCACGCCTCGAGCGTGCGCGGGATCTGCGCGTGCAGCACGAAGCGGATGTCCGCCTTGTCGACGCCCATCCCGAAGGCGTTGGTCGCCAGCACGACGTCGCGCTCGGACTCCATGAACCGGTCTTGCATGCGCCGGCGCTCGTCGGGTGAGAGTTTGCCGTGGTAGACCAGGCTCGGGATGCCCGCCCGTTGCAGGTCGACGTGCAGCGCTTCGAGGTCCTTGATCAGCGTCGAATAGACGATGCCCGGGCCGTCGATCGCGCGGATGCGCTGCGCCAGGTGCGGGAGCTTCTCCTCGGCGTGGTCGACGTGCGAGCAACCGAGGAAAAGGTTCGGGCGCTCGATTCCCGTGCGCACCACGAAGGGCGCGTCGAGCCGCAGCGAACGCTGGATGTCCTCGGCGACCTTCGGCGTCGCGGTGGCGGTGAGGGCGATCGTCGGGGGGTCGCCGAGCAACGCGCGATACTCCCCGAGCTTCCAGTAGTCCGGGCGGAAGTCGTGCCCCCACTCGGAGATGCAGTGCGCCTCGTCGACGGCGAGCCGCGTCACGTTCAGCGCGTCGAGCGCGGCGCGGAACGGCGGGCTGCGAAAGCGCTCCGGTGTCACGAAGAGCAGGTCGTAGGCGCTCTGCGTCGCTGCCCGCAGGCGTCGCTGACGCTCCTTCGCGCCGAGCGACGAGTTGATGAAGCTCGCACGCACGTCGCGCCGCAAGAGCGCGTCGACCTGGTCCTTCATCAGCGCGATGAGCGGACTGATCACGAGCGTCAGGCCGTCGAGCAGCAGCGTCGGGAACTGATAGATCAACGACTTCCCCGCCCCGGTCGGCATCGTCGCGAGCACGTCGCGGCCGGAGAGCACGGCGCGGATCGCTTCGAGCTGTCGCGGCTGGAAGTCGGCGTGCCCGAAGCGCTCGCGCAAGACGCGACGGAGTTCGTCGTCGGGGGGATCGATCGTCGGAAACGCCATCGAAGAACCCGCGACGAGACGCCGCGGGCGCGACATCCTATCCGGACGCGCGCGTCCAAGCCCACGGGCTAGGAATGCCGCGCTCGCTCAGGCACCTTCTAGCGACGATGTCCAGCACGCAACCCACGCGCGCGTCGAACCTGCTGCTCTTCCCGACGGAGCTCGAGCACCGCCGCTTCGCCGACTACGGCGGCCTCGAACCGGAGCTCGCGCTGCAGCTCGTGTGCGGCTTCGGCCCGATCGCCGCCGCGATACGCACGACGCAGCTCATCGCGCGCATTCGCCCACGCCACGTGCTCCTCGTCGGAATCGCCGGCGCGTACGACGGCGAGCGCGACCCCGTCGGCGAGGCGCGCGTGTTCTCGACCGTCTCGATCGAGGGTATCGGCGCGGGGCGCGGTGTGGAGCTGATCGGACCGAACAAGCTCGGATTCCCCCAGTGGCCGGGCTCGGACGACACACGCACCACGCCGATCGACGAATCGATCGAGCTCGCCTGCCCACCCGACGTGGGATGCGGCGAGCTCCTGACGACCTGCGCCGCGTCCGACTCGCCCGCCCACGCGGCCGAACGCCTCGAACGCCACCCGCGCGCGGTCGCGGAGGACATGGAGGGCTACGCCGTCGCCATGGCTTGCGCCTTCGAGGAGATCCCGCTCACCATCGTCCGCGGGATCTCGAATGTCGTCGGCGACCGTCGCCCCGAGAACTGGCGCATCCCGAGCGCGCTCGCGGCCGCGCGACGTCTGCTCATCGAACTGTTCGAGAGCGGCGCGTTCGCCGCGGTCGACGGCCCATCGGACGGCGACGCGACGTGACGCGCGCGAACGAACGCACGCTGTCGGTCGGGCTCTCGACGTGCCCCAACGACACATTCCTGTTCCACGCATGGATGGCGGGCGAGGTCGAGCTCGAGTCCGACGGCGTGGCGGTCGAGTTCACGCTCGCCGACGTCGAGGAACTGAACCGCGGCTTTCTCGACGGTCGCTTCGACGTGTGCAAAGTCAGCACGCACGCCGCGCTCGTTCGCGCGGACGAGCTCTTCGCGTTGCCGGTCGGTTGGGCGCTCGGGTTCGGCGTCGGGCCGGTCGTGCTCGCGGCGCGCTCCGCACCGAGCGAGTCGCAGAATCCGCGCGTGCTCTGTCCCGGCGAGTGGACGACCGCGCATCTGCTTTGGCGACTGTTCCACCCCGAACCGGCACGCGTCGAACAGCGCGTGTTCTCCGAGATCATCCCCGCGCTCGAGAGCGGTGCCGCCGAGCTCGGCGTCTGCATCCACGAGGGACGCTTCACGTGGGAAGCGCGCGGTCTACGGCACGTCGAGGACCTCGGCGAGACGTGGGAAGCGGCGACGGGTGCGGCGCTGCCGCTCGGCGGGCTGGTCGCGCGCCGAACGCTCGACACGGATCTCGCCGGGGATGTGGAGCGCACGCTCCGGCGCTCGCTCGACTGGGGCCACGCACACCGCGCGGACTGCCTGCCCACGATGCGACGCTACGCCCAGGAGTCGTCGGACGAGGTGCTCTTCGCACACGTCGACCTCTACGTGAACGCATGGACGCGCGAGCTCGGGGACACCGGTCGCGCGGCGTTCGATGCGCTCTCGTCCCTCGCCCGCGGCCGTGGGCTCCTCCCGCCCGGCGCGGCGCTGTCGATCGCGCCGGCCTAACGGCCCCACGAAAGCGGCCGCCGTACCCCGAGGAGGGGTGCGGCGGCCGTTGTCTCTGGGCCCCGGGGGGAAGGTGCGTGCGGCGGGTGCCGCGCGCGCATGCCTCACGGGGGACCGGTGCGTTCGCTCCGTTCTACTGAGCGCCGCCGGCGTCGCGCAGCTCGAGCATCTCCTTGCGGATGTCCTGGGCGATCGCCTTGACCTCCTGCATCTGCTTGCGGACCCGCGACGTCGCGGCTTTGTTGCCCTTCTCTGCCCGCTCGACGTCCGGACGGATGGCCTCGACGGACGCGACAAGTTTCTCGTAGTTCTGAGTCATGGGCCTCTCTCTGCGCTGTGTGCTGTCTAGGAATGGACTCCGGGAAGCCGCCTGGCGGCGTCCTCCGAGGGACCGATGGGAACCCGTAGCGGCCCGGGGTTCAAGGGGGCGGTTCCATGAGAATCGGCCCTGGAGGCCCCTTCCGGGGCGCTTCGACCCGCCGGAGCGCGCGCCGAGTTCGCCCTAACGCCTTACTCTGTCACGGCTTGCGGCAATCGCCCCGGTCCGACCCGCGTGCCGCGCTCAGAGGCCCCCCAGCGACCGAACGGCGCGCCATTCCGCCGCCGTCACGGGCGTGACGGAGAGCCGGTTGCCGCGCTGCAGGGTGCGCATGCCCGCCAGGGAGGCCCTTCCGCGCAGCGCATCGAGCGACACGAACTGCGGCAAGCGCTCGACCGCGCGGACGTCGACCACGAACCACCGCGGGTTCTCGGGCTTCGACTTCGGATCGAAGTGCGCGTCGCCGGGGTCGAACTGCGTCGGGTCGACGTAGGACGCGCTCGCGACCTCCGCGATCCCCGCCACGCCGGGCGGATCGCAGTTCGAGTGGTAGTAGAGGATGCCGTCCCCCACCTGCATCTCGTCGCGCAGGAAGTTGCGCGCCTGGTAGTTGCGAACACCGTCCCACAGGGTCGTCCGCTTCTTCGCCTTCCAGAGGTCGTCGAAGGAGAAGACGTCGGGTTCGGATTTGATCAACCAGTAGCGCTTCTTGGGCGCCATCGCTCGGGCTCCTCTCTGGGGTCGGTGCGGCGAGAGCTCAGGGCTCTTCGTCGCGCAAGGATACCGGCAGCGCGAGGATCTCGGCCCACACGATCGCGTTCCGCAACGATTCGCGATCGAACGTGAGCGACGGACGCGCGACCGGCGACGCGGCGCGCGTCGTTCGTTCGGGCCGCCGCGGCGCGACGTTCGAAGGTGCCCCGAGCACTTCGATGTCGCCGCCGAGCGAGCGCGCGGCCATGTCTTGGTCGAACGCCGCGAAGCGCTCCGCGGTGCCGAACGAAGTCTTCGCCAGGCTCGACTGCCCCGCGCCCTCTCCGAGCGCGGACGCGACCGACTTGCGGCGCGCGTGCGGGTTGACGGCGGCGGGCGGCGGCGCCACATCGGCTTCGAACTCCTCGAGCGGGACGCGCAGACTCGCTGGGCCCGCTCGTTCGGCGAGGAGCCGCGCGGCCGCGGCTTGCAGGAGTCCCGGCTTGTCGTCGTCCTCCTCGAGCGATGCGTACACGCTCTTCTCCCGCTCGACCTCCTCCGTCGAGGACGCGTAGGTCGGCCCGGACGTCGAAGAGGTCGACTCGGGTACACGCGGCGCCGAACGGCGTGGCTCTTGCTCCTGGACCCCGGTCGCCGCGACCTTCTTGGCGATCCATCCCATCAGGCGCCCGAGCAGCGGGAGCAGGATGAAGACGAGCCAGAAGAGCAGCGCGCGGAGGTCGTCGACTTCGGCGAGGAACATCGCGCTAGCCGCCCCGGCGGAAGGGCGCCGCGCCGTTCCAGGTTGTCATGCGTTGCGTCACGGCCGGCTAGGACTGCGTCCCGCTTCCGCCCGGCTCCGGCTTGTCCTCACCCGCGATGCTGCGTCGCATCGACGAGTCGGCGAGGATGTTCTTCAGGCGGTACTGATCCATCACGCCCAGGTTGCCGTTGCGCAGGGCCTCGGCCGTCGCGAGCGGAACCTCGGCCTCGGCGAGCACGACCTTCGCGCGGTTCTCGACGACGAGCGCCTTGAACTCCTGCTCGGCGGCCACCGCCATCGCGCGGCGCTTCTCGGCATTCGCCTGTGCGACGCGCTTGTCGGCCTCGGCCTGGTCCGCCTGCAGCCGCGCGCCGATGTTCGCGCCGATGTCCACGTCCGCGATGTCGATCGAGACGATCTCGTAGGCCGTGCCGGCATCGAGCCCGCGCGCGAGCACGGTCTTCGAGATGGTGTCCGGGTTCTCGAGCACCTCTTTGTGCGTCTCCTTCGAACCGATCGTCGACACGATGCCCTCGCCGACGCGCGCGATGATCGTCTCGTCGCTCGCGCCGCCGACCAGGCGCGCGATGTTCGTGCGCACGGTGACGCGCGCCTTGGCGAGGACCTGGATGCCGTCCTTGGCGACGGCCGCGACCTCGGACTTGCCGGACGCGGGGTTCGGGCAGTCGATCACCTTGGGCGTCACGCTCGTGCGCACCGCGTCGAGCACGTCGCGCCCGGCCAGGTCGATGCTCGCCGCCGTGCGGAAGTCGAGGTCGATGCCGGCGCGGTCGGCCGCGATGAGCGCGCGCACGACGCGGGGTACGTCGCCGCCCGCCAGCAGGTGCGCCTCGAGGTCGCGCCGGTCGACGTCCGGGATGCGCGCCTGCACGAGGCTGACGCGCGCGTTGACGATCAGCGCCGGGTTCACGCGCCTCAGGCTCATCGCGACCATGTCGAAGAGTCCGACGCCGGCGCCGGTGAGCACCGAGCGGACGTAGAGGTTCGCGTAGCGCAGGAAGACGAACAGGAACCCGAGGAACGCGAGCGTCAGGACGACGTACATCGCGAGCTTCAGGACGTTCGAGTCTTCGGCCAGTAGCCCGAGGGTGAGTCCCAGCATTGTCTCCATCTCTTCTTCGCGACGCGACGCGCCGCAGCCCCGGTGGGCTATCCGTTCGAAACGTCGTCGCCCTCGTCGGAGAGCGCCGTGATCACGACCCGATTGCCTTGGACGTCGACGACCTTCACGCGCCGCCCGGCCTCGATCCACTCGCCGCGTGAAACGACGTCGACGCGGCGGCCGTTCAGTCGCGCGACACCGGCGGGATGGCAATCGGCTTCCAACTTGCCCTCCGCTCCGACCAGCTCGCGGTCGCGCGGATCGGTCGCCGCCTCGCTGTCGAACGACAATCCCTCCGACACCATCCTCTTGCCCATCGGACTCTTCGGGAACACCTTCAGGCCGAGGAAGACCGAGAGCGGCAGCAGCACGAGCGTCGCGCCGAGGAAGTTGTAGCCGGCGACGCTGCTCTCGCGGAAGGCGAGCACGACCGCGCCGACGATCGCGAGCGTCGCGAGGATCGACAGGACGCCGAAGCTGGGGAAGAGCACCTCGGCGATGACGAGGCCGAGCCCGAGTCCGAGTAGAAGAACCGCGCCGGTCATGCGGAGCTGTCCTCCTCGACGACGAGGCGGCCGGAGGGTTGGACCTCGACGACGCGGATTGCGCACCCGCGCCCGATCTCTCCCCCGCTCGAGCGCGCTTCGAAGTCGATGTCCGGGTCGGCCACGAGGACCACCTTGCCCACCGGGCGTAGGGCGGTCAACGAACGCCCCGTGGCGCCGACGATCGCGACCCGTGCGTGCGCGCCGGACGCCTCGGGCATCGCGGCGCTCGCCACACGATCGCCGCCCGCATCGAGCACGAGCCGGCTGAACATCGGCGTCCGCGGCAGGAAGCGTGACAGGGACCAGGTCGCGATCATGGCGACCACCGCGGCGCCCATGACGCGCAGCGCCTGGTCGAGCAGGATCTCGCGGTCGAGCGCGTACTCGAACCCGGTCCCGATCCCGGCGAAGGACCAGACGATGCCGATCATCAGGCTGAGCGCGCCGAGCGCGCCGGCCCAGATCGTTCCGGGGAAGAGGAAGAGCTCGGCCGCGATCAGCGCGACGCCGACCGCCATCAGGATCACGTGCGGCACGTCGGCGAGTCCGACCAGGTAGCGTCCGAACAGGACGAGCCCGAAGCACACGACCGACAGGATGCCCGCGACGCCGAAGCCCGGGATCTTCATTTCGACGTACGCGAGCACGAAGGCGAGGATCAGGAGCAGCGGCGTCCAAACGCTGAGCAGCCCCGCGACGTCCTCCGAACGCGTGCGCGGAACGAGCACGAGTTCCGCGGGCTCGAGCCCGACGAACGACGCGAGCTCGTCGAGCGAGTCGACCAGCCCGTCCGCCAACCCGAGGTCGAGCGCCTCCTCGCCCCCGACGTTGAGCAACTTCTCGCGCGAGACGACGGTGCGCAGGAAGCGCGGCACCTCGCCGCGCTGGCGCATGTCGTTGTACTCGGTCGAGGACGCGAGCGTTCTCACGCCGTCGACCTCGAGCAGCACGACCTCGATGTCGGGGTCGACCATCGCCTCGGCGAGCAGACCGGAGCGCCCGCTCTTCTCCGCGATCACGCGGAACTCCTCGCGACAGTACGACAGCTCCTTCTCGCGAATCTGTTCGTCCGTCGACGTCGGTTGCATGCCGTTGATGCCGATCGTGACCGGCAGCGCGGAGCCGATCGTCGCGGTCGGCCGCATGTAGAGCAGCTCGCACGCCATCGAGAGCATCGAGCCCGCCGACGTCGCGCGCTCGTTCACCCACGCGATCGTGCGGACACCGTTTTCGTTCGCGTTCTGCAGCGCGCGCGCCATCTGCCACGTGACCTCGACGCCGCCGCCCGGCGTGTCGATGTCGAGCACGAGCCGCGCGCGGTCGGCCTCGGCCAGCTTGATCGCGCGCGCGAGGTGCGACTGCACCGCCGTGTCGATCGGACCTCGGATCTCGATGCGATAACCGCGCGAGCCGCGCGCGGCGTCCCCGGAGTCCTGGGCCGCGCCTTGCGCCGAGCCGACCACGAGCAGCGCGGCGAAGACGAGCGAGCACACGCGACGGACGCGCGAGAGAAGGTCGGATTGCGTACTGCTCTCCATGGGGACGAACCGCACGCAGGATACACCATCGGACCCCCGGACCTCCCCTGCGAGGAAACTCAGACGGCGATCCAGTCGGAGAGCGTCAGCCAGGCGTTGTCGCGCAGCCAGAGGTCGTCGTACTTGCGGACGAACGCCCGCGCGACGAGCGCACGCTCGTCGAAACAGACGCGGAATCCGGCGCGTTGGAAGCGCTCGAACCACGGCGACCAGGGCGGGATCGAAGCCGTGAGCGAGGCGTCGACACCTTGCGCTCGATCGCGCCGCGCCTCGGCGACCGCGGCGGACAACAGGCTGTCGCCCACGTTCGGTTCGTCCGCCGGGACGAGCCAGTCGACGAGCAACGCGCGTCCGGGCCACGGCTCGCCGGCGTGCACGCGGACCGCGCCCGCGTTCGTCGCGCGCGCGAGCACCGCGTAGCCGCGCAGGATTCCGTCGTCGTCGCGCGCGCCGAGGATCGTGTAGTCGTGCCCGGGACGATCGACGAAGCGCCAGTTCAGGTACTCGGCGTCGCGAATCACGCTCGCGCCGAACGCGCCGGCGCAGCGGTCGTAGAGCCAACGCGCGTGTTCGTCGAAGCGCTCGAGCCGCTCGACGCGCACACTCGCGTCCGTCGTGGCGAGGTGTGCGCGTCCGTCGTACACGAGCACGTCCTCCGTGCGGACGACCTCGAACTCGAGCAGCTTCGTCGCCAGGCGCCGATCCTCCGGCCACCCGTACAGGACCACGTCTCCGCGCGGACCGCCGAACGCGTCGAAGTAGCCCTTGGCGGAGAGCGCGAGGTGTCCGGGCGCGGCCTCGAACGGGTGCGCGACCTCGGAGATGCGGCGTTCCTTGCCGCCGACGATCGCGCGCCGGCCGACGCCGCCGTAGTGCGCGACGAGCGCGCCGTTCGCGCCGAAGGCGGCGAGGGCGTTCGAGCCCGCGGGGTTGGCGCCGTAGGCCCAGCTCCACGACGGCGCGTCGAGGCCGAGCGCCGTGCACACGGCGTGCTCGTCGCTCGCACGCGTCGGTCGAAATTCGGGAGCGATGTTCATCAGACGAGGTCCGTGTCCCCGAGCGTGTAGAACCAGTGCGCGCGCATCCACTGCATGTCGTACGGCAGCACGCACTCGCGACCGACGATCGTGTAGCGCGTGGGTTCGGCGTGGAAGCCGGCCGCCTGGAAGGCGAGCCATTCGTCCACCGTGTCCGGGAAGAGCGCGACGAGCCGCGTCACGCTCGCCCGCCGCGCGGCTTCGCGCAACCACGCGAGCAGCGCGTTGGCCGCGCCCTCGTCGCCCGGCGCGACGAACCAGTCCGCGACGAGCCCCACGTCCACCTCACCGTCGAACGCACCGCGGCGGAACACCGCGCAACCGACCGGTCGCTTCGAGCGCCGCGCGATCGCGATCTCGTAGTCGTTCTCCGGATGCTCGACGAAGCGCCAGTCCATCTGCGGCTTGTCGCGCACGGCGATCGCGCGGTGGCGCGTCGCGGCGCTCTCGAACACGTCGGCGATGTCGTAGGGAAAGGCGTCCACGGTCTCGACCTCGACGCCCGCTGCCGCGCCCGGCGCGAGAGCGTCGGGCGACGCGACGAGCTTGAGCTGCGTGCGCACGACCTCGTAGCGGATGAAGGTGCGCCCGACGCGCCAGGCGGCGGGCACCGGCGCACCCCAGAGGAGCGCCTGCTGCCCGGGCGCCGGCCCCGCGTACTTGTCCGCGTACATGTTGCCGAGCCGCGCCTGCAGGCTCTCGCGCTTGAGCCCCTGACGCAGCGCCGGATCGCTCATGCTGTCGACGGCCTGGCTGAAGCTCCGCAGCTCTCCGTCGAGCCACACGCGCTGCAACACGTTCGCGAGTTGCCCCGCCACCGCGCCGTCCTCGGTCAGCGCCAAGAGGACGATGGCGCGCGACGGATTCGCGAGGAACTGCCAGCGCCAAAGGGCCTCGGTGCGCGGCACGAACGTCGGGTCGACCGCGGCGAAGATACGGTTGAACGTTTCGAGGATCCCGACCTCGTCGCCGGGGCGATACTCGCGCAGGGTGAGTTGAGGCAACGTGTTCGTGCGGTCGAGCCGGCCAACGGAATGGCGGGAGTGCATGGGAATCGAACCCACCGGCCCCGCTGTTCACGAGGCCCAACCGGCTTTGAAGGCCGGGCGGCACACCAGCACCGATCCACTCCCGCCGAGGGACGGGTATTAGAGCCTGGTCGCGTCGCGACTCAAGCGTCGGCGTCCAGAAGCAGGCGCCCGGGTGCCCCCGCTCGCAATCCATACGGCAGTCCGCCGCCGAAGCGGCGCAGCTCGCGCGGCGCGTGCTCCTCCGCGCGCCCCTCGAAGCCGATCGAGAAGCGCAGCGCGCCGCTCGCCTTCGAATCCGTGGGAAGCGGAACGCGCACGCCGCGCCCGCCGACGCGCACGCGATCTCCGATGCGCAGCACCGCGCGCACGTCCGCCAGACCGCCGGGATTCTCGACCCAAGCGATGAGATCGCGCCCCTGCCGCCGCAGCGTCATCGAGGCGGCGACCTGGGTCGGATGTTCGCGCAGCATCGGAACGCGCAGCGCGGTGGCACCGAGCGTGAGCGTCCGCACGCGCTCGAGCGGACGCTCGAGCACGAGGCTCTCCTCGGGACGCCCGGGACCGCGGCGCCAGACGAAGCGCGCGTGCAGCGACGGATCCTCGGCCGGCGACCACGAGCCGCCCGCGAGCGTCAGCGGCACGCTCGCTTCCTGCTGTGGATCGAGGCGCAGCGCGACCGGCGCACCCGACACTTCGAACGCGCCACCGCGCACGGCGACGCCGAGCGCGACCGCGACCGGAAACCCGAACGGGTTGCGCACGCGCACGTCGACGTGCCACTCGCCCGTCCACTCGCCGTGCTTGCCATCGCGCTCGAGCGGCGACTCGCGCGGATCGTCGAGGACGGGCACCTCGAGCGGACTCGCGCGCAGCGGATACGGACCGTCGTCGTCCGGCGTGAGGTAGACGAGCGCGCGCGTCGCGAGCGCACGGCGCGGATAATTCGTGTTGAAGCCGAAGAGCGGCGTGCGACAGGCCGCGTAGAGATCGTCGGGATCGTCGACCGCCCACGACCAGCGCTCGCAGTCCCATTCGAGCGCGCCGACCGCGTTCGTCCATCCACCGGGCGCGGTGCCGAACGCGGACAGGCGCTCGTCGCGCACGAACGCGAGGTCGTCCTTGTTCGCCTCGTACGCGAGCAGCATCGTCGGCAGCCCGAGATCGCGCGCCTCCAGACAGACGCGTCGGTGGAACGAAGCGACGCGCACGGAGAGCGGCACGGCGCGCTCGCGCAGCTGGCGCGCAACCTCCTGCGCGAGGGTCGGGTCCTTCAGCTCGATCATGTGCTGGGGAAACGCACCGCTCCGGTTCCCGGGCAGGTCGAGCGCCTCCTCGAGCAGCGGCAGCGGCTCGCCGACGAACACCTTCTTGAACCACCCGCCCGCGTCGAGGCCGGTCAGCTCGGGCAGCGTGAGGTCACGCACGAGCCCGTGCCCGTCCGTCGTGCGCTCGAGCGTCTCGTCGTGGATCAGGACCGGCTCGCCCGTCGCGCACGCGTGCACGTCGTATTCGACCCCGTCGAGCCCGAGGTCGAGCGCGCGGCGCAGCGAGACCAGCGTGTTCTCCGGCGCGTCGACCGGGGCGCCGCGGTGCCCGAGGATCCAGGGCGGCCCGGGCACGAGCTCACCATACTCGCCGATTCCGTCGATGGGTTTGTGCATCGCTCACCCCAATCTTCCAAACCGGACGCCGGCGGGGAAGAATCCGCTCCATGCCTCGCGACGAAACCCGTGCCGAACGCCTCGCCTATCGCTGGTGCGCGATCGCGTGCCTCGGCGGCATCGCGTTCTCGATCGGCGACATCTGGGCCGAACTGGGCGCGGAGCAGTTGAAGGAGCTCGGCCAACACGCGGCGATCTCGCTGCTCTTCCTCGGCAAGTTCGTCATCTTCAGCGGAGTGCGCGACAACACGCCGTCGCCGTGGGTGCTCGCGATCATGGTCTGGCTCATCGACCTCATCCTCGCGTTCGCGCTGCTGTCGGGACTCGAGAGCCTCGAGCGCACGCCCGTGTTCGGTCGGTGGTTGCGTCGGATGCGCGGCAAGGCGCTCGCGGTGATCACCAAGTACCCCGGCCTCGAACGCATGGCATTCTTCGGCGTGGCGCTCTTCGTGATGCTGCCGCTCGCCGCGACCGGCGCCGTCACGGGCGCGTTCGCCGCACGGCTCACCGGACTGACGCGCATCGCGGGCGTCGCGGCGATCGCGCTCGGGTCGGCCGGAACCGCGACGTCGTTCGCGCTGCTCGCGACGTTCGTCGGCGAGCAGGCCGAGATCCTCGCGCGCAGCCCGGTGCTCGTCGGCTCGACGGTCGCCGTGCTCCTGATCATCGGCCGCGTCGCCTACCTGCGCATCCTCGGCAGGCTGAAGCGTCGCTAGCGGAATCGCTAGACGAGCTGAATCCGGTGCTCGCCCGCGGGGCCGAACTCACCGATGCGATGCACGGGCAGGTCGCGCTCGCGTAGCTCGTCCTCGAGCCGCGACGCGTCCTCCGGAGCGATGACGATGAAGAGGCCGCCCGACGTCTCCGCGTCGAACAGGATCCCGACGAGCGCGTCGTCGAGCCCGCTCGCGATCTGTACGTCGTCGCCCAGCGCCGCCCGTCCGCGCTTGGAGCCGCCGGAATAGAGTCCGCGCTTCGCGAGCTCGATCACGTCGCCGAACAGCGGGATCGTCGCGGTCTCGACGCGGAGCGACAGATCACTCGCGCGCGCGATGTTCATCGTGTGGCCGATCAACCCGAAGCCGGTGATGTCGGTGCAGGCGTGGAAGTCGACCGTGCGCATCGCGTCGGCGGCGCGGTCGTTGAGCTCGGCCATCTGGCGCGCCGCCGGCTCCATGGTCGCCCAGTCGATCTTGCCCGCCTTGGCCGCGGTCGTCATGCAGCCCATGCCGAGCGACTTGGTCAGGTAGGCCACGTCGCCGGCGCGCGCGCCCGCGTTCGTCGCGACGCGCTCGGGATCGATCGTGCCCGTGATCGCGTAGCCGAACTGGACCTCGGACTCGACCGTGTGACCACCCGCGAGGATCGCTCCGGCGGCGGCGATCTTGCGGTTGCCGCCCTTGAGGATCTCCCCCATCCACTCCTTCGAGAAGCCCTTCGGGAAACCGGCCAGCGAGAGCGCGCTGAACGGCGTGCCCGCCATCGCGTAGACGTCGGACAGCGAGTTCGCGGCCGCGATCTCGCCGTACAGCGTCGGGTCGTCGATGACCGGCGGAAAGAAGTCGACCGTCTGCACGAGCCCGATGCGCACGCCGGGCGGCAACCCCTCGGACTCGCCGAGGACCACGACACCGGCGTCGTCCAGGGTCTGCGGGCCGACCAGCAGGCGTGAATCGTTCGCGGGAGTGACGTCGCGCAGGACCTGCGCGAGCTCGCCTTGCGGCAGCTTGGCTGCTCAGCCGGCGCAGGAAGCGTAGTCGGTGAGGCGCATCTTCTCGGAGGGAGTCATGGCGGCAGTCTAGCAGACTGTGGCAAGAGTCATTCACCCGCAGAACGCCGTCCTCCACTCCGGCTTGGCCCCCGTAAGCCTCGCCGAATCCACCGCTTCGCCTACGTTTCCGGAGACCAACCCGGAGCGGATG
>JAJDEV010000007.1 GCA_029259605.1 Planctomycetota bacterium | reverse complement strand
ATCCGCTCCGGGTTGGTCTCCGGAAACGTAGGCGAATCGGTGGATTCGGCGAGGCTTTCGGGGGCCAAGCCGGAGTGGAGGACGGCGTTCTGCGGGTGAATGACTTTTGCCACAGTCTGCTAGCCCGGGTTCTTCATGAGGCTTTGCCGAGATCGACGCGGATGTGCGTCAGATCAGCGCTTCGCGACCGAAGCGCGTGGAGGCGACCTTGACGGGTCGTCGAACCCGGTGAGCAAGGGAAGTGCTGATATGGCGCGCAGCTGCGTCGATCTCGGTGAAGCCTCATGAAGAACCCGGGCTAGCGGAGTCGCGCGGCGAGCCGCAGGCCGTTGGCGGCCGTCGCCTGGCTCGGGTCCATGTGGCTCCGCACCGAGCAGCGCGAGAAGCGCGGGCTCGCGTACCAGCTCCCGCCGCGGAACGTCCGCTCGGAACGCGTCGCGCTGAGGTCGAGCCCGTCGCCCGCCTCGAGGGTCGCCTGCGCGAGCGGCGTCGGCGCGTACCGGTCGAGCGTCCACTCCGACACGTTGCCGTGCATGTCGTAGAGCCCGAAGGCGTTCGCTTCGAAGGTCCCGACCGGGGCGTGGACGGTGAAGCCGTCGTTCCACGGCGCGGGCTCGAACCCGGGGATCGTCACGGACTGATCGCCGATGTTCTCGCGCCCGTCGAGCTCGGCCGCATCGCGGCCCCAGTGGAACCGCGTGTGGGTTCCGGCTCGGCAGGCGTACTCCCACTGGGCTTCGGTCGGGAGCGCGAGTCCGAGGCGCGTCGCGAACCCCGCGGAGTCGTACCAATGGACCGATTCGACCGGGTTGCGCGGGGTGAGCGGGTTGGGAGGCGAGGCGTGCGCGACCGAATAGGCGGACGGGTTGGTCCCGAGCACGCGCTCCCACTGGGCCTGCGTGACCTCGTACTTGCCGAGGAAGAACGGCGCCAGTTCGACGGTGCGCGCGAGCTCGTTGGCGACCGCGAATCCGTCGTCTCGCGTGGCACCGAGCTCGGCGGTTCCACCGGGCAGGAGGACGAGCACGACGCACGCGTCGTCGGTCTCGACCAGCACGCCGTCCTCGCCGCGCGCCGGCAGCGCGCCGGTTCCGAACACGCCGAACTCCTGCAACCCGCTGACCGGGTCCGCGCCGAGCGGAACGAGCCCGAGCTGCGGCTCGAGCGCGAGCCCGTGGAAGCGCACGTCCGCGCTCACCGCGCGCGCGGCGCGCGCCCAAGCGTCGCGAGGTCGGACGATCGTCTCCGCCTCGATCACGCGCGACGCCTCGAGCAGCGCCTCGACGTCCGGAATTCCGACGCCGAGTCCGTCGCCCGACGCGAACGCGTCGAGGCGCGTGACGAGCGCGTCGAGCTGTTCGTAGTGCCACGCGTCGGCGTGCGCCGCGAAGGCGCGATCGTCCTTCTCGGCCAGCGTGGCCTCGAGCTCGGCGATGCCGCGATCGAGCGCGGCGCGCACGGCGTCCCAGTCCTCGCCCGTCGCAGCCGCGGTGCTTCGAAGCGCCGCGACGCGCGCGCGCCGTTCGCGCAACTCCTCGAGCGGACCGAGCAGGTCCTGCGCCGCGCGCGCGGCACCGGGCGCGACGGGGGTGGACTCGCTCGCCATGCGCGCCAGCGTCGCGCGGTAGGTCGGCAGCGGCGACGTCAGCTCGCGCGCGCGCCGGAGCCAATCGCGTAGCTCGTCCTCACGCGCCGGATCGGGATACCAGAACGCCGGCGTGAGCTCGGCGACGAGCTCGTCGAGCGCGCGCCCCGCGGCGAGGTGCGCGTACTCCTGCGCCTTGCGGTCGAACCGGTTGCGCTCCTCGGTGACCTCGCGCAGGAAACCGAGCGTCAGCAACAGCCCGCCGATCAAACCGATCGCGATCATCGTCAGCGCGACGCCGAGCGCGGGGTGGCGCGCGAACCAGCGCTGCACGCGGATGCGCGCGCTCGCCGGCTTCGCCGCGATCGGTCGATGATCGAGATAGCGTCGCAAGTCGTCCGCCAGCGCTTGCGCGTCGACGTAGCGGCGATCGGGAGCGCGGTCGAGCCCCGTGCGCAGGATGACCTCCAGATCGCCATCGACGATCGGACTCAAGCGCCGCGGCGACGGCAGATCCCCGCGCAGGATCGCCTCGTAGGTCTGCTGCACGGTCGCGCCCTCGAACGGACGCCGACCGGTGAGCAGTTCGAACAGCGTCACGCAGAGCGCGAACACGTCGGTGCGCGCGTCGAGCGCGTGCGCGCCACGCTCGATCTGTTCGGGGGCCATGTACGCGGGCGTGCCGACGGTCGCGTCGCTGCGCGTCAGCGCAGGACCCCCGACGTCGAGGCTGCGCGCCAGCCCGAAGTCGAGCAGCACCGGCTGTCCGTCCGGCGTGACGCGAATGTTGCCGGGCTTGATGTCGCGGTGGATGATCCCCTGTGCGTGCGCGGCGTGCACGGCGCGCGCGACGCGCTCGACGACGTCGACCAACTGCGTTCGCCCGCGCCGCGTGTCGCGAAGGATCGAAGCCGCCCATGCCTTGAGGCTTTGCCCCTCGACGTAGCGCATGACGATGAACGGCAGCCCGCGCTCCGTACCCGACGCGTAGATCGTGCACACGCCGGGATGCTCGATGCGCGACGCGAGCTCCGCCTCGCGCAGCAGCCGCGCGACCGCCTCGGGTCGGAACGCGCTCCACGCGGTCAGCAGCTTGACGGCGACCTGGCGCCCGAGGTGCGGGTCCTCCGCGAGGTAGACGACGCCCTGACCGCCGCGCGCGAGCTCGCGTACGATGCGGAAGCCGTCGATCGACTCCGGCAGCTCGTCGCTCGGCTCCAAGTCCGACGGTTCCGCGCCCTCGACGTAGTCGCGCAGCGCGCGGATGCGCGCGCCGCACCCCGGAAAGTCGCGTTCGTACTCACCGACATCGCGCAGGCCTCCCTCGAGGTGGTCGCACACCATCCGGTCGAGGATCGCGGCCTCGAGCGAGGACCCGGGCGCGATCGTCCGTTCGGCGTCGGGGGGGTCGCTCATCGGTGCACGGACGGTACGTCGGCGGCGTCCGGAGTCGGCGCCGCGTCATAGTGCCGTCGTGCAGAGCTTAGGAATCGCGCGCGCCTACTGCACGCGGAGCGAGACGCGCCGGCTGAAGCTGCCGATCTTGGGGCCGGGGTTCCGGGCGAAGGCCTGCACGTGGAACTCGATTCCGAGCAGGCTCGGGCCGCCGGGAATGTTCACGTTCGTCACCCCCGGCACCGCGCCCGCGCCGAACAGGACGAGCTGCGACGGGTCGATCAGGATGCTGCCGAACGGCGCGGCGACGATTCCCTGGACGCCGGTCGAGTACGCCAGGGCGAAGTTCCATCCGGGCGGCGCGTCGACTTGGAACATGAGCGAGCCGCCGGGAGTCGCCGTGCCGACGACCGCGAGCGTCGTCGGGTTGTACTCGTCCCAGCCCATGTCGAGGCGCTGCGCACCGTCGAGGTCGCCGTCGAGCACGCGCGGGTCGATGTCGCCGTCGATCGAACTCACCGCGGACGCCGCCGGATCGCCGACGTCGATCGCCGGCGAGCTCGACGTGAGCCGATAGCTGGCGGACAGCAACGGGTCGACCGCGAGGTTGCCCGGTCCGGTCGTGATCGCGGTCGATCCGTACAGGGGTACGCCGAGGTCCGTGTACGCCATGCCCAGCGTCGAGCCGAAGGCGGCGATGTCCGTTCCGTCGGTGGCGAGGTTGCCCCAGTAGATCGAGTCGGAGATCGTCGTCGGCGAGTTCTCGAGGTACATCCCGCCGCCCGTGCCCGGTGTGCCGATGAACGGGTCCGCGTCCGCCGCGTAGTTGTCCGCGAACGTGTTGCCTTGCAGGTCGAGCGTGCTCTCGAAGGCGTACAGCCCGCCGCCGTGGTTGCGCGCCTCGTCGGTCGCCATGTTGCCGGCGACCAGGTTGCCGATCAGCCCGACGGTCGACGAGCGAATGAAGAGCCCGGCTCCGTGGCTGCGCCCGTAATCCGCGAAGACGTGGTTGCTGACGATCTGGTTGCGCACGAGCAGCGCGGACGAGTTTTCGATGTAGAACCCGCCGCCGTCTCCGCTGGGCGGCGCGCAGCTGTTGCTCCGCACCTCGTTGTCCTCGAAGAGCGGACTCGCCCCGGCGCTGATGCGCACACCGCTGCCGCCCGCGCTCCCGTTGTTCTTCGTGATGACGTTGCCCCGGATGGTGGGGGAGGCGCCGCTGATCTGGATCCCGTGCGTTCCGCCGCGCGTGACCGTGAAGCCCTCGAGCACCGCGCCCGATTGCTCGCCGTTCGCGAAGCGCACGACCGGGCTCCCATAGCTCAGCTTCGTTTGGCTCGGACCGTGTGTGCTTCGAACGACGACGTCCTTGCCGGAGAAGTCCACGACCGTGTTCGGGAAAGCGGTGTAGTCCCCGGGGGCGACGAGGATCAGGTCGCCGCTCTGGGCCGCGTCGATCGCGCTCTGGATCGCGCAGAACGGATCGAGCTCCGTTCCCGTTCCGGCGGTCGGGCAGGCGCTGACGTCGACGTAGTGCGTCGTTTGGCCGGAGGCGACCGAGGCGAGGAGCACGGCGAACGCGCGCGAAAGGCGTCGCAGGGTGAGGGAAGCGTTCATGGGAACTCCGGAGTCGGGTTGCGTGCGAGATCGGACGCGCGGCGAGGCGTCTGAAGTCTGAGCGACAGGCGCGCGAGCGTGTTGCATCGTTCCGCGGAATCTATCGCTGAACCCGCGCCGGAACGCTGCGGGCGGGCGCGCTGCGCGCCTCTTGCAGGTTCAGGCGTCGACCGCCGAGGTGAACCGGAGTTCGAGTGCGCGGTTCGAGTACGATGGGAGGCGAGAGGCTCGCCCCACGAAACTCGACGCAACGTCGAATCGTCAGCGCGAGACGCGACATGGGCCAACTCATCGAGATTCTCGTCTGGATCGCCGCCGGCGGCATCGTCCTCTTCATCCTCTTTATCGGAGTGAATCGCCAGATGCAGAAGGAGCCGAAGGGCGCCGACGGAACCGAGCGCAACGACGGACCATCGTCGCCGGGCTAGAACGCGTAGCCGTTCGACCCCGCCGGCGAGTTCGACGTGTCGTCGTACCACGCGTCGAGCAGCTCGAACCAGTTCTCCACCTTGCCGTTGCCGGGCTCGGCGCCGTCGCCGAGGAACGTCCAGCGACCGTACGCGGCTCCGTCCCCTCCGCCCTCGAGCGGCGTGTACCAGGCGAGTCGGTTCCACGCACGCGTGCGGCCGAGCGGGCCGGTGACCTCGGCGCTGCCGTCCGGGAAGACGAGGAAGAGTCCGTGCTTGCCCGGCTCGAAACCGACCAGGCCCGGCATGCCGAACGACGCGACGACGAGCTCGTCCACCGCCGTCTTCGCGGCGCCGGCCGCGCTGCGCACTGCGGCGGACAGGTCCGCGCTCGACGACGCGAGGTCCAGCAGCGCGTATGCGTCGACGTACGGGCGATCGCTGAGGCGTCCGTCGACGTAGTTCATGACGACGCCGGTCGCTTCGAAGCCGCGCAGCTGCTCGAACGCGGCGCGACCGCCTGTGGTGTGGAGCGCGACGGCGAGCGCGTCGACCGCCTTCTTCGCACGCGCCGCCTTGGTGAGGTCGTAGCAGCCGGCGGCCTCGTGCGCGATGTGCTCGGCCATCTCGGGCTCGCGCGCGACCGCGGCCTTGCGTCCCGCGAAGCCCTCCTCGACGACGAGCTTGCCGAAGTCGAGCGCGGTCATCGTCGCCGGATCGACGCGTGTGTCCAGGGCTTCCGTCGCGTGTCCTTCCGAGCGGATGCGCGCGAACGCGCGGTCCCAGTCGAGCGGCGGTCCGGCGTTCGGGATCGCGACCAACACGCCGGCCGAGAACCCGCCGCTGCCGGGCCGCCATTGGTACGCGATTTCGAGCCCGGCCATGTTGCACAGCTCGAGCGCGAGGAAGTCGACCGAGGCCGACTCGTCGACCCAGTCGGTCAACTCGGGAATGCTCATCGAACGCCCGCTCTCGTCGTCCGGGCACATCGTGCACCCGTTCGCGTGGCTGTAGATCATCAGACCGTAGTTCTGCGCCGGGTACTCGGCCTTGCCGAAGGCGACGAAGCTCGCGATGTTGCGGGGGTCCGCCGAGTCGACCTCGTACTCCGCGTCGTTCGCCATGCCTTCGAAGTACGCGCTCGCGTCAAGACGCTCGGCGGAGTCCTTGCGCAACCGGTAGACACGCGCGTCGCTGAAGTTTTCGCCGAGGAGCGACGCGTCGTCCGAGAACCCCTCGCTGCGATCGATGAAGAGCAAGAGCTCGACGCCCGGATCGTCATCGAGCGCGACGCGCACGTCGTCGAGGAACTCGAGGATCGGTCCGTCGGCGTTGTTGTCCGCCGCGCCATAGATCATCAGCGTCCACGGACGCTGGGGGGCGGGGGACTCGGTCGCGCTGTCGGCGCAGAACACGGAGGAAAGAGCGAGCAGCGTCGTGAGTGTCTTCATAGCGCGAGTGTAGCCACGGGCGACCCGGGGGCCTGTCAGGCACAGGTTCGAGTCCCGTCGCGCGTTCCCGAGGCCGTGCGCGGAAGCGGTTCGGCCCGAACCGATTGCAGTTCCGTGGCGGGAAGCGATCCTGGTCCGCATGCAAGCTGTCGCCGGCATCGTCGTGGTCGCGTTCGGGATCGCGCTCATCACGCTCGCCGCGTTCCTGTTCCTCGCGCGCGTGCGCGCCGAACGCTTCCTGCGCGGCTTCGCGAGTTCCGCGTTCACGCACGTGCTCGAACAAGCGGTGCGATTGCTCGCCGGTGCCGCGCTCGTCGCCTACGCGCCGTCGATGCGCGCGCCACGCGCCTTCCGCGTCCTCGGCTGGTTGCTCGTCGGATCGTCGGCCGTCCTGCTGCTCCTGCCGTGGCGCTGGCACCAGCGCTTCGGCGAATGGGCGATCCCGCTCGCGATCCGCTACATGCGGCTGTACGCGTTGGGCGCCCTCGCGTTGGGTGCGGCCGTGCTCTACGGCGCGCTTCCGCTGGAAGGGTGAGCGAGCGACGGCGCGCGAGGTTAGGATCGACGACGTGACCGCGCGCTTCCTGCCGCTCCTCGTTTGCCTGGGTTGCCTCGCCGGATGCCTCACGCCGGAGGTCCGGCGTCAGAACGCGGTGCGCGCGTATCTCATTCACAACCGCGACTGCGCGCCCGAGGTCGCCGAAGCCTTGCGCGCGGGAGTCGTGCTCCCCGGCATGCCGCGGGAGGCGGCCTTCCTGGCAGCGGGGCACGATCCGAAACGCGAGCGGATGACCCGTGGCCGCGAAGCGGACGCCGAAGGCAGGTTGCTCGCGCATGACGTCATCGTCTGCTTCGATCGCCTGCGCGGAGAGCAGCAGGTTTGGCTCGAAGAGAACACGACGCAGTTCGGAACGGCGGAGCCCGAGCCCTTCGTCGTCCTGTTCGACGGCGACGTCGTGTCGCGCATCGATCGCGGTGCGACCTGGCGCATCGTGCCGTACCCGTATCGCGCGACGGCGCCGACGACAGGTTCTGAACGCGCGGCCACGGGGAGCGGAGATCGATGAGCGCGAGCCTGGTGCGATCGCTCGGAGGCGCGCTGCTCGGTGGCCTCGTGTTCGCGTTCGTCACGCACGCGGTCGTGCAGTCGACGACGATTGCGCCGCTCCCAGGCGCGCTCGACGCGGATGCCGTGGGCCGCGCGATCGACGCCGGTCGGTGTCGGTTCGCGAAGCTACCGGACCGGAGCGCCGTCGCCATCACGATGCGGGACGCCGGTTGCTATGACACCTACATCTACCGCCTGCGGATTCGCTGCGGCGATCCGGTTGTCGTGGACGCGGCGTTCGGCTCGGAATGGAGCGACGCGCCCTTGATCTCCCATCGGGGTTCGATCGAGAGGTCGGAGTTCGTTCGGCTCGACCGCGCGCTCGACGCGTACCGGAAGCGCTCTCCATCGTCGTACTACGCCTCGACGCGGACGATCGACATCACGTGGCCCACGGGTGTGGAGTCGCTCGAAGTCAGCGGGTTCGCGCTCCTCGAGGAGTACGGGATCGACGGGATGGACGCCGCGCTCGACTTCGGCGAACTCGCTGGCCGGATCGCGAGCGACACGTGATGCGTTGCTCGCGCGGGATGACCTGGCTCGCGGTTGGCGCTACCGCGCTCGCGGCCGCGTGCTCGGACCCCGAGGACGCGGCTCCCGCGACGAACGCGTCCGACGCCGGCGGGGCGTCGTACTCCATGCCGCGTCCCGACTTGCTGTGGCCGATGGACCTCTCCGAGGACGCGGTCGCGGCGATGTCGCTCGAGGAGCTGTGGCAGATCGGCGTCGATCACTTGAACTGGCCGGCGGAGATGCCGGCCGGGACGCGCAAGGCCGACGTGCACGAGCGGCTCGTCGAGGCGCGCTTCCACGACATCGAGGACACGGGCTACGGCGGCGGGTGACGCGCGCGCCACGTTCCACCCGAAACACGCACTTGGTGCCGCGCGGCGCCGCACCGCCTCGCATAGAATTCCGCGCCCGTTCGCCCCCGTCGGTGCGGTTGCGCGCCGACGCTCCGATTCCCCCCACGTCTCGCCGGACCTCCCATGCATCTGCAACACGCGCTGTTCTTCACGTCTGTCTGCCTCGCCTCACCGCTCGCCGCGCAGGACGGCGATTGGCTCCAGTTCCGCGGCACGAACGGAAGCTCGGTGGCGAGCGAGACCTCGCTGCCCGCGTTCGGACCCGAGGAGGGCACACGGTGGAGCACCGACGTGCCCGCCGGTCACTCGTCGCCGTGCGTGGTCGGCGGACGCATCGTCCTGACCGGTTTCGCGGACGGCAAGAACGTGCTCGTCGCCATCGATCGCGCGACGGGCGAAACGGCGTGGACGAAGGAGTTCGCAGCCGGAGAGCAGCGGCCCTACTTCCATCCGGACGCCGTCCCCGCGCTCTCGTCGCCCGTCTCCGACGGCGAGCGCGTGGTCGCCTACTTCGAGACGTACGGCATCGTCGCGACCGACCTCGACGGCAAGCTGTTGTGGGAGAAGCGCCTCGCGCACCCCGGCTACGTGTTCGGAGTCGGCGGTTCGATGCTGCTCTTCGATGGACTGCTGGTCCTCGGGCGCGACGGCGCGCCGGAAGCCGCGACGCTCGTGATGGACGTGACGGACGGATCCGAGGTCTACCGCATCGATCGCATCGCGTTCGGCGAGTCGCACGGTACGCCGTATCTGTGGCGGAACGCCGACCGCGACGAGTTCGTCATCGGCGGCTCGAACAAGGTGTGCTCCTACGATCCGGGAACGGGCGAGCTCCTCTGGTTCGTCGACGGCACGACCAGCTTCCCCTGCACGACGCCCATCGGCGACGAGGACACGCTGTACTTCGCCGCGTGGTCGACGTCGAACGCCGAAGGACGCTCGTTCTGGGAAGGAGCCTTCGCGCGCTCGCTCGAGATCACCGACGCCGAGGTCGACGATCCGGCGCTCCTCTTCCAACGCCTCGACCAGAACGCGGACGGCAGCGTTGTGCCCGACGAGGTGCCCGAGTGCCGTGCGAAGGACGCCTTCGGCTTCCTCGACCGCGACCAGAGCGGATCTTGGACGCTCGAAGAGCTGCTGACCGCGTCCGAAAACGCGGGCGCCACGGGCCAGAACGTGATGGTGGCCGTCGCGCGCGGAGCCGCGGGCGACGCGTCGAGCAAGGTGCGTTGGACCTGGACGCGCGGCCTCCCGTACGTCGCGTCGCCGTTGCTCTACGGCGGCCGCATCTGGCTGTTCAAGTCGGGTGGGCTCGCGACGTGCCTCGACGCGAAGACCGGCAAGGCGATCTTCGACCGCGAGCGCCTCTCCGACCGCAGCGAATACTACATGTCCCCGGTCGGCGTGGCGGGCAAGGTCGTCGTCGCTTCGGCCGAGGGCACGGTCTACGTGCTCGACGCCAAGGCCGACGACCTCGTCGTCGAACGCGAGGTGCCCTTCGGCGCCGACATGTTCGCGACCCCCGCGATCGTCGGAGACACGATGTACTTGCGCTCGGCGACGAAGCTGTGGGCGTTCGGCGCGCCGGAGGAGTAGTGCCCGCACGGCGCGCCGCGAAGCGGCGCCTGCCGTGCAGCGGGGCCGAAGCCCCGCGCGTGAATCGGGAGCGCCCGCGGCCCGCAACACGCGAGCGCAGCGAGCCTGTGTTGCAGCGGCGCGCTTCGCGCCGCGCGTTAAACGGGCGCCCGCGGCCGGCGGGACGCGAGCGAAGCGAGCCTGTCCCGCAGCGGCGCGATAGCGCCGCGCGCTAAAACGGTGGGGACGTACTCGAGTCCCCGAACCGGACGCTGTCCCTGTTGGAACTACCGGAGAGTTCCACATGCCGTTG
>JAJDEV010000060.1 GCA_029259605.1 Planctomycetota bacterium | reverse complement strand
TGCGGGTCTTCGATGACCGTGACGAAGGCGAGCGAGATGAGCGGGCCGATCCCGTTGACCTGCCGCAGCACCGCGGTCTCGGGAAAGTCCTCGCTGCACATCCGCGTGATCTCCTTGTCCATCGACGCGATGCGCACTTGGCTCATCGCTGTCGTGGTCTTCGGTTGTCTCATTGCGACCCAGTTCCTGGTCGAGTACGCATTCGATGATGCGAGCTACTACACGTCTCACGGATGGCCGAAGCTGGCGGGCTTCCTCGTCGCCGCTCTCAGCGTGCATGCGCTCTCTGCGTCGCTGCGACGCAGGCAAGGCGAATCTGCACGCCATGACCCGGGCGGTTCGCTGTTCTTCATTCCGATGAAGTACTGGCCCGCCGTCTGCATTGCATTGGGCGTCGTGTTCCTGTTCGTCACCGAGTAGAAGCGACGGGTCGAGCGGACGCGACGCCTGCCGTGGTGCTCGGGCGACCGCCTGACGAAGCGTTGGGCGGACAACACTTCGGCGGGTGCGCGTGGATTGCGGTGCGGCTTCGCGGTCGCCGCGCCGGCCGCAGTAAGCTGTTGCCATGACGAGGATCGCAGTCACGGCGGCCAGTGGTCAGCTCGGTGCAGAGATCGTCAAGGCGGCGGTCGAACGCGTCGGCAAGGACCGCGTCGTCGGCTTGGCGCGCACGCCCGGCAGGGCGGAGTGGCTCGGCGTCGAGGTTCGGCCGGGCGACTACGATGCGCCGCGGGACCTCGAGCGCTCGCTCCAGGGGATCGACGCGCTCCTCTTCGTGTCCGGCATGGACGCACCGGAGCGGCGCGTCGAGCAGCACCGCAACGTGATCGCATCCGCCAAGCGCGCGGGAGTGCGCAAGCTCGTCTACACGAGCATCCAAGGTGCCGAGGAAGGCACCGCGTTCTCTCCGATCGTTCGAAGCAACCGCACGACGGAAGAAGACGTCCAGCGCAGCGGGCTCGCGTGGGCCATCGGCCGCAACGGCATCTACATCGAGCCCGATGTCGAGTACGTCGAGACGTACGCGCGGCGTGGTGAGATCGCGAACTGTGCGGGCGACGGACGGTGCGGCTACACGACGCGTCCCGAGCTGGCGTACGCGTACGCGCGTCTGCTGACCGCGACGCAGCACGACGGACAGGTCTACAACCTGCACGGCGAACGGATCACCCAGCAGCAGCTCGCCAACCACCTGAACGACGCCTTCGGCACGAGCCTGACGTACCGGGCGATGTCGGTGGACGCGTACCGGCGCGAACGCGTCGCGGAGCTCGGCGAGTTCCTGGGCGGCGTCATCGCCGGAATCTACGCGGGCATCCGCTGCGGTGCCGCGGACAACGAGAGCCACTTCGCGACGGCGGCTGGCCGAGATCACCAGAGCTGGGCGGAGTACTTCGGTGCTTTGAAGTCCGGCGCGAGATCGCCGGGAGCTCGGAACCCGACTCTCATCCCTCCGAAGAATGCGATATGAAACCGCGATGCATTCCCCTGGCGTTGTTCCTCCTCACGCCCTCCCTCGTCGCCCAGGAGGACGGCGCGACTCGACGGCTGACCGAGCAGGCACGACACTTCGAAGAGCGCGTCGTGCACGTCACGGACAACGTCTTCACCGCCGTGGGCTTCAGCGTGTCGAACGTCTCGATGATCGTCGGCGAGGACGGCGTCGTCATCATCGATACGGGCATGTCGCTCGACGACGCGCAGCGCATCGCCGCGGAGTTTCGGAAGCACAGCGACAAGCCGGTGAAGGCGATCGTCTTCACGCACTCCCACGGCGACCACACCGGCGGAACCGCGGCGTTCCTCGGGGACGGACGCCCGGAGATCTGGGCCCACGCGAACTTCGGGAGCGAAGCGCGGCCGCTCGTCGAGGGCGGTGTGACCTTTCAGCGCGTCCGGGGAGCCAGGCAGGCCGGGTTCCGGTTGCCGCCCGAGGAAAGGATCAACAACGGAATCGCGCCGGTGCGCTATCCGAAGCGAGGCGCCGCCGCGTTCGCCTCGGACGAAGAGACCAAGCCGACGCACTTCCTCGAGGGCGAGCGGCAAGCGATCGAAGTGGCGGGGATCGAGCTCGAGCTCGTCTCGTCACCCGGCGAAACGAACGATCAGCTGTTCGTGTGGTATCCGGCGGGCAGGGTGCTCTTCGCCGGAGACAACTTCTACCGGTCGTTCCCGAACCTCTACGCGATCCGCGGAACGCCGAGTCGCAGCGTTCGCCTGTGGGCCGACAGCCTCGGCAAGCTGGCGGAGCACGGTGCCGATGCGTTGGTCGGCGGCCATACCGATCCGGTGCTCGGGGCGAGTGAGGTCGCGCAGGTTCTGGGCGACTACCGGGATGCCGTGCGGTTCGTGCACGACAAGACGGTCGAGGGGATGAACAAGGGGCTGACGCCCGACGAGCTGGTCGAGTACGTGCAGCTCCCCGAACGCCTCGCCGGCAAGGACTACCTCCAACCCTTCTACGGACATCCCGAGTGGGGCGTCCGCAGTGTGTTCAACGGCTACCTCGGCTGGTTCGACGGCAACCCGACGAACCTGTTCCGGCTGTCGCCGAAGTCCGAGGCGGAGCGCGTCGTCAAGCTCGCCGGAGGGACCGCCGCGCTGCTCGAGTCCGCACGCGCCGCGCTCGCGACGCAGGACAACCAGTGGGCCGCACAGCTCGCCGACTATCTGTTGGCGATCGACAAGGACGACTCCGACGCGAAGCGAATCAAGGCCGACGCCTTGACCGGGCTGGCGCGGAACATGGTCAATGCGACGGCGCGCAACTACTGCCTCACCGTCGCGCGAGAACTTCGCGAAGGAACCGACCCGAACGGACCGCCCGAATGAACCCTCCCGCTCGCGCAGGAACACCGAACACCATGAAGCACTTCCGGCGTCTTGTGAAACCGTCGCTCGCGGTGCTGCTCGTCGCCCTCGTGGCGATTCAGCTCGTGCCCGTCGATCGGACGAACCCTCCTGTTGAAACGGAAGCTCCCGCCAGCGCCGAGGCGCGGTCCGTCCTGCGGCGCGCGTGCTACGACTGTCACTCCAATGAGACCGTCTGGCCGTGGTACAGCCGGATCGCGCCCGTGTCGTGGCTGGTTGCGCGCGACGTTCGAGAGGGTCGTGAGGAGTTGAACTTCTCGACTTGGAATCGCCTGGCGACCAAGGATCAGTTCAAGGCGCTGCGTGAGAGTTGGGAGGAGGTCGAGGAAGGAGAGATGCCGTTGTGGTTCTACCTTCCGACGCATCCGGAGGCGCGCCTTTCGCCGCAGGACCGGTCGGTTCTGCGGGCTTGGTCGCTGTCGATGGGCGGCCAAGCTCCGAAAGAGCACTGATCGATGCGTGCCTGCGGGCCGGCGAACACGCGCTTGCAGCGGACGTCGCTGTGATGCTTGGTGTGGTATCAATGCGTCGCACGGGCGTGTCGCGTTCCCCGCGCTCCATGTCCATCCGCGTGCTCTCGTCGTGTGAAGATCACCGTCTCGTCCGGAGGTTTCCGTGAGCTCGATCCCCCGTCCCGACCTTTCCGCTCGACCGCTGCGAACGAGCTGCGAGTACACGGTCAACGCCCGGCCGGAAGACGTCTTCGCCGCCTGGACGACACGCTTCGACGCGTGGTTCGCCCAGGCCGGAACGCTCGCGCTGGTGCCCGAGCCAGGCCGCCCGTACTTCTTCTACAACAGGGAGGACTGGGGCAGGCATCCCCACTACGGCCGCTTGCTCGAGGTGAAGGAGAACGAGCTCATCGAGATGACGTGGATGACGGGGAACGGGACCGCCGAGGGCACAGAGGGCGCCGAGACGATCCTTCGGATCGAGCTCGTCCCCAAGGGCGGGGCGACCGAAGTTCGCTTGACCCACTCCGGTTTCGTCTCCGAGACGTCGCGCGACGGGCACGCGGAGAACTGGCCGCTGGCCCTCGAGATTCTGGACGCAGCGCTATCGTGATCAGCCCCGTGGCAACGTGGCGGACTCGAGCCCTCGAACCGGAGTGAGGCTTCACGCGCCACTCACCGTGACGCCAACCCGTTCGCGAACATGAGCAACACCCCTGTGCCGCACGTCGGCGGAATCGTCAGCGCCGACATCGCCGTCCCCGAGCACGAACGCGAAGTGCGCTTCTACTCACGCGTGCTCACCACGGGCGCGAACCCGCTTTGGCGCGAGGATCTGATGAACAACCTCGGCACGCCGATCGTCGGCCTGGGCGCGCGCGTCGCGGAGTACGATCACCTTCCGCTTCAGTGGATGCCGCACATTCAGGTGGCCGATGTCGCAGCCAGTGCGAAGCGTGCGCTCGACCTCGGCGGGAGCGAGCTGATGCACGGCAAGGACGACGACGGGAACAGCCAATGGGCCGTGCTGCTCGATCCGAATGGCGCGGCGTTCGGGATCATCCCGGTCGTTCCCGCGGAAGCGATGCCAGAGACGGACGGCGACGCGGGGCGCATCGCGTGGATCGACCTGACGGTCTCCGACGCCGCGGCAACCCGGGACTTCTATCGACAGGTCGTTGGCTGGTCGGTGCAGGACATCGACGTGGGGGACGCGAGCGAGCGCTACGCCGACTTCCACATGTGCGGCGAGCATGGAGACGCGGCGGCGGGCGTCTGCCACGCGCGCGGCGTCAACCTGGAGCTGCCGCCGGTTTGGATGATCCACCTCCCCGTGGGTGACCTCGCCGAGAGCGTTCGTCGCGTGCGAGAGGATGGGGGTGAGGTCATCCAGACGACGCGGGCGAGCGACGGGGAGTCCGCGCGCGCGGTGATTCGGGATCCCGTGGGGGCGCACCTGGCGTTGGTGTCGGCATGAAGGGGGGCATCGAATGAGCGCGCTGCTCCTGCTCACGGTCTTGTCGAGCGTGTTCACCGGCCTGATCGGTGGCGTCTTCTTCGCGTTCTCGACGTTCATCATGCGCGCGCTCGCGGACCTACCGCCGCCGCAGGGCATCGCCGCCATGCAGCGCATCAACGTCACGGTCATCAACCCGTGGTTCTTGGGCACGTTCCTGGGCGCCGTGCCGTTGCTCGCCGCGACCGCGTTCCTCGCCCACCGCACCGATGCACCGCATGCTCTGGTTTGGTTGGCGTTCGCCTTCGTTGTCTACGCCTTCGGTTGCGTCGGCGTCACCATGGCGCGCAACGTTCCGCGCAACGACCGGTTGGCCGCGCTGGACGCCGCGTCGAGCGAAGCCGCCGGCTACTGGCCGGTCTATCTGAAGGAGTGGGTGTTTTGGAACCACGTGCGCACGGTAGCCTCCCTGCTGGCCGCGGCTGGCGCTGCGGTCGCGGCCGCGACGTGACACGCTTGCTTCCCGCCGACCGCTTGCGGTGGAGCTGAACTCGAATGAGTGCGAGGAGATTTCCCATGACCCGTGCCACGCTGGACGCCGTCCATCCGATCCTTCCGACGCGCGACGTTCGCGCCGCGCTCGAGTACTACGTCGAGAAGCTCGGGTTCACCTGGGCGTTCGCCGACTCGCCCGACGAGCCGCGCTACGCAGGCATTCGCCGCGACGGCGTCGAGCTGCACCTCCAATGGCACGACGCGTCCGAGTGGGAGGTGACCGAGCGTCCCTCGTTGCGCTTCGTCGCGTCCGACGTCGACGCGCTCTTCGCCGAGCTCGCGGACAAGGGCGTGTTCGCTTCGAGTACGGAGCTGCGCGACACGGCATGGGGAACGCGCGAGTTCGCCTTCTTCGACCCCGACCAGAACGGTTTGACGTTCTACCGCGATCTGTGACCCGCGGTCGAGGCTAGCCCGGATCATTCATGAGCATGCACGCCAAGAGCTGCAATCGACCGGCTACGCCGGTCTCTCGGCCCCTGCCGGCACTTTGCGAACGTCGACGTCCTCGACGACCTGACAAGGTCGCCTCCGGGGCCAACGCCCGCAAAGCACCGGCAGGAACCGAGTTGCAGCTACTGCCGCACATCCTCATGAAGAACCCGGGCTAGCAGACTGTGGCAAAAGTCATTCACCCGCAGAACGCCGTCCTCCACTCCGGCTTGGCCCCCGAAAGCCTCGCCGAATCCACCGATTCGCCTACGTTTCCGGAGACCAACCCGGAGCGGAT
>JAJDEV010000059.1 GCA_029259605.1 Planctomycetota bacterium | reverse complement strand
GCACGGCACCACCGTTTAACGCGCGGCGCTAACGCGCCGCTGGGGGACAGGCTCGCTTCGCTCGCGTCCCCCCGGCCGCAGGCGCCCGTTTAACGCGCGGCGCGAGGCGCGCCGCTGCAACACAGGCTCGCTTCGCTCGCGTGTTGCGAGCCGCGGGCGCTACCGATTCACGCGCGGGGCTCCGCCCCGCTGCACGGCATGCGCCGCTTCGCGGCGCGCCGTGCGGGCACGCGCGCAACCCGCTGGCCGCACTCCGGTGGCAAGTCCCCGAACGTCCCATCGGCCGTTCCGGAAACCGTAGAGCTGCCGTGTAAACCCCTGGTCCGTTGCGTAACGCAGCACGGGAGCGAAGCGAGCCTGTGCTGCAGCAGCGCGAAGCGCTGCGCGTGAATCGATAGAGAACGTCCACAACTCCCCGCGACTCCAGTTCGCCCCCCGGCACGCGAGCGAAGCGAGCCCGTGCCGCAGCAGCGCGAAGCGCTGCGCGTGAGTCGGTCAGGAACGTCCACAACTCCCCGCGACTCCAGTTCGCCCCCCGGCACGCGAGCGAAGCGAGCCTGTGCCGCGCCAGCGCGAAGCGCTGCGCGTGAGTCGGTCAGGAACGCCCACAACTCCCCGCGACTCCAGTTCCCCCCCGGCACGCGAGCGAAGCGACCCCGTGCCGCAGCAGCGCGAAGCGCTGCCGCGTGAATCGGCAAAGGACGCCAAGGGGTCCCCGCCCCTCGGACTCCCCACATCCTCCGCCCCGCCCTCGCCCCCCCCAAACTCCACAACCTCACGCAGGTTCGGGAAAGTCGGAAGCCCTTCGTTGACCCTCCCCGGGCCCATTGCTAAGGTCTCCGCCCCTTTCACCCGTTCGGCCGTGACGCCGGGGAGTGAGGGGACGGAAAACGACCGGCGTTTCGGAGCCGTATTCGGACCCGCGATCGGGCCGTACGAGCCCCGTGCACCGCGTCTCACCCCACGAACATGAGCGACAAGATCCAGATCCGCATGGAGGCCTACGACCACGAGGCCCTCGATCAGTCCGCAGTCGAAATCGTCGAGACGGCGAAGCGGACCGGGGCGCGCGTGGCGGGACCGATCCCGCTTCCGACGCGGATCGAACGCTACACGGTGTTGCGCTCGCCGTTCATCGACAAGAAGTCGCGTGAGCAGTTCGAGATTCGGACGCACAAACGACTCATCTACATCTCGGAGCCGACGACCCAAACGGTGGACGCTCTGAGCAGCCTCAACATGCCCGCGGGGGTAGACATCCGGATCAAGGCCTAGCCTCGAGCGCTTCCGGTGCCGCCGATCGTTCGATCGGACGCGCGCCGCGATGCGTGGGATGACCTGCTTCAGCCCGGAATCGAAACGGTCGCGCGCCGCGTGACCCTCGCGAGTTCCGGGAGCGATACCCAACCGACCCGCACTTCCTCGTTTCGGTCGCGGAGAGCGCTGTGCTCTTTCTCGGCCCACTTCACAACCAAGTATCGCGCGCGTCGCGTGGCCAGGCGTAGGTCGTTCCGTTCTCCGATCCAGGGGAGGGCGGCAAGGACAACTGGTCGAACCGGCAAGCGCGAATGGTTCAAGGACTCATGACGCTGATCCTAGGACGCAAGAAGGGGATGACCCAGGTCTTCGCCGACGACGGTACCCACATCGGGGTGACCGTGGTCGAGGCCGGTCCGTGCGTGGTCACCCAAGTGCGAACGCAAGAGACGGATGGCTACAACGCCATCCAACTCGGCTACGTGGACACGACGGAGAAGCGGGTCACGAAACCGCTGGCGGGCCACTTCAAGAAGGTCGGTACGGCTCCCAAGCGGTTCCTGCGCGAAGAGCGCCTCCCCAAGCCGGCGAGCGTCGAAGTGGGCGAGACGATCACCTGCGAGGTGTTCGCCGAGGGCGATGTTGTCGACGTGATCGGCACGACCAAGGGGCGTGGATTCGCCGGTACGATCAAGCGCCACGGCTTCGCGCGCGGCCCGAAGACGCACGGCAGCATGAACTATCGCCGCCCGGGCTCGATCGGCGCTTCGGCCTATCCGGCGCGCGTGTTCAAGGGCAAGCGGATGGCCGGTCACTTCGGCAACTCGCGGTGCACGACCAAGAACCTCGAGGTCGTGCGCGTGGATGCTGGCCGGGGCCTCCTCTTCATCAAAGGTGCGGTGCCCGGTCCGAAGGGCGGCCTCGTTCAAGTCCAGACCGCCCGGACGGGCGCCCAGCGAAGCAACTAGGCGAAGCGATGCAGGTCAAAAGCTATCAAGCGGGAAGCGTGGGCGAAGTCGAGTTCGACGAGCGCCCGTTCCACGACAAGTCCGACAAGTCGCGCGTTCTCTATCGCACGCTGAAGGACGCCGTCGTGATGCACCAGGCGAACCAGCGCCAGGGCACCGCGAAGGTGCGTCGCCGCGCCGAGGTGAAGGGCACCAACAAGAAGCCCTATCGCCAGAAGGGCACGGGGCGTGCGCGCGCCGGCGACGTCAAGTCGCCGATCTGGCGCGGTGGTGGAACGGTCTTCGGACCGGCGCCCCGCGACTACTCCTATCACATGCCGGCCAAGGCGCGCCGTTTGGCGACGCGCACCGCGGTGCTCGGCAAGCTCAAGGACGGCGAGGTCGTGATCGCTGACTTCGGTGAGTTCTCGGCGCCGTCGTCGCGCGCAGCCCGCAAGGTGCTCGCCGACCTCGGCACGCCGCGACGCACGTTGATCGTGATCGCCGAGCAGAAGGAACACGTGTGGAAGTCGTTCCGCAACTTCCCCGGTGTGCAGGTTCGGGTCGCCGCTGATCTGTGCGCCTTCGACGTCGCCGCAGGCGGCCTCGTTGTCATCGAGAACGCCGCGATGGACGCCCTCACCGCGCGCGTCGGTCGCCTGAACGCCGAAGGAGGTGACGCGTGACCACGCTCGACCGCTCCTACCAAATCATCAAGAAGCCGGTGGTCACGGAGAAGGCCAGCGACGACACCCTGCGTCGCAACGCCTACGCCTTCCGTGTGCCGGTGGACGCGAACAAGATCGAGATCAAGGCCGCCGTCGAGCAGCTCTTCGACGTGAAGGTCAAGCGTGTCAACACCCTGAGCGTCAGCGGCAAATGGCGCATTCAGGGCCGTTCCATCGGCAAGACCAAGAACTGGAAGAAGGCGATGGTCGTGCTCGCGGAAGGCGACTCGATCGACGTCCTGTAGGGAAAGCACATGGGCATCAAGAACTACAAGCCGACTTCCCCGGGACGACGTGACGGCACCGTCCTCGACTTCGCGGAGATCACCTGCACGAAACCGGAGAAGAGCCTGCTCCGCCCGCTGAAGAAGTCGGGTGGCCGCAACAACTACGGGCGCATCACCGTGCGTCACCGTGGGGGTGGCCACAAGCGGCGCTACCGCGTCATCGACTTCAAGCGCAGCAAGGACGGCGTGCCCGCCAAGGTGAAGACGATCGAATACGATCCGAACCGCTCGGCGAACATCGCGCTGCTCTGGTACGCGGATGGCGAGAAGCGCTACATCATCGCGCCGCTCGGACTCGAGGTGGGGCAGACGCTCCTCTCGGGACCCACCGCGGACCCGCTCCCCGGCAACGCGATGCGCCTGGCCGACATTCCGCTCGGCCTGATGATTCACAACATCGAGCTGCACGCGAAGAAGGGCGCGCAGCTGTGCCGCTCGGCGGGTTCCTACGCGCAGCTTCAGGCGCGCGAGGGAAACTACGCGGTCGTGCTCTTGCCGTCGGGCGAGCTGCGCCGCATCCACGTCGAGTGTCGCGCGACGATCGGTCGCGTCGGCAACCAAGACCATCAGAACGTCAAGCTCGGCAAGGCCGGCCGGCGTCGCCACATGGGGCGTCGCCCGAAAGTCCGCGGTACCGCGATGAACCCGATCGATCACCCGCTGGGTGGTGGTGAGGGGCGGACCAAGGGTGGTCGTCACCCCTGCTCGCCGACGGCGGTGCTGGCCAAAGGCGGCCGTACGCGTAGGCGCAACAACCCGACCGACAAGTTCATCCTGCGTCGCAGGAAGAAGCGCAAGTAAGGAGTCACCGTGGGACGCAGTATCAAAAAGGGTCCGTTCGTGGATCCCAAACTGGCCAAGAAGGTCGCCGCGATGGGCGCGGGCCGCTCACCGATCAAGACGTGGGCGCGTCGTTCGACGATTCCGCCGGACTTCATCGGGCACACCTTCATGGTCCACAACGGCAAGCAGCACATCAAAGTCAACGTGACCGAGGACATGGTCGGGCACAAGCTCGGCGAGTTCTCCGCGACGCGGACCTTCCGCGGGCATACGAACAAGAAAGAAGGCCAGAAGAAGGGTCGCTAGATGTCCTCTCCCCAATTCACAGCAAAGCATCGCTACGCCCGTCTGACGGCGCGCAAGGCGCGCATTTCGGCGGACACGATTCGCGGGAAGGACGTCAACCAGGCGATCGAGCTGCTCGAGTTCTCGCCGCGGCGCTCCGCGGCCATGCTGCTCAAGGTGCTCAAGTCCGCCGTCGCGAACGCCGGCCTCGACGAGAACGTCAACGTCAACCGGCTCTTCGTCTCGGAGTGCTTCGCCGACGACGGGCCGCTCCTGAACAACCGCATGCGCTGGCGCCCCGGCCCGCAGGGTCGGGCGATGCCGTTCCGCAAGCGCACCTCTCATCTCACCGTTGTCGTGCGCGAGCGGGTCGAGACGCCCGAGTCGTCGAAGGCGAACTAAGGAAACCAGTATGGGACAAAAAGTTCATCCGTCCGGCTTCCGCATCGGGGTCATCGAACCCTGGCGTTCGCGTTGGTACGCCAACAAGAAGAACTTCGGGCGCTTGCTGATCGAGGATCACAAGATCCGCGCTCACATCTACAAGGAATACAAGTCCGCAGGTGTGCCGCGCATCGAGATCGAGCGCACGGGCGAGGCGGTCAACATCATCGTCCACACCGCGCGCCCCGGCGTTCTGGTCGGTCGCAAGGGTGTGCGCGTCGATGCGCTGAAGAAGAGCTTGCAAGAGATCACGGGCATGACCTGTCACCTCACGGTGCGCGAGATCAAGCGCCCTGAGCTCGAGGCCAAGCTCGTCGCCGAGGTCGTCGCCGAAGCGCTCGAGAAGCGCATGGCGTTCCGTCGCGCGATGAAGAAGGCGATTCAGACGACGATGCAGGCCGGTTCGAAGGGCATCAAGGTCGAGATCGGCGGTCGCCTCGGCGGCTCCGAGATGGCGCGCACCGCGAAGGAGCGCGAGGGGCAGGTGCCGCTGTCGACGCTGCGCGCGCAGGTCGACTACGGCACGGCCGAAGCCCGCACGACCTACGGAATCATCGGCGTCAAGGTCTGGATCTACAAAGGCAACATCGAGCCTGGGAAGATGATCGATTGGCGCTTCAACCAGGGGATGGCGGAGGCGCCGCCCCGCCGCGAGAGCCGCGGTCCGCGCCGTGGTCCCGGAGGCCCCGGTGGCGGTGGCCGCGGTGGCGCGGGAGGAGGACGGCGCTAACGCCGGAGTATTGCCATGGCAATGATGCCCAAGCGGACCAAGTACCGCAAAGTCCACCGAGGCCGCCTGAAAGGCTTCGCAACGCGCGGTCAGCGCGTCTCGTTCGGCGACTTCGGTCTCCAGGCGCTCGACTACGCGTGGATCACCGGACGCCAGATCGAAGCCGGTCGCGTCGCGGCCAACCGCGCCACCGGCGGCCAAGCGAAGATCTGGATCCGCGTGTTCCCGCACAAGCCGATCTCCTCCAAGCCCGCGGAAACGCGCATGGGTAAGGGCAAGGGAGACGTCGAGTTCTGGGCGGCGGCCGTGAAGCCCGGAACGATTCTGTTCGAACTCGGCGGCGTGCCGGAAGAGAAGGCGAAGCTCGCCTTCAAGCGCGTCGCTCACAAGATGCCTATCAAAGTCAAGATGGTCCGCCGTCTGCCCACCACCTAGGGGAAGCCAAAGTGAACGTTGAAGAGGTGAGAAGCAAGACCGACTCGGAGCTCGACTTCGAGCTCGCGAACATGAAGAAGGAGCTCTTCGATCTCCGCTTCCGTTCGGCGACCGAGACCGTGTCCAACACGTCGCGCATCGGCAAGCTCAAACGCAGCGTCGCCAGGATCACCACGGTGCTCCATGAACGGACCACCGGTATTCGGGGTCAGGAGAGCGTCTAAATCATGTCGGAACAACGCAACTTGCGCCGGACCATCACCGGCATCGTGATCTCCGCGAAAGCGAAGGACACGATCACGGTGGAGTCGGAGCGCATCTACAAGCACCCGCGGTACAAGAAGTACCTGCGGCGGAAGACCAAGTACATGGCGCACGACGTCGGCAACACGGCGAACGATGGCGACATGGTCGAGATCGCCGAGACGCGCCCGATCTCGAAGCGGAAGCGCTGGCGCCTCGTGCGCATCGTCGAGCACGGCGACCTGGACCGCGGTGGTCTCAGCCCGGATCGCGAACTGGCCGAGGCGGCCGCCGCGGAAGAAGGGGGTGAGTCATGATTCAGATGCAGACCGTCCTCGACGTCGCGGACAACACCGGTGCGAAGCAGGTGCGCTGCATCAAGGTCCTTGGCGGCACCCATCGGCGCTACGCCGGCTTGGGCGACATCGTCGTCGGCTCGGTGATCAAGTCGATGCCGGGCTCCGACGTGAAGCCGGGAACCGTCATCCGCGGTGTGATCGTGCGCACGAGCAAGAACACGCGACGCGACGACGGCACGTACGTGCGCTTCGACAAGAGCGCGCTCGTCCTCGTCGACACGGACAAGAACCCGAAGGGCACGCGGATCTTCGGCGCGGTCGCGCGAGAGCTGCGCGACAAGAACTACATGAAGATCATCTCGCTTGCGCAGGAGGTCGTCTGATGCACGTCAAGAGGGGCGACAAAGTCGTCGTGATCGCGGGCAACGACAAGGGACGCAGCGGCGAAATCCGCAGCGTCGTGACGAAGAAGAATCGCGTGATCGTGGAAGGCGTGAACCTGCGCTGGAAGCACAAGAAGGGCACGCAGGAACAACCCAAGGGTGAACGAGTGCAAGAAGAGTGCTCGATTCACTGCAGCAACGTGATGCTCCTCGACCCGGCGACGGGCAAGGGCACGCGCAAACGCAAGCAGGCTGAGGCATAGCGATGGCCCCCCGGCTCAAAGAGCGCTACGACAGCGAGATCAAGAAGGACCTGATCGAGCACTTCGCGATCGCCAACGTGATGGCGGCGCCGAGGCTCGAGAAGATCGTCATCAACATGGGTTGCAAGGGCGCGGTCGAGAACAAGGGCCGCGTCGATGCGGCCGCCCGCGACCTCGCGACGATCACCGGCCAGAAGCCGACGGTCCGCAAAGCGCGCCGATCGATCGCCGGCTTCAAGCTGCGCGAAGGCATGCCGATCGGCGTCGCCGTCACGCTGCGCCGCGATCGGATGTGGGAGTTCGCCGACCGACTGATCTCGGTCGTCCTTCCGCGTATCCGCGACTTCCGCGGCCTCAAGGACAAGCTCGACGGGCGCGGCAACTACACGCTCGGCCTCGCCGAGCAGTCGGTGTTCCCTGAGATCGACTTCGACAACCTCGAGTACACCCAAGGCATGGACATCACCTTCGTGACGTCCGCGCCCGACGACGCCCAAGCTCACTATCTGCTGAAGCAGATGGGGATGCCCTTCCGCACGAAGGACCAGCAAGAGTAGCCCGATGGCCAAGACCTGTCTGATCGAGAAAGCCAACCGGAAGCCGAAGTTCTCGTCGCGTCTTGTTCGACGCTGCGGACTTTGCGGCCGGCCCCGCGCCGTGTACCGCAAGTTCGGCATTTGCCGGATCTGCCTGCGCAACAAGGCGTTGCTCGGCGAGATCCCCGGAATGCGTAAAGCCTCCTGGTAGGAGTTTAGCAGCCATGATGACCGACCCCATCGCTGACATGTTGACGCGCATTCGCAATGCGAACGCGGTCCATCAGCACTCGACCACCATGCCGGCCTCCAGGCTCAAGGTCGGGATCGCACAGGTTCTGAAGGACGAAGGCTTCATCCGCGACTACCGCGTGAAAGAAGACAAGCCGTCCTCGCACCTCGAGATCGACCTGAAGTACGGCCCCGACGGCGAGTTCGTCATTCGCGATATCACGCGTGTGAGCAAGCCCGGATGCCGCGTGTACTCGCGCGTCGACAACCTGCCCCGCGTCCTCCGCGGCCTGGGCATCTTCGTCCTTTCCACGCCGAAGGGCGTGATCTCGGATCGCGCAGCCCGCAAAGAAAAGGTCGGCGGCGAAGTCCTCTGCAAGGTGTCGTAGATCCATGTCCCGTATCGGAAAAATGCCCGTCGCGATCCCGTCCGGGGTCGAGGTCAAGCAGAGCGGTCGCAACGTCACGGTGAAGGGCCCGAAGGGCTCGCTCGCCCTGGACGTGCGCCCGGAGATCGACATCGAGATCGCGGACAACGAGATCCGCGTGACGCCGAACGGCTCGGGCGCGCCGCGCGCCTCGGGTGCGTTCCACGGCACGATGCGCGCGCTGCTCAACAACATGGTCCTCGGCGTGACCGAGGGGTATGCGAAGAACCTCGAGATCATCGGCGTCGGCTGGAACGCGCAGGGCGCGGGCAAGAAGCTCACGCTGAACATCGGCTTCTGCCATCCGGTTGACTTCGAGTTGCCGGAAGGCCTCGCCGTCGAGACGCCGAAGCCCACGCAGATCGTGATCACCGGCGCCGACAAGCACGCGGTGGGGCAGTTCGCCGCCAAGGTGCGCGCTGTCCGTCCGCCGGAGCCGTACAAGGGCAAGGGCATCCGCTACGTCGGAGAGCACGTGCGCCGCAAGCAAGGCAAGAGCTTCGGAAGCTAGAACCAGATGAACACCCAATCACTCAAGCAGGCGCGCGCGAAGCGCCGCAAGCGTCACGTTCGCCGCACGCTGTCGAAGGCGGGCCCGCGCGTTCGTCTCTCGGTTACGCGTTCCCTGAAGCACATCTCGGCGCAGATCGTCGACGAGTCGACGGGCTCCACCGTGTGCGGCGTCGGCTCGATGGCCAAGCGTCTGTCGGCGGACCTCGAGGGCAAGTCCAAGATGGACTCGGCCGCGGCGGTCGGACGAGAGATCGCACGACTCGCGAAGGAGAAGGGCGTCGACGCCGTCTCGTTCGACCGGGGTCGCTGCAAGTATCACGGACGCGTCAAGGCGCTCGCCGAAGCCGCTCGCGAGGGCGGGCTGAAGTTCTAATCCCATGAAAGCCAAGCTCACCTATCTCGACACCGCTGAATCCGCCGAGCTCGAGGGCATCAGCGAAGTCCTGCTGAAGATCAACCGCTCCGCGGCGGTCGTGAAAGGCGGTCGTCGCTTCTCGTTCTCCGCGTTGTCGGTTGCCGGCAACCGCAGCGGACTCGTCGGTCACGGTTTCGGCAAGGCGCGCCAGGTGCCGGCCGCGATCGAGAAGGCCGCGAAGGACGCGCGCAAGCACATGATGAAGGTGCCGCTGACCGAGGACAGCACGATCTACCACGAGGTCGTCGGTCGTCACTGCGGTTCGACCATTCTGCTCATCCCGGCGAGCGCCGGTACGGGCATCATCGCCGGCGCGTCGGTGCGCGCCGTCTGCGAGATGGCCGGGATCCACAACATCCTGACCAAGTCGCAAGGGTCGACGAACCCGATCAACCTGATCAAAGCCACGTTCCACGCGCTTTCTCAATTGCGTAGCCCGGCCGACGTCGCCGCGCTCCGCGAAGTCGAGCTCTAAACCGCCATGGATCTCAAAACCGTTTGCCAGAAGGGCACCAAGTACAAGGCGCGCACGCGTGTGGGCCGCGGCATTGGCAGCAAGGGCAAGACCTGTGGCCGTGGTCACAAGGGCTGGGGCCAGCGCTCCGGTTCGACGCGCCGTCCGGGTTACGAAGGCGGTCAGATGCCGATCTACCGCCGTGTGCCGATCCGCGGGTTCACGAACGCGCGCTTCAAGGTCGAGTACACGACGATCAACGTCGAGAGCCTCGAGGGCTTCGACGCGGGCTCGGTCGTCGACCTGAAGGCGGTGATCGACGCCGGTTTGACCAGCCTCTCGAGCCCGCTCTTCAAGGTGCTCGGGAACGGCGAGCTCACGAAGAGCCTCACCGTCCGCGCTCAGAAGTTCTCGAAGTCCGCCGCCGAGAAGATCGAAGCGGCGGGCGGGACCGTCGTCGTCCTCGACAAGAAGGGCAGCGAAGCCGCCGCTGACGGAGAAGCGCAAGCGTCGTGAACACCGTCCTCCAGCTCTTCAGGATCCCCGAGACGCGCCGCAAGATCGGTCTGACTCTGGCGATCCTCATCGCGTACCGGGTGGGATTCCAGATCCCGCTTCCGGGCATGGACGCGAACTTCCTGCGAGAGCAAACGAAGGGCGTGAGCACGGCATTCGGTCTGATCTCGGCCTTCTCCGGCGCGCAGATCGGTCAGACCGTGATCTTCGCCCTCGGCATCATGCCGTACATCTCGGCGTCGATCATTTTCTCGGTGCTCGCGAAGGTGTCGCCGCAGCTCGAGGCGATCCAAAAGGAAGGCGCGTCGGGGCAGAAGAAGATCAACCAATGGACGCGCCTGTGCGTCGTTCCGATCTCCTTCCTGCAGGCGATCATGATCTGGTTCGGCGTGTTCAAGGGCTCGGGGCTCATCCGACCCGAGGCCGACGGGCTCGGCGGGATGATCGTCGTGGTCACCGGACTCATGGCGGGTGCGCTCTTCGTGATGTGGCTCGGCGAGCTCATCACCGAGTACGGAATCGGCAACGGTGCTTCGCTGATCATCATGGCGAACATCATCTCGACCATTCCGGCGAGCATCAGCGCCGTGATCGCCCAGCAGGACGACGCGTACAACACGATCCTCACGCTGGCCGGCATCTGGATCACGATCGTTCTCGTGATCGTCTTCATCCAGAAGGGGGAGCGGCGTATCCCAATGCAGTACGCCAAGCTGTCGCGCGGCCGCAAGGTCCTGCAGCAACAGCACTACCTTCCGCTGAAGATCAACATGGCCGGCGTGATGCCGATCATCTTCGCGTCCGCGCTGTTCATCCTGCCGGGCGTGCTCTTCCAGCTCCTCGGTTGGGAGACGTTGCGCGCGATCTTCAGCGACACGGACGGCTTCGTGTACATCACGATGTATCTCGTCCTGGTCTTCGGCTTCTGCTTCTTCTGGAACAACCTGATGTTCCGTCCGGAGGAGATCGCCGACAACCTCCGCGAACACGGGGCGTTCATCCCCGGCATTCGGCCGGGTGCGAAGACCGCGTCGTACCTCAAGGGTGTGCTGCAGCGCATCACGCTCGCGGGTGCCGCGTTCCTCGCGCTGATCGCCGTGGTCCCGAACTTCATCACCGGCAACATTCCCGGGCTGCAGGGCAACCTCGCCTACTTCCTCGGCGGCACGTCGGTGCTGATCGTCGTCGGTGTCGCGATGGACATGGTCGACCGCCTCAACGCGCAGCTGGTCATGCGCAACTACGAGGGGTTCTCCAAGGGCAAGGCGAAGGGTGGCGGCGCCGGTTGGGCGAAGCGCTAACAGTCATGGCTTCCATCATCATCCTTCTTGGTGCACCCGGCGCGGGGAAAGGCACGCAGGCCGCACGGCTCTGCGCGTCGAACTCCATGCCGCACATCTCGACGGGTGACCTGTTCCGCGCCAACCTCAAGGACGCCACGCCGATCGGGCTGAAGGCGAAGGAGTACATGGATCGCGGGCAGCTCGTACCGGACGACGTCGTGCTCGACATGCTCGTCGAGCGCGTCGCGGCCGACGACTGCAAGGACGGCTATCTCCTCGACGGGTTCCCGCGCACGCTGGCCCAGGCCGAGGCGCTCGAAGCGCGACTCGGACCGGACGACGACGTGTCCGTGGTCAACCTCGCGGTCGAGGACGACGTGATCATCGTGCGCGCATCGGGTCGCCTGCTGTGCCGCACCTGCAACAACATCCACCACGTCGAGTTCTCGCCCCCCGCCAAGCCGGGCGTGTGCGACAACGACGGGGGCGAGCTGTATCAGCGCGCCGACGACGCGGCCGACGTGGTCCGTGAGCGCTTGCGCGTCTATCACGACCAGACCGAGCCGCTCGTGCGCTACTACGACAACAAGGGACTCCTGACGACGATCGACGGCCAATCTGCGCCGGACGAGGTCTTCGAAAGGCTCGAGGCGGCGCTGCCGGCGCGAGGCTAGCCAACATGGCAAAAGAAGAACCGATCACCGTCGACGCGATCGTAACGGAGTCGCTGCCGAACGCGCGCTTCCGCGCGAAGCTCGAGTCCGGACACATCATCCTGGCCCACGTCAGTGGAAAGATGCGCATGCACTACATCCGCATCCTGCCGGGAGACAAGATCACCGTGGAGATGTCGCCGTACGACCTGACGAAGGGACGGATCGTCTACCGCGGAGACCGTAAGCAGAGGAACCAAGGAAGACGTCGATGAAAGTTCGAAGTAGCGTCCGGCGCATCTGCATGCACTGCAAGATCGTGAAGCGCCGCGGAATCGTGCACGTGATCTGCAAGGCGGACCCGACGCACAAGCAGAGGCAGGGCAAATAGCCCCGTCCATTAAGAGGAAACTATGCCGCGCGTAATCGGAGTCGACATCCCGAACAACAAGCGTCTCGAGATCTCTCTGACGTACATTTTCGGCGTCGGAAAGACCACGAGTCTCAAGGTCTGCAAGGCCCTCAACCTCGACCCGGGGATGAAGGCGCAGGACTTGACGGAGGAGGAGATCACGAGCCTCGCCTCCCACATCCAGAAGACCTATCCCGTCGAGGGCCAACTGCGCCGCACGATCGCCGGAAACATCGGCCGTCTGCGCGACATCGGTTGCTATCGCGGGATGCGCCACCGGCGCGGGTTGCCGGTGCGAGGTCAGCGCACGCGCACGAACGCGCGCACGCGCAAGGGCCCGAAGAAGACCGTCGCCGGCAAGAAGTCGGTCAAGGGGATGAAGTAACGAATCATGGGCAAGTCCACGAAACGCAAGGTCAAGAAGAACATCCCCCGGGGTGTGGCTCACATCAAGGCGACGTTCAACAACACCCACATCACGATCGCGGGGCCGAACGGCGACGCGATCTCGTGGGGTTCCGCCGGAGCCGTCGGCTTCAAGGGCACGCGCAAGAGCACGCCGTACGCCGCACAACGCGCGGCCGACCGCGCGGCCTCGGCCGCGATGCGTCACGGCCTCAAGGAGATCTCGGTTCGCGTGAAGGGCGTCGGCTCGGGCCGCGAGTCCGCCGTCCGCGCGCTCGCGAACGCAGGATTGAAGGTGACGATCATCGAAGACGTCACTCCGCTTCCGCACAACGGTTGCCGCGCCCGGAAGCGTCGGCGCGTCTAAATCATGGCACGTTACATCGACAACAAGTGCAAGCTCTGCCGCCGGGAGGGCATGAAGCTCTTCCTCAAGGGGCAGCGCTGCTTCACGGACAAGTGCGCCCTCTCCCGTCGTGACTACCCGCCGGGAGTGCACGCCCAGCGACGCTCGAAGGTGACGGACTACGGTCTCCACCTGCGGGAGAAGCAGAAGCTCAAGCGCATCTACGGCGTCCTCGAAAAGCAGTTCCGCCTCTACTTCAAGGAAGCGGAGCGGTTGAAGGGCAACACGGGGGAGAACCTCCTGTCGCTCCTCGAGCGTCGGCTCGACAACGTCGTGCTCGCGAGCGGCTTCTCGCTCTCTCGCAACCACGCGCGGCAACTGATCAACCACGGCCACTTCTGCGTGAACGGCCGTCGCGTCGACATCGCGTCGTACCGTGTGCGCCCCGGCGACAAGGTCACCATCAAGCAGGCGGACAAGACCAAGAAGCAGGTGGCCGACGCCGTCGAGGTCAACAAGTCGCAGGTCGTCCCGGACTGGCTTTCCGTCGCCGGTGACGCGATTCAAGCGGAAGTGGTGGCGCTTCCGCGTCGCGAACACGTCCCGCACCCGATCCAAGAGCAGCTGATCATCGAGCTTTGCTCGAAGTAGCACGGAGTACATATCCATGAGGATTCGTTGGCGCAATTTCGAGCTCCCGAGCAAGGTCCAGCCGGACGCGGAGTCCCTGACTCCGGAGTTCGGTCGGTTCATCGTCGAACCGTTCGAGCGTGGCTTCGGCCACACGATCGGTAACGGCCTTCGTCGCGTGCTGCTGTCTTCGATCGAAGGCACGGCCGTGACCGCCGTTCGCATCGAGGGAGCGGAACACGAGTTCGCTTCGATCGAGGGCGTCTACGAGGACGTGACGGAGATCATCCTCAACATCAAGAAGTTGAGGATCCGTCACCCCGGCAACGCGCCGATCGTTTGCCGCATCGCGAAGAGCGGCAAGGGACCGGTCACGGGCGCGGACGTGACGTGCGAGGGCGATGCCGAGGTCGTGAACCCGGATCACCTCCTCTGCACGCTCACGCTCGACACGGACTTCACGGCCGAGCTCGAGGTGTCGAAGGGCCGTGGCTACGTGCCGGCCGAAGAGAACCGCGATGACAACCAGGCGATCGGAACGATCCCGGTCGACTCGATCTACTCGCCGGTGCACCGTGTTCGCTACGCCGTCGAAGCGACGCGGGTCGGCAAGTTCACGAACTACGACCGTCTGATCCTCGAGGTCTGGACCGACGCGACGATCTCGCCCGAGATGGCGTTGACCGAAGCGGCCAAGATCTATCGCAAGCACTTGAACCCGTTCGTGATGTTCGACCCGGACTCGGGCGAGCTCCCGATGGCCGGCAGCCTCGAGCGCTCGGAGTTCAACCAGCAGAACCGCGAGGACGACGAGCTGCGTCAGATGCTCGACCGGCCGATCGCCGATCTCGAGCTCTCGGTGCGCGCGCGCAACTGCCTGGACAGCGCGAACTTGATGACGTTGTACGACCTCGTCGCTCTCAGCGAGAACGAGGTCATGAAGCTGAAGAACCTGGGCAAGACGAGCCTCACCGAGATCAAGAGTCGACTCTCGGAGCGAGGCCTGAGCCTGGGCATGCAGGTCTAAGGTTGATCCGATGAGACATCGCGTAGCAGGAAAGAAGCTTGGTCGTACGACGAGTCATCGCGTGGCGATGATGCGCAACATGACCAACTCACTCGTCGAGCACGAGCGCATCGTGACCACGATCCAGAAGGCGAAGGCGATCAAGCCGCACGTCGAAAAACTGGTCACGCTCAGCAAGGACCCGGCCCAGCACAACCGCCGTCGCGCGTTCGCGAAGATGCGCGACAAGCAGGCCGTGCAGAAGCTGTTCGACATCCTCGGACCGCGCTTCAAAGAGCGTCCGGGCGGCTACTGCCGGATCCTCAAGCTCTCGAAGCCGCGCCTCGGCGACGGCGGCGAGCGCGTCATCCTCGAGTTCGTCGAACGGACTCCCGAGGTCGAGGAAACGGCGGACGTGGCCGAGTGATCGGCTGCGGGCCGACGGCCCGCGAGCAGGCATCGCATAGGGCGGCTCCGACCTTCGGGTCGGGGCCGCCTTTGCATTGCTCCGTGCCGCGGTTCCAGTCGGCGCGAATGGCCGGCCGCGCGGCCGCGCGGCGCCGGTAGGATCGACGCCTCGACCTGCTGCGCGCGCGCCGGATCTCTTCGGGGTGGGGCGGTGGGGCGCGCTCCCAACCAGCGGAAGAATCCATGACGAAGCGATACGACGCCATCCTCATCGGGACGGGCCAGGCCGGCCCGTCGCTCGCGAATCGCCTGAACGGAGAGGGCATGCGCGTGGCGGTCATCGAGCGCGGCCCGCTCGGCGGAACGTGCGTGAACGTCGGGTGCATTCCCACCAAGGCGCTCGTGGCGAGCGCCCGCGCTGCCCACGTCGCGCGCCGCGCCGCGGACTTCGGCGTCGTCGTCGAGGGGCCCGTCCGGGTCGACATGCAGCGCGTGCATGCGCGGATGAAGGAGATCTCGGGCGAGTCGAACCGCGGACTCGGGAAGTGGATCGACGGAATGGAGCACGTCGACCTCGTGCGCGGAGACGCGCGCTTCGTCGCTCCGCGCGTCGTCGAGGTCGACGGCGAGCGATTCGAAGCGGACAAGATCTTCCTCAACGTCGGCGCGCGGCCCTTCGTGCCCGACCTGCCGGGTATCGGGGACGTCGACGCCCTGACGAGCTCCGACATGCTCGAGCTCGACGTCCTGCCGCGGCACCTCGTCATCGTCGGCGGGAGTTACATCGGGCTCGAGTTCGGCCAGATGTTCCGTCGCTTCGGGAGCGAGGTGACCGTGCTCGAGCGCGGCCCGCGGCTCATCGCCCGCGACGATCCCGACGTCTCGGCGTGCGTGCAGGAGATCCTCGAGAGCGAGGGCGTCGACGTCCGATGCGGCGCCGATTGCCTGAGCGTGGCCGCGCACGCGGATGGCGTGGCGGTCACCGCGTCCTGCGGTGGGGACGACGAGCCGGTCGTCGGCTCGCACGTCCTCTTCGCCGTCGGGCGCACGCCGAACACGGACACGCTCGGACTCGACGCGGCTGGCATCGAGACGAACGAGCGCGGCTATGTCGAGGTCGACGACCAGCTGCGCACCACGGCGGACGGCGTGTGGGCGCTCGGCGACTGCAACGGCCGCGGCGCGTTCACGCACACGTCGTACAACGACTACGAGATCGTCGCGGCGAACCTGCTCGACGACGATCCGCGCCGCGTCAGCGATCGCATCCTGTGCTACGGGTTGTTCATCGACCCGCCGCTCGGGCGCATCGGGATGACGGAGAGCGCCGCGCGCGAGTCGGGGCGCGACGTCCTGATCGGCAAGCTCCCGATGACGCGCGTGGGCCGCGCCAAGGAGCGCAGCGAGACGGACGGCTTCATCAAGATCCTCGTCGACGCCGAGTCCGAGCAGATCCTGGGCGCGGCGATCCTCGGGATCGGCGGCGACGAGGTCGTGCATTCGCTGCTCGACCTCATGTACGCGAAGGCGAAGTACACCGTCGCGGCGCGCGCGGTCCACATCCACCCGACCGTCTCCGAGCTGATCCCGACGACGCTGCAGGACCTGCGCCCGCTGGAGTGACGTTGCCGCGCGGAACCGCCGTCAGATGCGGGCGAGCTTCGCGCGGCCCTTGCCGAGCAGCTTCTCGATCGCCGCGGCGAGCTCGGCGCTGATGCGCACGCCGTGGCGCTCGCCCGCGCGCACGCGCCGCCGCTGACCGTCCGCGCCCTCGATCTCGAGGAAGAGGCGCTTGTCGCCGCGGTGCTCGTCGAGCAATTTCGAGAGCTCTTCGATGCGGTCGTGATCGCTCGGCAGCAGCGTGACGACGAGCCCGCCGCGGAACGAGAGGAGCGCCTGCTCGAGGTCCATGACCTCGTCGAGCAGGAGGCCGATCGCCGCGTTCGCATCCTCGTCGGAGCGCTCCTCCAGCTTGCCCTTCACGATCACGACCGAGTCGTTGACGAGCTGGTCGCGACACTCCTCGTAGGTGCGCGGGAAGACCGTGACGTTCACGCCACCCTCGAGGTCCTCGAGCCGGAAGCGCGCCATCTTCTTGCCCTTGCGCGTCGTGTTCTCCTTGAGGTTCACGATGAGCCCGCCAAGCGTGACCTCGGAGCCGCCGGCGAGGTTCTGCAGCGAGCGCGTGTTCGTCGTCGACAGGATCGCGAAGAGCCCGGCGCGTTCCTCGAGTGGGTGACCGGAGAGGTAGAAGCCGAGCACCTCGTACTCGAGGCTGAGGGTGTCGCGCGGATTCAGCGCCTTGCGATCGTCGACCGCGCCGTCGTCCTTCGCGTCTTCCTCCGCGCCGAGCGCCGGCCCGCCGAAGAGCGCGCCTTGCCCCGACTTGCGGTCGTCTGCGGCGCGCGCTCCCTCGTTGATCGCCGTGTCGAGCCCCGCGAGGATCGCGCCGCGGTTGTGCCCGCTGCAATCGAACGCGCCAGCCTTGATGACCGCCTCCCACGCGGTGCGCGTCATCTCGGTCGGCGCGATCTCACGGCAGAGCGAGTGCAGACTCGTCTTCACGCGCGCCTTGCTTCGGCCTTCGACGAGCGTCTCGATGGCCTTCGAGCCGGTGCCCTTGATCGCGCCGAAACCGAAGCGGATCGCGTCACCTTCGGGGCGGAACTCCCACTCCGAGCGCTCGATGTGTGGCGGCAGGATCGGAATCTCCGCGAGCCGGCACTCGTCGACGAAGTCCTTGATCTTCTCCGTGCTGCTCATCTCGCACGACATGTTCGCGGCGACGAACTCGATGCGGTGGTGCGCCTTCATGTACGCCGTCTGCCAGGTGATCAGCGCGTAGGCGGTCGAGTGCGACTTGTTGAAGCCGTAGCCACCGAACTTGACGATGTTGTCCCACACCTCCTGCGCGACGTTGCGCTTGCACCCGTTCGACTCGGCGCCTTCGACGAACTGCTCGGAGAAGCGCTCCATGATCTCCGGCTTCTTCTTGCCCATCGCCTTGCGCAGGTTGTCCGCCTCGTTCAGCGAGAAGTTGGCGAGCACGTTGGAGATGAGCATCACCTGTTCTTGGTAGACGATGCAGCCGTAGGTGTCCTCGAGGATCGCTTGGAGCGATTCGTGCGGATAGTCGATCTCCTCGAGGCCGTGCTTGCGCCGGATGAACATCGTGTCCATCCCGGATTCGAGCGGACCGGGGCGGTACAGCGCGAGGACGGCGATGAGGTCTTCGAAGCAGTCGGGGCGGAGGCGCGCGATCAGCTTGCGCATCCCCTCGGATTCGAGCTGGAACACGCCGAGCGTGTCGCCGCGGTTCAGGAGCTTGTACGCGGCCTTGTCGCGCAGCGGTAGCGTCGTGAGGTCCGGCGGCGTGCCGCCGTTGCGCACGATGTTCTCGATCGTCTTGTCGAGGATCGTCAGCGTGCGCAGGCCGAGGTAGTCCATCTTGAGGAGCCCGAGCTCCTCGAGGTACTTGCCCGCGTACTGCGTGACGACGTCCGTGCCGTGTACGCACAGCGGCACGTGCTCCATGATCGGGCGGTCGGCGATCACGACGCCGGCGGCGTGCGTCGAGATATGCCGCGCCATGCCGTCGAGCTTGCGCGAGAACTCGAACAGCTCCGCGGTCTGCGGGTCCTTGCCCGCCGCCACGAGGTCCTTGTCCTTCTTCAGGGACATCGCGAGCGACGGCGCGCCCGGACCCGCGGGGATCATCTTCGCGATCCGGTCGACGTCCCCGAGCGGCATGTCGAGCACGCGCCCGACGTCGCGGATGACCGAGCGCGAGGCCATCGTCGCGAACGTGCCGATCTGCGCCACGTTCTCCGCGCCGTAGCGGTCGCGCGTGTATTGCAGGACGCGCTCGCGCCCGTTCTTGCAGAAGTCGATGTCGATGTCGGGCATCGATACGCGCGCGCTGTTCAGGAAGCGCTCGAAGAGCAGGTCGTACTCGAGCGGGCAGACGCGCGTGATGTCGAGCGCGTAGGCGACGATCGAACCCGCCGCGGAACCGCGTCCCGGACCGACCGGAATGCCGTGGTCGCGCGCCCACTTGATCAGGTCCCAAACGATCAAGAAGTAGTGGACGAAGCCCATCTCCTTGATGACGCCCTGCTCGTACGCGAGGCGCTCGCGCGCGGCGGCGATGCGGTCGGGGCCGTAACGCCGCTCGAGTCCCTCGTTGCACAGGCGCTCGAAGAGTTCCTCCGGATCGCTGCCGTCGTCGGGCGTGAAGACCGGCAGGTGGTACTTCCCGAAGGTCAGCTCGACGCCGATCTGATCCGCGACGTCCATCGTTGCCGTGACCGAGTCCGGCAGGTCGCGGAACATGTGCGCCATCTCTTCGCGCGTGCGGAAGAACAGCTGGTCGGTGTCGAAGCGGAAGCGCTTCTCGTCGTCACGCTTCGCACCGGTGTTGATGCAGAGCAGGATGTCCTGCGCCTGGCAGTCCTCGTGACGCAGGTAGTGGATGTCGTTCGTCGCGACGAGCGGGATCCCGGTGCGCTTCGAGAGGTCGACGAGCGATTCGTTCGCGCGGTCCTGGATCTCGAGGCCGTTGCGCTGGAGCTCGAGCCAGAAGTTCTCGGGGCCGAACAGGTCCCGGAGTTCGGTCGCGACCCGCGCCGCGTCGTCCTGCTTGTCGCGCAGGAACATCTGGTTGATCTCGCCCGAGAGGCAGCCCGACAGACACGTGATGCCCTTGGCGTACTGGGACAGGATCTCCTTGTCGACGCGCGGGCGGAAGTGCAGCCCCTCGGTGTAGCCGCGCGACACGAGCTGCAGCAGGTTGCGATACCCCTCCTCGTCGCGCGCGAGCAGCGTGAGGTGGTTGTACGGGTTGCGGACCTTGTGGTGCGGGTCCTTGCGGCTGCCGCGCGCGATGTAGACCTCGCAACCGAGGATCGGCGTGATGTCCGCCTTGCGACACGCTTGATAGAGCTCGATCGCCCCGTGCATGTTGCCGTGATCCGTCAGCGCGAGCGCGCGCTGGCCGTCCTTCAGGCACGCGGCGACCAGGTCTTTGATCCGGTTCGCGCCGTCGAGCAGGCTGTATTCGCTGTGGACGTGGAGGTGGGCGAACTCGGGCGCGGACATGCGGTTCCCGTGGGGGCTGGACGGAATCGAGCGACGTGAATCGTGACCCCCGGTGTTCGCCGCGTTCGCGGAGAAAGCGCGACATCACGAGCGAAACGGGCGCGAGGGAGAGCTTATCGATTGCGCTCGCACGCGGCGAGCACGAAGCACCCCGGCCGCGCCCCTACGCGTTGCGCAGGAAGTGCATGAGCAACGCCTTCGTCGACGGCAGCCGGTTGCCCGCCTGTTGCACGAGCATCGAGCGGGGTCCGTCGAGGACCTCGTCCGTGACTTCGACGTTGCGCCGCACCGGCATGGCGTGCATCAGCTTCGCTTCCGTGCCCGTGGCGAGCAGATCTTCATGGATCGTCCAGTCCTTCGCACGCGCGCGACCGCTCGCCGCGAGCGTGGGATTGCCGTACGACTCGAGCGATTGCCACGACCGCGCGTACACGACGCGCACGCCGCGCGCCGCGTCCTGCAGCGAGTTCATCTGCTCGAGCGCGCCACCGGACGCCGTGGCGATCTCCCGCGCCTCGTCGAGGACGCCGCCGTCGATCTCGAAACCCTTCGGGTGTGCGAGGCGAACGCGCATCCCGAAGCGCAGCGCCGAGTGCAGGAGCGAGTGGACGACCGCAGCGGACGCGGGAGCGGGGGAGTGGACCCAGGTGATCGCGAGCTCCGCGCCGCGGAGCTCGCCGAGATGCTCGCGCAGGGTCATGATGTCCGCGAGCGCCTGCATCGGGTGCCACACCGCGCTCTCCATGTTGATCACCGGCACCGATGAGTGCTTGGCCCACGAGCGGATGCGCTCGTCGCGCCGATCGACGTCCCACGAGGCCCCCTGGGCCGCCGGGCGGATCGCCAGCGCGTCGACATACTTGGAGAGGACCGCGGCAGCGTCCTTGATGTGCTCGGGCGCCATGCCGTCCATGACGCTGCCCTCGCGCTCCTCGAGCTCCCAGAAATCGCTCATCGCGGTCAGGTTCATCGCGTGCGCGCCCAGCGACTGGACGGCCGATTCGAGCGAGGCGCGCGTCCGGAGCGAGCCCCGGAAGAAGAGCATCCCCACGGAACGGCCGTCGAGCCGGCCTCCGCCGGAACGCCGCTTCTGGCGTTGGGAGAGCTCGAGGACCTCCTCGAGCTCGTTGTCGGAGAGGTCGCTGAGCCGGATGAGATGGCGCGGCTTGTCCAAGGGCTTTTCCTGCGGGGCGTTCGTTCGAGCTCGAGCGTCGAACGGGTGCGACGACTCCGCCGTAGCGTACCGCACGCAAAGCGCGTTTCCACGGGCGGACGCAGCTTGACAGGGCGCCCGTCGCGCCGCTAAAACCTTCCCCCCTCAACGGGCACCCATAGCTCAACTGGATAGAGCACCTGACTACGGATCAGGAGGTTTCAGGTTCGAATCCTGATGGGTGTACCACCGTCCACTCCGTTGCCACGCGTCCCCCGCGTCCGGACCCTTCCGGGGCCCCGTCGGACTTTGCGGGACACATGCACGGAGCTTTGCTCGGGTGCCGATCAGTCGACTCGCTCCGGAGCGGGGCGATGCCAGCGGCGCCCCTTGAAAACGAGATCTGCCCAGCGTTGGCTTCCGACCCCGAATCCGCCTCGCTCGACGCGCGCTTCATGGCGCTCGCCCTCGAAGAGGCCGAGTCCGCGGCGCGCGCGGACGAGGTTCCGATCGGCGTGGTCGTCGTCGGCCCCGGCCCGGACCTTCCGGTTCTTGCGCGTGCGCACAACCGGACGCGCGGAGCCTGTGACCCGACGGCGCACGCCGAGATGCTCGCGATCCGCATCGCCGCGCGCGCGACCGGCTACCAAAGGCTCGAGGGGTGCACGCTCTACTCGACCGTCGAGCCGTGTTTCATGTGCGCCGGCGCGCTCGTCCACGCGCGCATCGCGCGCGTCGTGTTCGGCGTCCCCGACCCGAAGTTCGGCGGCACCGTGTCGCTCGGGAACGTGCTCGACACGCCCGGATTGAACCACCGCGTGACCTACGACCAGGGAGTGGGAGCGGAGCGCGCACGCGAGCTCCTGCAGTCCTTCTTTCGCGAGAAGCGCAGGTAACGCGGAACGCGCGAACGACGACCAAGGCGGAGAGGTGCCAGAGTGGCCGAATGGGCTGGTTTCGAAAACCAGTGTGCCTCCGGGTACCGTGGGTTCGAATCCCACCCTCTCCGCCACCTCTCTTCGCGCTCGTTCGACGAACACTAGGGTGGAGAGGTGTCCGAGTGGCTGAAGGAGCACGCTTGGAAAGCGTGTGTGTCGGTTCCCGGCACCGAGGGTTCGAATCCCTCCCTCTCCGCCAACCCTTCGCGACGCTGGGAGACATCGGAGCTCACGCTCGCGCGGCAGATCACGGGAGCGCGGCAGTGGGCTCGGTCCGTCGCAGCGAGTCCGTTTCGAACCGGGTCAGACCGGGAACGGAGCAGCCCTAAGGATCAGGGCTCGAGTGCGGTCGGCCCGGGCCCTCTGGCGCGCTCCCACGCGCGCGCCTTCGCGCGCCCTTCCTGCGTCGGCCGCGGCGCAATTAGGCTAAGATCCGAGCTCGGCCCGTTTCCGCACGCCCCGCGCCTTTCGCCGCTCCATGTCGTCGTATCTCGTTCTCGCCCGTAAGTATCGCCCGCGCACGTTCGACGAGGTGATCGGGCAAGAGTCGGTCACCCGCGTCCTGCGCGGCGCGATCGAAGAGGGCCGCATCGGCCACGCCTACCTCTTCGCCGGCCCGCGCGGAACGGGCAAGACGACGATCGCGCGCGTCCTCGCCAAGTGCCTGAACTGCGAGCAGGGGCCGACCCCGACGCCGTGCGGAACCTGCGAGCGCTGCGTCGCGGCGGACACCGGGAGCGAGGTCGACATCATCGAGCTCGACGCGGCGTCGCACACCGGCGTCGACACGATCCGTGAGCTGCGCGACGAGGTCGTGTACGCGCCGATGCGCGCGCGCCACAAGGTGTACATCGTCGACGAGGTGCACATGCTCTCGAAGGCGGCCTTCAACGCGCTGCTGAAGACGCTCGAGGAGCCGCCGCCGCACGTGGTCTTCCTCTTCGCGACGACCGAGCCGCACAAGGTGCTCGACACGATTCTGTCGCGTTGCCAAGTGCTGCGCCTGTCGTCGTTGTCCGAGGAGCGCATCGCCGCGCGCCTCGACGAGGTCTTCCGCCTGGAGGGCGTCGAGCCCGAGGCGGGGGTCGTCGCCGAGCTGTCGCGCAGCGCGCGCGGCGGGATGCGCGACGCGCTCTCGCTCGCCGACAAGCTGCTCGCCCTCGCCGGCAGCACGCCGACGCTCGAGGACCTGAAGCGCCTCGGTGGCAGCGGCGTGCGGCAGATCGAAGACCTGCTGCAGGCGATCGAAGCGGGGGATCGAGCGCGCGTTCTACAGCTGCTCGCCGAGACCCACGGCGACGAGACGCAGCTCGCCGCGGGCCTGCTCGACACGCTGCGGACGTGCCTCGTCCTGCACCACTGCGGCGCCGAGGCGCCCTTCGTGCAGGCCAGCGCATCCGAGCGCGCCGCGGCGACGGCGCGCGCGACGAACATCGGCCCGCAACGGCTCGAACTCTGGATGCAGGTCCTGCTGCGCGCGCGCGAGCGCATGCGCCTGCTCTCCGATCAATCCGGCCTGGTGCTCGAGGTCGCGCTGCTCGACCTCTGCCGCGACGACGCGACGCTTCCGGTGGCGGAGCTCGTGCAACGGCTCGAGGCGCTCGAGAACGGGTTGCCCGCCCCCGCGCCGTCCGCGCGTCCGGTTCCGAAGGCCGCGCCGTCCGCCGACTCGATCTCGCCCGCGCCTCCTCCTCCGGTTGCGGCTCCGGTTGCGGCTGCGGCTCCGCCCGCGAGCGCTCCGCCGCCCCGTGTGTCGCCGCCGCCCGCGCCGCGTGCGGGCGTGGCGCTCGCGACCCAGTGGACCGCGTTTCTCGCGGAGCTGGGCAAGACGCACGGCGCGCTCGCCATGCTCCTCGAAGAGCACTCGGGACCGCGCCGCCTCACCCAGGAAGGGGCGGACGAGTATGCGCTCCGCATCGCGCCCCTGGACGCGAAGGGGACGCGCGTCGTTCAGGATCGACGCAACGCGGCCGCATGCTCGCGCGCGCTCTCGACGGTGCTCGGTGCGCAGGCCACGCTCGGGCTCGTGATCGAGGGCGCGGGCGGACCCGCGGCGGGTGGCGAGCCGCGCGGGACTGGTGCGCCGGAGCGCGACGCGCGCGCGGCGGGCCGAACTCAGAGCGCAGCTTCCGACGACGAACCGAAGAAGAAGTCGAAGGACGCTCTAACCGAAAAAGTCGCGGACCTGTTCGGCGGCGTGATCGAGGACGTTTCATGAGCGGATTGGGCGACATGGGGAACCTGCTGAAGCAGGCCCAGGAGATGCAACGACAGGTCGACCGCGTGAAGAGCGAGTTGCGCACGACGTTCGTCGAAGGACAGGCAGGCGGCGGAGCCGTGCGGGTCGAGATGACCACGGACAGGCACGAGGTGAAGAGCGTGCACATCGATCCGAACGCGATCGCTTCCGGCGATCCGGCGTCGCTCGAGGACCTCGTCGTCGGCGCGCTGCAGGACGCACTGCGTCGCGCCGAGGAGGCCGAACGTCAGGCGATCGGGCGCGTCACCGGCGGCATGCAGCTGCCCGGTCTCTTCTAATTTAAGGTAAGGGGAACGAGCACTTGGCCTATCCGAAGCCCCTCGAGCGGCTGATCCACGCGTTCGAGCGCTTCCCCGGCGTGGGGCGCCGCACCGCCGAGCGGCTCGCCTTCCACGTCCTGCGCGACCAGGGTGCCGGTGAACTCGCCGACGCGATCCGCGACGCGCTGGCGGAATCACGGCGCTGCACGCGCTGCTGCAACGTCGCCGAGCAGAGTCCGTGCGCGCTGTGCTCCGATCCGAAGCGTGACGCGTCGACCGTGATGGTCGTCGAGGAGCCGCGCGACGTGGAGGCCGTTGAGCGCGCCGGCGCGTGGAACGGCGCGTACCACGTGCTGATGGGTGCGCTGAACCCGTCCGATGGAACGGAGGAGCGACACCTCGCGGTCGGTGAGCTCGTGCGGCGTGTGAAGAGCACGCCCGAGATCGTCGAGGTGATCCTCGCCACCGATCCCGACGCCGAGGGCGAGGCGACCGCGCTGCTCGTACTCGAGGCGCTCGACAAGGCGGACGCGCACATCACCGTCTCGCGCCTCGCGCGCGGCGTGCCGGCCGGCAGCGCGCTCGAGTATCTGCACCGCGGTGTGATCGAGGACGCGCTCGAGGGGCGCGTCGCGCTCCGCCGCGTCTAGCAGGCCGTGGTGAAACTCACGCCATCCTCGAAGGGCGCTGAATTCGCGCTGCCGGCGTTGCGCCTCCGCCGAGGTTCCAGCGAATACGCGTCGTCGGCGCGCCTTGTCAGCACGAATTCATCCCCCTTCGACGACGCCGTGAGTTTCACCACGGCCTGCTAGCCCGGGTTATTCATGAGGCTTTGCCGAGATCGACGCGGATGTGCGTCAGATCAGCGCTTCGCGACCGAAGCGCGTGGAGGCGACCTTGACGGGTCGTCGAACCCGGTGAGGAAGGGAAGTGCTGATATGGCGCGCAGCTGCGTCGATCTCGGTGAAGGCTCATGAATGATCCGGGCTAGCCGGCCACGCGGAACGCAATTTCTTCGCGCCGCGGGCGAGCGGACCCTCAACCGCTCTCCGAAAGCGACCGATAGGGCTTCGCGTGCGCCCTCTCGACCGGGCGTCCGCTCCACAATGGCACGCCTCGGAATGTCGCAGGGACTGAAGCAGGAGATGCAACTCCTGCCGCGGATGCTGCAATCGCTCGAGGTTCTGCAGTTGGCGGTGGGGGAGCTCGACGCGTTCCTCGTGGACGCGACGCTCGAGAACGAGGCGCTGTGCGTGGACGAGCCGCGACCCGACGACGGCGGCGCGCCGCCCGGCGACGGAGCTGCGCGCACGGCGCGCCACGATGCGTGGCTCGAGAGTCAACCGGACACCGGGCCGGGGCTCGCCGAACATCTCGAGGCGCAGCTCGCGCTGGTCGATCTCGATCGCGACGTCCTGGAATGGGTGCGGCTGGTCATCGGCTCGATCGACGCGCGCGGGTACCTCTCGGTGCCCGACGACGTGCTGATCGAGATGGCGGCGGAGCAGGGGCTGCGCGACGGGGCCGGCGCGCTCGGTCGTGCGATCGGAATCGTTCAGGGACTCGAGCCGCGCGGCATCGGCGGACGGGACGTGGTCGAGTCGCTCCTGTTGCAGCTCGACCCCGGTGACCCGGACTATCCGCTCCTCTGCCGTCTGCTCGAGGAGTTCCTCGACGCCGTCGCTCGGAACAAGCTGCCCGCGGTCGCGCGCGGACTCGGGATCGAGCTCGATCGCCTGGGGGAGCTGCTCACGCGCCTGCGTGAGCTCGATCCGGCACCCGGTGCGGGGCTCACCGACTCGGCGTCGCCGACGATCCAGCCGGACATCGTCGTCGAGCGCGTGCATTCGGACGACGGGCCGAGCGGCGACGACGGCGAGGACGAAGCGCGCTTCGAGGTGCGCGCCGTCGACTCGGGACTGGCGTCCGTGGCGCTCGACCCGGAGGTGCGCCGGCTCGCGACCGATCCCGAGCAGTCGGCGACGACGCGCTCGTACCTGCGCGAGAAGGTGGACAAGGCGCGCTGGTTGCTCGAGGCGCTCGAACAACGCAAGCGCACGCTGCTCGCCGTCGCGCAGTGGATCTTCTCGCGCCAGCGCGCGTTCCTCGAGCACGGTCCGGGACGCATCGTTCCGGCGACGATGACGGCCGCTGCCGACGAGCTCGGCGTCCACCTCTCGACGGTCAGCCGCGCGGTCGCCGGCAAGTACGCCGAGACCCCGCACGGGTTGATCGCGTTGCGCACGCTGTTCCAGGCGCCGGCCGGCGGGAGCGAGACGACGGCGCGCGGCAGCGTGCAGGAAGCGCTGCGCGTGATCGTCGCGGCGGAGGATCCGGCCCGGCCGCTCTCGGACGACGACCTCGCGCTGGCGTTGCGCGAGCGCGGCTACGACGTCGCGCGCCGCACGGTCGCCAAGTACCGGGGCGAGCTCGGCATCGCGAGCTCGTACCGCCGCCGGCGCTACGCGGGATAGCCGCGCGCTTCGCGGCGCGACAGAACCGGCGATCTCGGGCGAGCGGCGCGTTGCATCCGGGCTAACCTGTCGCGCATGCGGAACGTGCGTGTGAGGCTCGCCTACGACGGCTCCAAGTTCTTCGGCTGGCAGCGCCAGGCGGGGTTCGTCAGCGTGCAGGAGGCGCTCGAGGACGCGCTCGAGTCGCTGCTCGGCGACCGTGTCACCGTGCACGGCTCGGGGCGCACGGACACCGGCGTTCACGCGCTCGATCAGACGGCGAGCTTCCACGTCGACACGGCCCTCGGGGATGAGCGGCTGCTCCACGCGCTCAACGCGCACCTGGTCGACGGCGTCGTGTTGCACGCCCTCGAGACCTGCCCGGATGACTTCCACGCGCGCAAGAGCGCCCGCGGCAAGCGCTACGTCTACGTGGTTTGGAGTTCGCGCTTCCGGCCGCCATTCGGCCGCGAGTTCGTGCATTGGACGTGTGCGGCTCTCGATCTGACGGCGATGCGTCGAGGGGCGGCGCATCTCGTGGGCGAGCACGACTTCTCGGCCTTCGCGAGCGCGGGCTCGCCGCGCGCCTCGAACGTCCGCCGCGTCTCGTCCCTGCATCTCTTTCGCCGCCGCCACGCGATCGCGATCGCGGTCCAGGGGAGTGGGTTCCTTTACAACATGGTGCGGACGATCGCCGGAACGCTGCTCGAAGTGGGCCAGGGCAAGGTCGCGCCGGACGCGGTCGGCACGATCCTGGCCTCCCGGGATCGCGCGCAGGCGGGACCGACCGCCCCCGCGGCGGGGCTCTACTTGGTGCGCGTGCTTTATCCGCCGGACTCGGGCGAGTTCCCTTGACCGAATCGCGTCCGCGAGCGAGGCTGGGATCTCCCTGATGAGAGGTTCGGCGTTTGCCTATTCGGACGGTTTCGACGGGATGGATGCTCCGCATCCGTCGCGGTGCGCGTCCGACCACCTCCATCCGCTGGGCGCGACGCGCTCCAAGTGCGCAACGATCGTCGTGTTCGCCGAAGGGCACGCGATCTCGAGCGCGAAGGCTTCGCGAAACGGGAGAAGGACGAGTCCTACGCGGGTCGATACCTGCGTGGGGGGAGGTGAGCGGTTCACCGCCCGAGCTCGGGAAACGGCGGCTGCGTCGTCGCCGTTCGACATCAAACAGGCCGGCGGATTCGTTCCGCCACTGGAGGCTCTCGCATGAAGACCGAAGTGGCCATTCTTCACCATGAGTACCCGCCCAAGATTCGTGACCACGTTGCGACCAAGCTGCAGAACCTCGTCCGCTTCTACGAAGGCACCGTGTCCGTACGCGCGGTGCTCGAGCGGCAACACACGGAACATCGCGCCGAGCTGATCGCGAGCGTGCGCAAGGGCGTCGTCCTGGTCGTCGACGCGCGCGCCGACTCGATCACCGAAGCGCTCGAGCAAGCGGTCGCGCGCATGGGGCGCGTGCTCAACCGCCACAAGAGCAAGAAGAGGCAGCTGCGCCGCAAGCCGCGCAGCTGAGCGCGACCCACGGAACCGCAGAGACGTGAGCGGCCCGGAGGGGAATGCCCTCCGGCCGCCACGCTCTCGATGTAGACCCCGCGCCAGGCGCGCAGACGATTCCGGGGCGTTGGCGGGTGGTCGAGCGTGGATCTGCAAACTCGCGCTCTCGTACGCCGCGCGACGGATGCCATCGGCGCGCGGATCTGCTATGCTCTGGTGGAGGGCATGCAGCCTCCACCTCCCCAAACCATCGAACGCGCATCCATGCAGACCCAGGCCAAGGACTTCTGGAAACCCTTCAAACCCTCCGCGTGCATCCTGAAACTCAAGGGAAGCACGACTGACGAGGTGTTCGAGGAGATCACGACCGTCCTTGTGAAGGCCAAGCTGCTGCCGAAGGCGCTGCGCGAGAAGGCCGCGAGCGCGTTCGTCGAGCGCGAAGCGCTGGCCTCGACCGGTGTCGGCAATTGCGTCGCGATTCCGCACGTCAAGCTGGAGGGCCTCGAGGAGCCGGTGTTCTGCCTCGCTCTCGCGCCCGAGGGAATCGAGTGGCGTTCGATCGACGGATCGCCCGCCAAGATCTTCTTCGCGGTCGCTCGTCCGGAACGCGCCAGCGACAACTACGACCCCGATCGACACCTCGAGTCGATGCGCTGGATCGCCGCGATCGCGCGCGACGCGGACTTCCGTCGGTTCGCGTTGGCCGTGTCCAACCGCACCGAGCTGGTCGAACTCCTCAGGGAGATGTCCGAGCGCTGATTCGCGCTGGGTCGGCATCGTGGAACTTCGTCGGACCGTCAAGGTCGTCAACGATCAAGGACTGCACGCGCGCCCGTGCCACTCGATCGTGTCGGCAGCCCAGGAATACGCCAGCGACCTGCGCCTCCGCGCGGGCCGGCGCGAGGTCAACGGCAAGAGCATCCTCGAGCTCATGACCCTCGGCGCCGCCGCGGGCACGGAGATCGAGATCCTCGCCAAGGGGCGAGACGCCGAGAGGTTGATCGACGTGATCGCGGACCTCTTCGCGAACGGCTTCGGCGAACTCGTCTAGCGGGCACGGCGAGCTTCGCTCGCGAGCGTGGGGGAGTCGGGGGCGTTCGGTCCGGTGGAAGTTCCGGGGACGGGGAGTTGATGAGGTTCCTCTGATCGTGACGGTCCGGGGGGGGCGCGAATCGAATCGTTCTCGGAGGTTCCGAACGTGTTCCTCTCGTCCGGTGGAGCTCTCGGGGACGGGGAGTTGTTGACGTTCCCTACCGACTCACGCGCAGCGCTTCGCGCTGCTGCGGCACAGGCTCGCTTCGCTCGCGTGCCGGGGGGTGAAC
>JAJDEV010000058.1 GCA_029259605.1 Planctomycetota bacterium | reverse complement strand
GGTGATGGATCCGTGCTGGCAAGGCGCGCTGACGACGCGTATTGGTGGAACCTCGGAGGAAGCGGAACGCAGGCAGCGCGGATCCAGCGCCGTTCGAGGGTGGCGTGAGTTTCACCACGGGCTGCTAGGGCTGAATCAGGTTCGCGGTCGGGTTCCAGAGGGTCCGCTTCAGCTCCACCTTCAGCGGGTTGGAGACGTTCAGGAGCTTCTTGACGCGCGGGTCGTAGTTCAGCTGTAGGCCGATCGCGTAGCCGGAGAGCGGGCTCTCGTTCGCTCCGCCGCTGGTCGAGCCCGGAACGAGCATGCCGAGGTCGGCGGCGACGAGCGAGCCGTTCACCATCATCTGGCCCTTCATGTTCGTGTCGCGGTGGACGAGCGAGAAGATGGCGTTGTTCGTGTAGAGCAGCGCGTCGATCATCATCGGCATCTCGTCCAGCGGCCCGCGGTTGTCCGCGAACCACTCGACGGCGAGCTGATAGAGGTCGGGGTCGATCCAATCGTCCGTCGCGCCCACGCTCGAGGTCACGGCGATCGGGTTCCCCGCGCCGTCCGTCAGGAACGGGTCGTTCGGGTCGTTCGGGTCCGCGAAGCTCAGCTTGGCGGGGTCCCATCCGGCGACGGTCTCGTCACCGATCCAGGAGTCCGACGCGGGGTCGAAGTACAGGTACGGTGCGGTCGGGTCGAGCGGGTCGGGCGCCGTGCTCGTCGACTTGTTCTGGATCGGGATGATCGTGTCGTCGCCGTAGCCGTAGTAGCGCGGCGTGTACGCCGGATCGTAGTCCGGGTTCGCCGCCGACCAGGTCGACGGGTCGGCGTGGTCGTCGCCCAGCCCGGGCAGGAACTCCTGCGTCCGCGCCCATTCGGCGCGGTTGAAGAGCGCCATCTCGCTCATCGCGAACGACCACTTGTCGACGTCGGGGTCCCCCGTGTCCGGGTTGCCGGTCATGATCTCGTACTTGCCCGGCTTCGAATACGAGTTGAGTTTGATCGTCGACGGGCGCTGGAAGTCGCCGATCATGATGTTGCCGCCGGCCGAGAGACCGAGAGCGTTCGTCCCCCCGTTGTGCTCGCCGAACGTCCGCCCGTTCGAGTCGAAGTCGTCCAGGTAGACGAGGTCGGTCGGAATGAACACGTTGCCGCGCACGACGAGTGCGCCCTCGCCCTGGACCCAGCCCTCGATGATCAGGTCACCGTCGATGACCACGGTGCCGTCGATCTTGATCGGGTTGTCCTGGGTGCCGGTCAGGATGACGTTGCCGGTCACCGATTGATTGATGCTCGGCGTGTTGCCGGCGAAGACGGCCTGTGCGTACTCGGCCTGGGTCGTGATCTGCGTGCCCGGGCTCGTCACGTTCACGACGCCCGCGGTGATCGCGCCCGTCGCGTCCTCGGCGACCTTGGCGAACTCGGCGTCGTCGATCATCCGGTTTCCGATCCCGTTCGGGTCGGGCAGGCCGGTGGCGGGATCGATGCCCCCGTCGTCCGGAATGGGCGCCGGGAAGTAGTCGGGCATGCCGCCGTCGATCTGCTCCTCGTACTGCGACGCGTAGTTCAGGTAGAGGTTCTCGCCGGGGACGGCCGGCGTCCCGGCGGGCGCGAGCGGCACGTCGGTGAGGCCGAACGTGTTCTCGTTGATCGTCTTCTCACTCGGATCGAACTCGTAGCCGCGCAGGCTCATGTCGCCCCAGTCCGGCACCGCCGAACCGTCGTGCAGGATCGCGAGACCGCGCGAGTAGATCGCGCCGGCGACGAACGAGTCCGAGTCGTAGTCGTCGACGACCCACGTCTTGCCGTTCATGTTGTGGCGAACGACGAGGCTCTCGAGCGATCCGACACGGACGCGATCGAAGCTGCCCTCGAGGCTCGGGTCCGTGTTGAACCAGCGCTCCACGGAGTCGACGTTCGTGTGGCAGAAGATGCAGTTGATGTTGTTCGCCAGCATCGCGTACTCGAAGCCGTCGAAGTCGGACGGCTCGACCGTGTAGACCTGCTGCACGGCACGGTTCCGGATCTGGTTGACCAGGTTCTCGCCCTTGGTCGAGCTCGCGGAGATGGTCAGGAACAGCTGCGTCGCGTTCGCCGTCGCGTCGACGCGCACGATGCGCACCGCGTCGATGTTCACGTTGTTGATCTGCGCGCGTCCGTTGCGGTCAGGCAGCTCGGTTCCGGCGAGGAAGTCGACGCCATCCTCCGGCCCGGGGATCAGCTCGACGATTCCGTCTCCGTCCGCGTCGAAGGTCGCGGATTCGTCGGCAAATCCGTTGAGCGTCATATAGACGCGGTAGTTCTCGATCGTCTGCGGCTTGCCGTTCGTCTCGAGGTACTCGAGGTATCCCGACCACAGCTTCTCGACGGCCAGCATCGAAGCCGACTCGACGGCGCTCGTCAGACGGTAGTCGTCGGCCTGGCTGACGACGGTGCGGTTGCCCGTGAGCGTCGCCGTCAGCAGCGCCATCGTGAAGACGGCGAGGCCCGCGACGAGGAGCATGACGGGTACGAGCGCGATGCCGCGCCTCCGTTGGATCGATCCGATCGAGTGGTTTGCGTGTTGCGATAGCTTCATGGTGCGAATCCTCTCTCTCCTTCCAGTTCCCTCGATCTCAGAGCTCTGGCTCGTTGCGCAGGAACATGACCGTTTCGACGACGCGAACGATCGGGCGCTCGTTGGACGCGCCGATCAGCGTGAGGCGTACATGCAGGAGCCGCGTCGCGGGATCCCACAGGAAGAGCGGGTCGTCGAAGCCGTCGGCATCGAGGTCGCCACCCCAGTTGCACTGCTCTTGGACGATGATGCTCGGCCCCATGCCACTGTCTTCCTCGCGCGTCGCGTCCGTCGTATCCCAACGCACACGACGCAGCTGTCCGATGTCGAAGACGTCGAGCTGGTCGCCGTCGCCGTTGAGGTCGTGCCTCTCGGTCGCTTCGTCGAACTCGGTCTTCGGTTGGAAGTAGATCGCGCTCCAGCCGCTCTCCGTCGGGCCGGACAGCGGGACGATCGAACCCCAGTGCAGGTCGTCTCCCTGCATGACGTTGTTTCCGCCCGCGGGATCGACGGGGACGCGATACGAGAAGCCCGTGCCGTCGCCCTGGAAGAAGACGGGCGTGCCGTCCTCGAGCGCGATGCCGTCGAATTCGCTTGCCGGCGGGTTGTTCTGCTCCGCGCTGGGAATCGCGAGTCCGCTCCATTCGACCGGCGCGCCATCGTCGTGGTCGGACGGCTGCGTGCACTGCTGTCCGCGCGTGATGTCGATGAACTGCTTCTCGTTCGCGAAGGACGCGTAGCTGACGCGTTCCTCGCTCGCGGTGCGCGGCTCGATCACGAGCGTGCCCTGGGGCGGGAACGGCAGCGTGGACGTGACGCTCAGCATGGCCGTGGCGCCGGAAGCAACGTCGGCGTCGAGCGCCGCGCGCGGCAGCTGACGCACCGACGCGTTGGCGAACTCGTGCGTGAACCGAAACAGCATCTGCTGCGCCAGGTCTTCGACCGCGGTGGCCTGGAGCGCCGAGTACGAGAACTTCTTCCCCGACCGAATCATGCCGATCGCCGAGAGCATCACGATCGCGAAGAGCGCCGAGGTGATGAGGAGCTCGATGAGCGAGTAGCCCGCGCGTCGAGCATGGCGGGTCGATCCGCGGAGTCTGGTTTGGATCTTCATCAGTACGACGTCACGAAGAAGCCCTGGGTGATCTCGCTCGTGCGGTTCTGACCCGTCCACTGGAGCGTCAAGAGGACGGGAAGAATGCGCGCTGTGGCGGAGACGTCGGTATCGAGCGCATCCCCGTCGCCGTTGAGATCGCGCGGCATGCCGATCTGGAAGCCGAGGGCTTCGTCGGTCAACGTCTCGTCGGTCAGGATCTGGAGCGACCCGATCGACACCTCACCGCGGTCCACGTTCAGGCCGCGGACGTCGAACGTATCGCCGAACTCGCCACCCGCGGAATAGATGGCGGTGAGCTTCTCGGCCCACTCACCGGGGTCGTCCTCGGCGACGGTGTACGCCCGAGCATGGATGCGCTCCGCCATCGCGCGCAACGCGTTCTGGCCGATCGTGATCTCGCGGCTCGACTTGCGCAGGCCGTGGAGCCGCGCGGACGCCGACGAGACGGCGACGACGCCGATCAGGAGGATCGACATGGCGATCGCCAGCTCGATCATCGTGAAGCCGCTGCGCCTCCCAGGCGCGCGCTTCGGACACAATGGTGCCCCGCACTTGTGATTGGTTCCCCGCATATCTTCCCCCGAAGAGCAGCAACTCGTTCGTTGACGAGGCCCTCTCGGCGGCCGGGGTCGCGGCGCTCCACCCAATCCGCGGACTTTGTGAAAGCGATACGGCACCGGAAACAAGTGCCCGGGGTACGCCTTCGGCGCCGTCGTTTCGGTCGCGGTGGGGGCTTGGAAGGCGTTCGGCGCGCGGGAGACGCCGAACGCCGCGGACTCAGCTCCCGATCGTCATCAGGAACTCGCCGTTGGTTCCCGTGCGACGCATCTTCTGGATCAGCATCTCCATGGCCTCGACGGGGTCGAGTTCGTTGAGCACCTTCAGCAGCATCCACACGCGGTGGATCTCCTCCTCGGTGAACAGGAGCTCTTCCTTGCGCGTGCCGGAGCGCGCGATGTCGATGGCCGGATAGATGCGGCGGTCCGCGAGGCGGCGGTCGAGCACGAGCTCCATGTTGCCCGTGCCCTTGAACTCCTCGAAGATCACCTCGTCCATCTTCGAGCCCGTCTCGACCAGCGCGGTGCCGAGGATCGTCAGCGAGCCGCCGTTCTCGATGTTGCGCGCCGATCCGAAGAAGCGCTTCGGGAACTGCAACGCGGTCGCGTCGATACCACCCGACAGGAGCTTGCCGTTGGACGGCGCCTCGTTGTTCGATGAGCGCGCGAGGCGCGTGATCGAGTCGAGCAGAATCGCGACGTCGCGGCCGGCTTCGACCATGCTGCGCGCCTTCTCGACCACCATGTGGGCGACCTTCATGTGGCGCGCGGTGGACTCGTCGAAGGTCGACGCGATGACCTCGGCCGAGCCCTCGGGGAGCGAGCGCTGGAAGTCGGTGACCTCCTCGGGCCGCTCGTCGATCAGCACGATCATCAGGTGCACGTCGGGGCTGCGCTCGACGATCGAGCGCGCGATCTGGTGCAGGAGCACCGTCTTACCCGAGCGCGGCGGAGCAACGATCAGTCCGCGTTGTCCGCGACCGATCGGCGTGATCAGGTCGGCGATGCGCATCTCGAGCGGGTTGTCGCCCGCGCCCTCGAGCATCATGCGCTCCTCGGGATACAGCGGGACGAGCTCCTTGAACGGAGTGCGTTCGATGATCAGCTCGGGCTTGCCTTCGTCGATCGACTTCACTTCCTTGAGCGCGAAGTACTTCTCGCCCTCGCGCGGCGGGCGCAGTTCGCCTTCGACCGTCATTCCCGTGCGCATCGCGAAGCGCGACACGAGCGACGGCGGCACGAACGGATCGGACTCGTTCGCGAGGTAGGAGTTGCGCTCGTAGCGCAGGAAGCTGTGCCCGTCCGCGCAAACCTCGAGCAGGCCGCTGACCGTCACCGGCACGTGCTTGCAGAGACGCGCGCTCGCGATCGCCCAGATGACGTCGCGTCGCCTGCGCAGCTCGCTGGCTCCGTCGACCTTCTCCTTCGCGGCGATCTCGTGCAGGTCCGCGAGCGCGAGTTTGACCAGCTCGTCGTAGCTGGTCGCCTTGGGCTTCGTCTTGCGCGTCGACTTCGGAAGGCTCTCGACGAGCTCGGTCAGCTGTTCGTCGTCGAGGTCCGCGGGCAGCGCGTCGAAGTCGACGCGCACCTCGTGCTCGAGCATCGCGATTCCACCACCGCCTCCGCCGCCGCCGCCACCGCCGCCGGGCTTGAACTTCTTCTTCCGTTGCCAGGTGCGCTTCTTCGCCATGGTGTGGGTTGCGATCTTGGAGGACAGGGTAGGTGTCGGGGCTAGTCGGTCGGTTCGGAGGGAAGCCCGAGCGTTCGGCGCAGCGAGTCGATCGCCGCCTCGAGTTGCTGGAGGCTCCCGTTGTTCTGAAGGACGTGGTGTGCGCGCCGGCGCTTCTCCGCGAGGGGGAGCTGAGCCGACTCGCGGCGGGCGACTTCGCCCGGCGCCCACCCGCGTGTCCGGCTTGCGCGCCGCTCGCGCTCTCCCGCGTCCGTATCGACGAAGACCAGCACGTCGCACTCTCGGACGAGTCCGTGCTGGGCGTCGTTCTCGAAGAGGAGAGGAACGTCCAGGACGCAAACCGGCGCTTCCGCCGCCCGAAGCTCGTCCAACCGGGCCAAGATCCTGGCACGAACGCGCGGGTGGATCCAGCCTTCGAGCTCGGCGCGCGCGCCCGACGCGGCGTCGCCGTCGTCGGCGAAGACGCGGGCCGCGAGCGCGGCGCGGTCGGGGCGCCCGTCCGGTCCGAGGACCGCCTCGCCGAAGCGCGCGCGGACGAGCTCGACGACCTCCGGATCGTTGAGCACCTCGTGGGCGATCTCGTCCGCCCGCACGACGGCGTCCTCGCCCGCGAGTCCGCGCGCGACCGCGCTCTTGCCGGACGCGATGCCCCCGGCAATGCCGATGACGAGCGTCCGGGGGACGCGCGCGGCGGGGGCGTCACGGGGGCTGTCGGTGCGGGGCATGGGCGAAGGGCGAGGATGGGGGAGGCGACGGGGCGGAGCCCGTGGGCACCCACGGGGCGAGCACTGCCGGAGGGCACGGGACGGGACCGCGGAGCACCGGCGCGAGACTTCGCCGCGGGCGAAACCGGCGGCCCGTCGCCGGGTAGGTCGGAGTGACGCCGTTCGGCGCGTTCGATCCCCCGGGTCGGCCGGTTCGGAGGGCGCGCGATTCACGACTCCCGCGGACGTCTCGGAGGCATCCAGGCTAGAGCCCCGGCGCCCCCGGTCAACCCCCTGAAATCACGTGCGAACCTTGCGGAAACGCCCGTCCGTCGGGTATCACGTCCCGCCCGGGCGATGTCTCGACCCCCCTGCGTGCTGGCGCGCTCCCGCAAGGAAGCGGGCGTGATCCAGCCCCCGATGGCAAGCCGACTCTCCCCATCCGCGACCGGCCCGAAACGAAGGGATCTCCGGACGAGCGTGATGACCCGTCGGCCTCCCCTACAAGACCCAAGGAAACACCTCATGCTGCGTTCCAACCGCGGGGCCGCCCGCATCAGCGCCGTCTGGATGATCTCGGTGGGGGTCGTCACCCTCGCCGCCATCGCGTTCGGCTTCATCGCCCAGGGCGAGAAGACGTCGTCGGACAAGGAGGCTGCCGATGCGCGCACTGCCGCCGCCAACGCCGAAGCCGCGCTCGCCGCCACGGACGAGGTGCGCCGCAACATCTCGACGACCCTCGGCTACTACGACCGCACGAGCGCCGACCCGGCATCGGATCCCGCGGCCGCGGCCGCCGGCCTCGATAGCCTGCGTGGCACGTTCGCCGACCTCACGTCGTCCGACAAGGACTTCGAGAGCGCCGTGCCGAAGGTGATCGCCGCGTACCAGGCCCAGAGCCAGACGATCGCCCAACTGCAGACGCGCGTGAAGACGCTGCAGGCGGACATCGACTCGGCACGCGCGGCGTCGGCGCAGGTCGCGTCGACGAAGGACGCCACGATTCAGCAGCTGCGCACGCAGCTCCAGGACGAGCAGCAGAACGCGGCCCAGCGCCAGAGCGAGATCGAAGATCGTCTGTCTGGCGTGCAGGAGCAGCTCGCTTCGCGCGACGCCGAGCTCCGGTCCGTGCGCAGCGCGAGCGCTCAGAAGGAAGCCGAGTGGCGCAAGGCCGAGCAGCTCTCGCGCGCCCGCATCGGCAACCTCTCGAAGGACCTCGAGTTCCGCACGGAGGAGTTCGCGAACTACCCCGACGGCGAGATCCTCTCGGTCTCCGAGCGTCTGCCCATCGCCTACATCAACGTCGGCGCGAACCAGCGCGTGACGCGCGGCATGCGCTTCCGCATCGAAGGCGGGCTCACCGGCCGCACGCACCTCAAGGCCTGGGGCGAGGTGGTCAAGGTCGACGCGAACCGCTCGGAGATCGCGCTCAGCAAGCTCGAGGATCCGTACGACCCGGTCACGCCGGGCGACGTCATCATCAACCCGCTCTACGATCCGGTCGGTGGTCGGAACGCGGTGCTCGCCGGCAACTTCTCCGGCACGTACAGCCGGCCGGAGCTGCTCGCGCTGCTCGAGAACGTCGGCATCAACGTTCAGGACCAGATGGACGAGACCACGCACTTCCTCATCGTTGGCAGCACGGTCTACAACGACCCGGAGACCAACGAACCGCTCGAGGAGCCGATCAAGCCGGCCGATCTCGCGGCGTACAAGGAAGCCCAGCAGCGTCAGCTGCAGATCATTTCGCTGCAGAACATCCGTTCGTTCTTCCGCCTCGGAACCTGATCGCGTCGGCGCACGCGCCGCACGGAACTCGAAGGGCGATGCCGATGACTCGGCGTCGCCCTTCGTCGTTTCGCCCGCACCCCGGCGCCGCACCCGCCCGACGAACGCACCGGTTCCTCGCAGCACACGTGGGCAACGGCAACCCGCAACCCCACCACGCCACCCCCGACGAGTACACCGGCAATCCCCCCGAACGTCCCATTGGCCGTTCTGCCGAGGGTAGAGAACGGAAACGCCTCCCCTGTTCCGTTGGCGCCGCCCCCCTCCCCGCGGTAGGCGAGCGAAGCGAGCCTCTGCCGCAGCCGCTCGACGCCCGGCGCGCGAATCGGTGAACTCCCGAGGAACGGAACGAGCCCAGCGGACCCAGCGAACGAAGCGGGCGAACGCGGCGAATCGGCACGCCACTCGAACGCGAACGAGCCGCCCGACCACCATAGAATACCCGCGATGACGGAGACGGAGAGCGACGCCTTCGCGGAGACGCGGATGACCCTCGGGGAACACCTCGAGGAGCTTCGTAGCCGCCTGATCAAGGGCACGGCCGCGATCATCGTCGCGTTCCTCGTCGCGTGGGCCTTCCAGGAGCGCGTGACCGAGGTCATGACCCGGCCGTACGAGCGCTCGATGGGGTGGCTCGAGGAGAGCTACATCGAGGAGGCCGAGGGGATCCTCGCGGCGGATCCCGAGCGCGGGCGCGGCGACCTGTTGCGGACCGACGAGTCGGGCAGGGTGCGGGTCGTCGGCTTCGACGGGCGGCTCAAGTCGATCAAGCCCGGCGAGTCGTTCCTCTTCATCCTGAAGGTCTGCTTCTACGCGTCGCTCGTCTTCGGCGCGCCCGTGCTGCTCTGGCAGATGTGGCAGTTCATCGCCGCCGGTCTCTACGCGAAGGAGAAGCGCGCCGTCTCGCGTTACTTCCCGCTGTCGCTCCTCGCCTTCGCCGTCGGCATCCTGTTCGGGTACTTCGTGATCGTCCCGTACGGGATCTTCTTCCTGAACAAGAGCGTGTCGATCGAGCTGATGATCCCGGAGATCACGGTGCAGTACTACCTGACGTTCCTGTCGGGACTCTGCCTCGCGTTCGGCCTGATCTTCCAGCTGCCGCTCGTCATGACGTTCGTGGGGAGCATGGGACTCGTTCAGCCGTCCGCGATGGCGTCCTACCGCGGACACTTCTGCATCGGCGCGCTGATCCTGTCGGCGATCCTGACGCCGCCGGATCCGTTCACGCAGCTCATGATGGCGATCCCGCTGGTCGTCCTCTACGAGATCGGCATCTGGAGCGCGCGCTTCGCGGCCGGCCGCCGCACGTCACCGAAGTCGACGCGTTCGGCATGAGCGGCGGGCCCCTGGTTCACGCGCGCCTGATCGCGATCGGTGACGAGCTCCTGGCCGGGCTCCATCCGGACCTGAACTCGCCCGAGATCGCGAGCCGCTTCGGCGAGGCCGGGATCAAGGTCCTCGGCGCCGAGGTCGTGTCCGACGACGAGCCCCGCATCGAGCGCGCGGTGCGGACCGCGCTCGAGGACGCGGACCTCGTCGTCGTGACCGGCGGCCTCGGGCCGACGCTCGATGACGTGACGCGCTTCGGCATCGCGCGCGCGTTCGACGTCGGCGTCGTCGAGAGCGCGGAGGCCGTCTCGGGATTGAAGGCGTGGTTCGACGAACGCGCGGTTCCGATGTCTCCGATGAACCTGCGCCAGGCGCTGTTGCCGGAGGGCGCGACGCTCGTGCACAACCGCGTGGGAACGGCGCCCGGTTTCCGCGTCGAGCGCGTGCGCGGCGAGCGACGCCAGGTGGTGATCTCGCTCCCCGGTCCGCCGCGCGAGATGCGCGTCGTGCTCAACGAAGAGGTGCTGCCGTGGCTCGCCACCGCGGGACTCGCGACCGAGCCGCTCGTGGCGCAGCGCTTCCACCTGTTCGGACTCGGCGAGAGCGTGTTCGCTGAGCGCGCCGGCGACTGGATGGACCGCGCCGCCGAGCTCCCGATGGGCTGCTCGGTGAAGGGCGGCGTGCTCTCGGTCGTGATCCGCGATCCCGCACGCCGCACGGTGGAGTTCGAGGCGCGCGTGCTCGAGTTCCGCCAGCGCTTCGCCGAGCACATCTTCAGCGAGGACGACGGGCGCGTAGAGCACGTGCTCGGACGCGAGCTCCTGCGCACGGGCACGACGGTCGCACTCGCCGAGTCGTGCACCGGCGGACTCGCCACGGCGCTGCTCACCGAAGTCCCCGGCATCAGCGCGGTCTTCGCCCAGGCCAAGGTCACCTACTCGGACGCCGCGAAGCACACGGAGCTCGGCGTCCCGACGGGGCTCCTCGACGCGCACGGCGCCGTTTCGTCCGAGGTCGCCGCCGCCATGGCCGAGGGCATCGCGCGCACGACCGGGGCGCGCCTCGGCATCTCGATCACGGGCGTCGCCGGTCCCGACGGGGGCACGGACGAAAAGCCGGTCGGCCTGGTCTGGTTCGGAACGACGCTCGACGGCGAGACGCTCGCGCAGGAGCGCCGCTTCCCCCCGGGCGAGCGCACGTGGATCCGCCGCCTCGCCGCACGCCACGCGCTGTTCCTCGGATTGCAGCGCCTACGCCAGACCCGTTGACCCTCGCCAGGGGCGCTGGTATGTTCCCCCGCTCGATGCGCTACCCCGTGGTGTAATCGGCAACACATCTGGTTTTGGTCCAGACATTCAAGGTTCGAGTCCTTGCGGGGTAACCACCTTCCAACCGGCCCTTTGCCACCTCGGCGAGGGCCGGTTTCGTAGGGGCGCGTAGCGCGATCAGGCAGCGCTCCGCGTTCACGCTCGGCGAGCGTGTCCTGACTCACGCCGATGCCTCTTCGGGGGCCGAGCGAGCGAATCACTCGTCGCCGGTGTAGCCCAGGGCGCGCAGGTTCTGTCTGCAGCAGGAGGTCGCGCTCGTTGTCCGGGACCGCTTCGCCGACCGTGCTCGGGCGCTCGCCCTCGAACAGCGCATTCACGGCGTCGCGCAGGCTCGCGCCCAGCTCGCGTGTGGAGCGCGAGGCTCGACACGAACGCGGCCGTCGCGTACCCGGACTCGTTCAGGATTCGCGCCGACGAGGTCACACCGCGCCCAGACGCGAAGGGCCGCTCCGACCCATCCTCGTTCGACGTGAGGCCGTGCGCAGCGTGTCCACGGTGACGAGCAAGATCGGCGGCGCGACCGCGGTCCGCCCCACGGCGGGCCGGGTCAAGTTCGCATCCTCGACCACGGCCGGAGTTACGACCGCGGTCGCCTCGGCCGCCGGGGAAGACGGCTCGGCCGGGGCCGGCGCACAGGCGACGATCCGAGCGGCGAAGAAGAGGGCCGTCACTCGCATGCGGTCATGGTACGCGAGTCCACCCGTCACCGCCCCTCAGCGGCGGTGGACGAAGGCGTTGGACGTGAAGTGCGACGTGCGCTCCGACGCTCGCGCACCCTCGGCCTTCGACGGTTCCGCGGTCTCGAACTCCACGCCGAAGCGCGACGCGAACGACGCGAGCAAGCGCTCGGCGACTTGCTCCAGCGTCGCACTCGGCGCGACGTCGCGAATGGCTGCCACCGATGCGTCGAGCGGCGAGCGGTCGAGCTTGATCGAGCCGTGGTGCAGGACGCGGCCCTTCGTGCGGCGTTGGGCGGAGCCGACGCCCTTGGCGCCGGACCAGGCGAGGTCGAGGTCGGTCGAGTGCTCGAAGCACATGCCCGTGCCCTCGCGGTCCGATTGCAGCGCGCTCGTTCCGCGCAGCTCGGCGTGCACACCGAACGTGGCGAGCGCGTCCGCGATCGCCGCGTGCACCCGCTCGTACGAACCGCGAACTTCGCCCGCGTACAGCGGGTGCTCGAGCGGCGCCGTGATCGAGAAGGTCAGCTCGTGCGCGTGGTGGATCGCGCCGCCGCCGGTCAGGCGTCGCACCGCGGCGTGCGCGCGCTCGAGGTTCGGGACGTCGCGCGCGCGCTGGAAGTAGCCCAGGCTGAGCGCTTCGGGTTCCCAGGTGTAGAGCCGCAGCGTCGGCCGCGCGCTCCCGAGGAGCAGCGCCTCGTCGAGCGCCATGTTGTAGCCCGGCGCACCCGACCACGTGCGCAGGAGGCGCCAGACCTCCAACGTGCGCTAGGCCTCTTTCGCCGCGAGCAGTTCTTCGTAGGCCGCGGCGTCCATCAGTCCGTCGACGTCGAGCGACTTGGACTTCGGCGTGATCTTGATCATCCAGCCGTCGTTGAACGGATCGCGCGAGAGGATCTCGAGGTGTTCCTCGATCGCGACGTTGACCTCGGCCACCGTGCCGGCGAGCGGCGTGTTCAGGTCGGCGACGGCCTTGACGGATTCGATCTCGCCGAAGGTCTCACCCGCGTCGAGCTCGCGGCCCGGTTCCGGCAAGTCGCAGTAGACGAGGTCGCCTTCGTTGCCGCTGCAGAGCTCGGTCACGGCGAAGTCGGTGATGCCGATCTTGATCGTGTCACCGTCGAGCTTCACCCATTCGTGCGATTTCGTGTACTTGCGGTCGTCGGGGCGCATGGCTTTCCTTAGGAACTCTTCTTCTTGCGTGTTCGTGAGTAGAACGGCAACTCGCGCACGACGCACGACTGCCGCTTGCCGCGGATGTCGAACTCGAGCGCTTGCCCTTCCGTGTCCAGACCCAGGCGCACGTACGCCGAGCCGATGTTCGTGCCGAGGGTGGGGGAGACGCCGCCGGAGCACAGGCGGCCGACCTCGTCGCCCTCAAGGTACAGCGCGTACCCTTGGCGAGGCACGCGCTTTCCGTCGGTCGTGATGCCGACGAGCCGGCTCTGCTTGTTCTCGCGATGCCGCTCGAGAGCCGCGCGCCCGATGTAATCGCCCTTGGCCTCGGTCAGCGAGATGGCGAAGTCGAGCCCGGCCTCGAAGGCGTTGCGCTCCTCGTCGATCTCGTGGCCGTACAGCGCCATGCCCGCCTCGAGGCGCAGGATGTCGCGCGCGCCGAGTCCGATCGGGCGGAGGCCGAGGTCGGCGCCCTGCGCGGAGAGCGCGGCCCAAACACGCGGCCCTTCCTCGGTGGGGAAGTAGAGCTCGAAGCCGTCCTCGCCGGTGTATCCCGTGCGGCTGATGCGGATGTTCTCCATGCCGCACACGGTTCCGAAGGCGAAGCGGTAGTAGCCCAGCGCGGCGAGATCGACGTCGGCGGTGACGCGCTCGAGGATCTCCTGCGAGCGCGGTCCCTGCAGCGCGAGCATCGCCGTCGCGCTCGTCTGGTCGTCGACCGTCACGTCGAGGCCGTCCGTGTGAGCCTGGATCCACGCCAGGTCGCGCGCACAGTTCGAAGCGTTGACGACCAGGTAGACGCCCGCCTCCTCGCGATAGAACAGGAGGTCGTCGATCGGATACCCGTCGTCGTTGCAGAGCAGCGAGTACCGGATCCCGCCGGCTGCGACCTTCGCGACGTGGTTCGTGCAGACGCGGTCGGCGAGCGCGATCGCATCGGGCCCGGTCAGCATGAAGCGGCCCATGTGTCCGAGGTCGAAGAGCCCGCACGCGCTCCGCACCGTCTTGCCCTCGTCCAGGATCGGGCCGTACTGCACCGGCATCGACCAGCCGCCGAACTCGACCATGCGCGCTCCGGCGGCGACATGGACGTCGGCCAGGGAGGTCTTGCGGAGCGAGGAGGTGTCGGTGGACATGGGCGGCGGCGTAGGGGGGCGCGATCGGGCGAAGGGGCGCGAATCTAGCCGAAATGACGCGCAGCGCCAAGCCGACCGGGGTGCGCAGGGCGGGGTAGGTTGGAGGTGGACCGTCATGGACCAAGCTCCCCAAGTCCCGCCCACCCCGCTCCGCTCCCCCGAATCGCGTCCGAGGCGCGGGTTCCGTTGGGCGTGGGGCGTCGCCCTGTGCGCCGGTGCTCCGATGGCGTCCGCCGCGCAGGACGCGCAGGCGGGCGACCCGTTCACGGCGGGGCTGCGCTGGAGCCACACGGCGCCCGGCAGCGAGCCCTGGATCCCCCGCGACGTGGTCTTCGTCGGTGGAGGCGAGCTCGTCCTCGCCGCGCCCGCGGTCGCGACGCCGATGCTCCAGCTGTACGCGAGCGCGGAGCTCGCGACGGGCTCGACCGAGCCGCTCTTCGAGGACCGGGGCTTCGCCGGCGCGCTCGGACGCATCGACCTCGCAGCGGGCGACGACGCGGACGAGCTCTTCGCGCTCGCCCAGTTCGGTGCGCCGACGGCATCGACGCGGCGGACGGTCGTCACACGGCACGACGCCGAGGCCGCCGCGGTGGGGGCGCCGTTCGCGCCCGTTTGGTCGCACGCGTTCGCCGACCTGGTGAACGGTCCGGGGCTCGTGGCCGGCTCGCGCGACGGCGCGTACTTGGTCGGCGCGATCTTCGACTCCGCCGTGCGCGAGGTGTGCGTCGAGCGCATCGATCCGGCGCTCGGGGGAACGCTCGCGGGCGTGCGGCTGGCGGCGACGTCGCTGCGCGCGCTAGTGGTTTCGAACGACGGAACGCGCGTCGCGATCGCCGCCGGAGCATCGACGCACGTGCTCGACGCGGACCTGAACGTGCTGTTCACGCAGAGCGCCGCGACCGCGACCGAAGCGCTCGCGCTCTCCGCGGACGGAGCATGGTTCGCCCTCGGGCGCGCGGGAGCGGTCGATGTGCTGGAGGATGTCGGTGGCGTGTACGTGCTGCGCGCGTCGTTCCAGGCGCCGGGGGCCGACCTGCCGACCGCCGTCGCTCTGGCGGACGACGGTGCGACCGTGGCCGTGGCGTGGTGGAACTCGGCGACCGGCTTCGGTGTGCGTTGCGAAGTTCGGGATCGCGCGAGCGGCACGCTGCTCAACAGCTACGCCCAGTCGCAGAGTCCGAGCGGGCTGCAGAACTACCCGATCGGACTGTGCATGACGCCGGACGGCGAGCGCATCGCGCTCGGACTCTGGGGCGTCGGCGACACGGCGCCCGAGGTCGTTCTCCTCGAGCGCGGCCGCGTCGCGCCGCTCCTCACCGCCGACCTCGCGGGGAGTCCGTACGCGCTCGCGCTGTCGCGCGACGGATCGCGCGTCGTGTGCGGGGCGAAGAGCGCGCACGCGAACGTCTTCGCCACGACGGGGGAGGTGGCGCTCTTCGACACCGGCGAGCGCGATCTACAGCTGACCGGCGCGCCGCGCATCGGCAGCACGCTGGAGGTCGAGTTCCTGGCCGCGGAGGAGGGCGCCGTGGCGTTCGCCTTCGGGCTGACCCGGGCGACGCCGTTCTCCGGGCGCTTCGGGCCGCTGTGGGTCGACTTCTCGGCGCCGCACTTCGTCGTGACGGTTCCGACGGCGGGCCTGCGCGCGCACTCGACCCAGGCGATCGCCGCTGACCCCGCGCTCGTCGGCTTGCCCTTCGCGATCCAGGCCCTGGAGCTGGGTCCGTCCGGGGCGCGCCTGGGCGACACGGCCGTCTTCCCGGTCGTTCTCTAGCGCTACCTCATTAATAGGCGCGTCGATCCCTGGCGCGCGCGGGGAGGCGTGGAAAGCCGCGGGGACGCGGGCGGCGGGACGGCGGTCCGCTTCGCGCGGGATCCCCGGAAAGCGCGAGCGCGCGTCAAGTGGTCGGACGAAGCGGGCCGATAGCAACCGCGATCCCCCCTCTCGACTCCCCTTTCCCCACGTTCCGCATCGTGAAGGACCCAGGCATGACCACCGGGAAGAAGCTCCTCGTATTCCTCGGACTCGGCACCGCGCTCTTCGCGTCCGCGTGCAGCAGCAGCGGCAGCAGTTCGCCGAAGGCCACGCTTCTCACGGCGTCGCAGGACCTCGGAGTCGACCCGACCGGGCAGACCACCGTCCTCACCTTCTCGCGCGCCCTGCCCGCGACGCTCACCCCGGGTGAGTTCGCGACGAACGGTGCGCAGCTGCCGACGATGGTCAGCGTCGCCGGTTCGGTCGCCACGGTGCAGTGGGACAGCCGCGTGACGCCCACCCACGAGGTGCAGACCGTCGGCTCGAAGAGCCTGCTCCCGGCGTCGATCGCCGTGACGACGACCGACGCGGCCGCGCCGACGTTCGTCATCTCGGCCGGCACGCAGTCGGGTGGTGCGCTGGGCGGAGACACGTTCAGCGTGCAGTTCAGCGGCGCGAACGTCGTCGAAGCGACCGCGGAGGACATCACGAACTGGGACCTCTCGATCGGCGGCACGAGCCTCGATCTCACCGGGTCGACGTTCGCCTTCGATCCGGGCACGCAGTCCATGGCGGTCACGCTCGGCGCGACCGCGAACCTGCACGCGAGCTTCAACCTCGCGGGTACCTCCGTGCTGAGCGTCGCCGACGTCGTCGTCGGTGGACCGGTGGCTGGAGTCGCGGCGGGGGATGCGATCGCGCCGACGCTGCTGTCAATCGAGCAGAACCTCAGCGAGAGCGAGTTCGGCTTCGTCGTCGACTTCACGTTCGACGAGTGGATGGACCCGGCGCTCAACACGCTCGGCGCCTTCGATCCCGGCTTCCCGGTGTACGCGACGCAGATCGAGCAGCCGACGCAGGGCCTCCTGCGCGTGACGTTCACCGCGCCGATCATCCCGGGGCAGGACACGATCGACCTCTCGGGCGTCGTCGATGCCGCGGGGAACGCGCTCCCGAACGCGACCGTCGCGGTCGCGGCTCCGTCCGTCGTGGCGAACAGCTACGTGGGTGGCGCTCCGACGGTCTCGAGCGTGGCCAACATCGGCGGAGACACCGTCGTCGCGCAGTTCGTCCAAGCGATCGACCCGGACGCGGCGTCGCTGCCCGCGAGCTGGGACCTCGAGTCGCCGCCCGGCAACGACATCGACCTGACCAACGCGACCTTCGACTACGACCTCTTGTCGAAGATGCTCACGATCACGCTCGTCGACGACGACCTCGTCAACGCGGACGGCTTCTCGTTCGGCCCGTCCGGAACGCCGCCGCTCGACGTCGACGGTGAGGCCTTCGCGACGACCGTCGCGGGCGCGATCGGCGGGGACGTCGCCGTGCCGACCGTCGCGTCGATCACGCAGAACCGAGTGCTCGATCCGACCGGCGCGACCTTCGACATCGCGCTGAGCGAAGACGTCGACGAGGTCCAGGCCGAGATGATCGGCAACTACGTCGTCAGCAATGGCGCGGGCGTCTCGAGCGCGAATCTGCTCGGCAACTCGGACACGGTGCGACTCGTGCTCGATACCCAGACGCTCCCCGGAGAACACACGATCGACGTGATGAACCTCGTCGACCTCGCGGGCAACGCGATGGGCGTCCTCGCCGCGAATGCGGTCGGATCGACGGACGGCAACGTGCCCGTCTCGCTCTCCGAAGTGGCGTTCGCCGTCGCCGGCCTCGACAACGACACGATCACGGTGCAGTTCGACGACGACATGGTCGTCTCCGAGGTCACCGATCCGTCGAACTGGATCTTCCAGTCGCCGGTGGGGCTGCTCGTCGACACGACGCTCGCGTCGGTCGCGTGGAACTCGTCGTCGAAGACCGCGACGCTGACGTTCGACGGCGGTGACGACATCAACCTCAAGCGCGACGAGGCATTCGAACTCGACCTCGTCACGATGCGCGACATCTCCGGGAACGTCGTCTCCGCGACGACGCTCGCCGGCAGCGTGGACGGTGAGACCGGCTTCCCGACGATCTCGTCGGTGTGGGTGGAGACGGCCAACGCCAACAACCTCCACGTGCGCTTCGACGAGCCGGTCGAGCTCTTCAGCGACGCGCTCACGAGCTACGTCATCCGCGACGCAGGCGGCCTCGACATCGGCGGGGGACCGCCGACCGTGGTGGTCGACGCCGACGGCTTGGGCGCGAAGCTCACCTGGGCGGCCGGCGCCGTCGCGGGAACGCACACGCTCGACGTGCGCGGCGTCACGGACGTCGCGGGCAACCAGATGTTCCCCGTGGAGCTGCACCCGATCGTCAGCGAAGTCGCGGCGGAACCCGCGCTCGACGCGGCGATGCAGAAGTACCTCGCCGTTTCGGGCGAGAAGAACGACACGATCGCGATCGTCTTCGACCAGCCCGTATCTCCCTGGAACCTCCTGGATCCGGCCAAGTACACGCTGACAAACGGATCGGAGTCGGCGGACTTCGCGAACGCCACGATGACGTTCGACGGGGATGCGACGGTCAGCGTCGTCCTCGAAGGCCCCGCGCCGCTCAACTTCGACAACGGCGGGTACACGCTCACGGTCGACGACGTGCTGTCCGCGCAGGGCATCGAGATGACGGGCGCGTCGATGGACACGGCGGTTTCGGATGCGGGCACGGACGTGACCGCCGCCGCGCCGACCGCTTCGCGCACGCGCATCGACGCGACGAGCCCGACCGACTCGATCCTGATCGAGATGGACGAAGCCTTCGACGGAACCGAGGCGATCACCGTCTCGAACTACGCCATCTCGGCGGTCAACCCCGACACCGTGCTCGCGATCGGCCCGCGCACGGTTCGTGCGACGTGGTCCGGCGGCGTCTCGGCCGGGCAGATGGTCGACATCACCGTGGCCGACCTCGCCGGAAACTCCGGGCTCGTCACGGAAGCGATCCAGACCGTGGACATCGCCGGCCCGACGGTCGTCGGCGTGTCGGGGACGGCGACGCCCGGCATCGGCGGAGACTTCGTGACCGTGGCGTTCAGCGAGCCGGTCGGCGCGCTCGCGCTGCTCGCCGCGAACTACACCGTGAGCAGCGGTGGCGTCACGTTCGACATCTCGAGCGCCACGTTGCGCTACTCGAGCGTGGGCAACACCGTGACGATCGTGCTCCCGGACGCGATCGACCTGGTCGAGACCGACACGATCAACGTCATGGTCTCGGGCGTGACGAATCACGCCGGACTCACTATGGCCGCGGCCAACGTCAACGGAGCGATCGGAGGCGACAGTACGCCCCCCGCGTTCGTGGAGGCCTTCGCGAACTACCGCGCCGACGCCGCCGGCCGCACGGTCGACATCCGCTTCAGCGAGGACGTCGACGAGGGCTTCGCGACGGACCCGTACATGTACACGTCGCTCGGCGGCCAGTCGATCCTCGGCGCGGTGATGATCCGCCCCGACACCGTGCGATTGACGCTCGCGAGCGCGCTCTCCGGAGGCGACCTGATCGAGGTCACCGGCTTGCCCGACATGGCGAGCAACGTCTCCGCAACGATTCAAATCGAGCCGATCCTCTGAGCGACACCTCTCCGCGCTGCGCTCCCCGAATGTGCCTTTCGCTACAGGACGATCCCCTTTGGCGTCGATAGCTGCGGGGTCCGTCTCCCGCGGATGACCCGCGTTCCCACATGACCACTCTCATCGTTCGAGACGCTACCCTCGCCGTGAACGGCGCCCCGGAACTCCGCGGCGATGTTCGTGAGCACATCCGTTCGCGGATCGTCGAGGTGAGCCGCATGGATGCCGCGTCCGTCGCGGCATGCGTCGACGTGCTCGAATCGGTCTCCGGCTCGTCGACGTCCGACGAAGCCGACCCGGAAGTCTTGCTCGCGCTCATGGTGCTCGGCCTGGCGCACCCGGCGCAGGTCGAGAACCAGGGTGTGTCGGCGGTCGCGTGCGGGCGTCGCGTCGCCTCGCGCCACGAGCAGGCGGGCAACCCGGACGCCGCGCTCGCGGTGATCGAGATCCTGCGCGAGACGCACCCGGAACACCCGGCGCTCGAGCGCGACTACGAAGCGATCCTGCGCCGCCTCGGCATGGTCCAGGACCTGGCCGACCGCTATCTCACGCGCGCCCACCAGCTCATCAAGCAGGGCAAGAAGGACGAGGCGGCCGGATGGCTGCGCGAGGTGATGCTCCTCGACCGTTCGCGCAAGGACGTCGCGCGCCTGATTCGTGACCTGCGCCTCGAGAAGGAGAACGTACACGGCACGCGCCCGCGGGTGAGCAAACTCGTGCTCCTCGCGCTCGCCGTACCGGTCGCGCTCGCCGCGGCCGTCATGCGCGAGCAACGCCTCGTGCACGAGTTCGACGCGCTCCCGCACGCGACGACCGGCGACCTGCCGTCGATGCGCTCGCGATTGGATGCGCTCGAGCTCTTCGTTGCCGACACGCCCGTTTGGCACGGTGCGTTCCAGGCTCTGTCCGAGAGGACGAAGCTGCGCGTCGACGTGAACGAGCTCGAGACGGCGGCACAGCTCGAGCGCGAGAGGCAGGAGGCGGCCCAGCGCGAAGTGTACGAGCGCGCGGACGTTCTCCGTCGCCGGGCGCGCATGAACGCCGAGGTCGGCGACTTCGCGTCGGCGCTCTCCGACTACCGAGCTTCGTTGCAGGATGCGCCCCCCGAGTGGGAGCACCGCGAACGCGTCGAACGCGACATCGAAGCCATCTCCAAACTGCTGGCCGAGAGCCAGGGAGAGGACAAGCAATGAGCTTCTTCCGCAAGCTTCTCGCGGGTGGACGGATTCGCGCCGCGAAGTCCGCGCTCGCCAAGGACCCGTCGCCGCGCACCTACGCGGCGCTCGCACGGGAGTACACGCGCCTCGGCGAGACGACCGAGGTCCAACGCGTCTGTGTCGAGGGGCTCGCGGCCTTCCCGACGAACGCTCTGCTCGCGCGCTTGCTCGAGAGCACGCGTCGCATGGAGTGTGAGGAGCGCGCGACGCAACTCCGACGCGAGCTGGCCGAAGCGCCGCGTCCGGCCGTGTGGGCCGAGATGTGTGAGCTGCTGATCGAACTCGGACGCCTGACGAAGGCCGACGACACCGCGCGCGAGTGGCTCGCGCAGACAGAAGACAAGGAAGCGCGCCTGCTCCTCGCGCGCATCCGCGTTGAACGCTTCATCACGGACCGCAGTCGCGAGCTCGGCTTGCTCGCCGAGCGGGCGACGAGCGCCGCGTGCGAGGCTCTCCCCGATGACGCGCGACCGTACAAGCTGCGCCTCTCCTTCCTCTCGAAGATCGGAGCGTGGGGCGCTGCGCTCGACACGGCGAAGCACTTGCTCCAGCTCGATCCGGGTGCTCCGAAGCTCGAACGCCGCTATCGTTCGCTCGAGGAGCGCGGGGTTGGCGCGCCGACGATCGACAAGGCGCTGCTCGCGGTGGAACGCACCGGACGCTTCGCCGAGGAAGGCGAGCACGAGGCCGCGCCGATCAGCACCGGACAGGTGCGTCCGATCCTGCGCGAGTTGTCCCAGGCGGCCGACGTGAACGCCGCGCTGTACGTCCGCGGCTCGACCGTGCTGATCCAAGGGCCGAAAGGCGCGACGGCGGAGCGCATCTCGCGCGGCGTGCGCGCGATCCATTCGAGCGGTCAGGCGACCACCCGCAGGCTCGGGCTCGGGCGCATCTTCCAGATCCAACTCGAAGGTGACTTCGGGCATCTGACGATCGCGCCGAGCGACATGGACGCGGGCGCGATCTGGAGCCGCGGTGCGCTCGGGCGCGCGCGCGAAGAAACACTGCTCGGCCTCGCCGGGCTCAATGCCGATCTTGGAAAGGTGGCGTCGTGATTCGAGCGATCGAAAAGCTGACCGCACAGCCCGGTGTCGACCTCGCGATGCTCGTGACCGAGGACGGCGTGCCGATCGCCTTCTCCGGCGAGCGCGTGATCGACACCGAGGCGCTCGGGACCAAGACATCGGGGATGGGGCGCGAGGACGCGCTCGCCGCGCTCGCGACGAGTTGGCTCAACGAGCTGAAGCACGCGACCGCCCCTTTGTCGTGGGACCAGCCGGCGCGAGTCGTCATGCGCTGCGCGCGCGGCTCGCTCGTCATGCAACGCGTGCGCGGTGCCGTCCTGCTCGTGATGCTCGCGCGCGGAGTCGCGCCCGAGGGCATCCGACTTCCGATGCAAGGAACGGTCGCGCGCATCGAGCGCTCGCTTCGCGGAACGAGCAAGGAAGCGCCGGTATCGGAACGCGCGACACACACTGAACCTCCCGGGCCGATCCCTTCCGAGAAGACCGTCAGCCCAGCTGAAGGAACGGCCGAAACACGTAGCAACACCACTAGTCGAGAAGGCCTCTCGGGAACCTGAAAATGGTCCAGATCAACTTCGCCCAGAAAACCGTCAACGTCAAGATCGTCTACTACGGTCCCGGCATGTCAGGAAAGACGACCAACCTCGAGGTCGTCCACCAACGTGCACCCGAAGTGAACCGCGGTGAGTTGACGAGCATCAGCACCGATGGAGATCGGACGCTGTTCTTCGACTACATGCCGCTCGAGCTCGGAACGGTCGCCGGAATGCGCACGTGCTTCCAGCTCTACACCGTTCCCGGTCAGGTGTACTACAACTCGACGCGCAAGCTCGTGTTGCAGGGCGTCGACGGCGTGATCTTCATCGCGGACTCGTCTCCGTCGATGCTCGATCAGAACCTCGAGTCGCTCCGCAACCTCGAGGAGAACCTGAACGAGTACGGCAAGAGCCTCGCGACGCTGCCGCACGTCATTCAATGGAACAAGCGCGACCTCCCCGACGCGATGGCGCCGGAGGAGCTCGAACGGCACCTGAATCACCACAGCGCTCCGACGTTCGAGGGGGTTGCGAACTCGGGTCAGGGGGTGTTCCCGACGCTGAAGGCGCTCGCCGCCTCGGTGCTCAAGGGCATCATGAAGGAAACCGCCGGTGGTAAGAGCGGCAGCGCCAGCGCGCCCGCCGCTCCGGCGCCGACCGCTGCAGCTTCGGCGCCCGTCGCGCCGTCCGCGCCCATGGCTCCGCAGTTCCCGACGCCCCAGGCGGCGCCGCAGCCGAGCGCTCCCGCGCCCGCCGCACAGCAGCAGGTCGCGCAGCAGCAAGTCGCTGCCCCGGCGGCGCAGGCGCAGGGCACTTCGCCCTCCGGGTTGATGCAGCAACAACCGCAACCGCAACGCGCGTCGCGCAGTGCGACCGCCACGCGTCCGGCGCACGGGCGTTCCCGTCAAGCCACGGGCACCGCCGCACGTCGTGCACGCCAGAGCGTGCCGGCACCGACGCCCACGCGGTCGGCGAGCAAGAAGTCCTCGACCGGGCTGTTCGTCCTGGCCGCCGCCGGAATCGGTGCGGCGATCGCTTGGGCGGCCATGAACTACGCGGCCTGAGTCGCCGATCACGGAGACCCCACCCATGTCCAAAGACCAAGAGCTTCGCGAAGACCGCCTCGTCTTCTACGAGAACGACATCGAGCGCCTCGACTCGGAGATCGATTCGTTCCTCGAGCTGTCGAAGGCGCGCTGCGTCCTGCTCGTCGACCGTGACGGTCACCTCGTCACACGCCGTGGCGAATCGGTGCGCGATCACGAAGAGACCATCTCTGCGCTGATCGCCGGTTCGTTCGCCGCGACGAAAGAGATGGCCCGACTGCTGGGCGAGAACGAGTTCGCGATCCTGTTCCACCAAGGGACGCGCGACTCGATCCAGCTCCAGCTCATCGGCAACCGCACGCTGATGGCCGCCCTGTTCGATGGGCGCACGAACCTCGGAATGGTGCGCTTCTACGCCCAGGAATCCGGTGAACGCATCGCCGAGGTCCTGGCCGAAGTGCAGGCCGAGGATCGCGACCCGGGCCTGGCGGACGGGTTCGGCGAAGACGCCGAGAGCGCGCTCGACCAGCTCTTCTAGGGGATCCGCGCGCGCGCGCGTCCACCGCAGGTCGGACGCCGTGCGCCGGGAGTTTTCGCCCCGAATCGTCGGATTCCGCCGTTCGACACGCGTGGCCCCTTGTCGGGGCGGCGCGCCATGGGTAGGCTCTCCGCCCCGTTTGGGAAGCCGGGTCGTCCGGCGGGAGAAAGCCATGGCACGCGTCTGCGAGATCTGCAAGAAACACACGGCGAGCGGTGGCTCCATTGCGCGCCGAGGTCTGCCCAAGAAGGCGGGTGGCGTCGGTCTCCGGACCACCGGGCACACGCTGCGCAAGTTCCTCCCGAACATCCAACGGGTTCGCGCCCTGATCGGTGGTGAGGTCAAGCGCATCTCCGTCTGCACCCGCTGCATCAAGAGCGGGCGCGTCGTGAAGCCCGCGCGCGGCAGCGCCTCGGCGAGCTAGCGACCGCGACGCGCGCGCAGGCAGCGCGCGACATTCCGGGCTCGATCGAATCGAGGAGATTCGTGCGCGTGCGGACCGTCCGTCGTCGCGACGAAGATCCATCCGCGGCGTCGCGCTTGTCGAGGAATGCAACAGATCGCGCACGCGCGACACTGCGCACCGACGAAGATTCCCAGGATTCGTCCGGTCGATTCGCGCGCGATTTCCACGCCCTCGATCGCGTGGTGTCCACGTGCCGCGCGTGGCGCTGCGCGACGACGTCGACCGGAGAGTGCGAAGTCCGCGTGCTGCACTTCAGCGCGCGCCCCCGGGCGCCGTCGGCGTTCGGCCGCAACCCAGTGAGCTTCCGTAAGTCGAGGCGCACGTCCGGTTTAGCTCAACGCGCCGGCGCGGATCAGCGCGCGGTGCGCGCGCCCGATCGAGTTCGTGCGATGCGCGCGCTCGATGCAGGACACGACGCAAGTCGTGGTCCCGTGGGGTGATTCCGGCGGCCTGGCTCGACGTCCGATCGATTGCGGTTCAGCGGCTCGTCGCGCCATCACGGCCCAAAAGAATCGGATTTCGCGGGAAAGCAATCTTTCGATCCCGCCGATGTGGCCAGTGATGTCGTTGGTGATGGGCACTCACGTGCTCGCAAGGGACACAACGCCCCAAGGAGAACTCTCTCAATGGCTAAGCGGAAAAAGAAGGCTACGAAGCGCAAGGCTACGAAGCGCAAGGCAACCAAGAAGAAGGCCACCAAGCGCAAGACCACCAAGCGCAAGGCGACCAAGAAGAAGGCCAAGAAGAAGGCGACCAAGCGCAAGGCTACCAAGCGCAAGGCCACCAAGAAGACGGCCAAGAAGAAGACCGCGCGTCGCAAGAAGGCGTAGTCAGCTTCCGGAATTGGGCGTGGCTCCTTCGGGAGCCGCGCCTTTTTTTTCTATCCCTTTTGCAGGACGTGCCGTGAACAAGAGCGAACTCGTCGCAACGATTGCCACCGAGATGCACACATCGAAGCTGGCAGCGAATCGCGTGTTGGATACGGTCCTTGGCAGCATTCAGCAGGGACTGCGCAGCGAGGGCACGGTGACGATCACCGGGTTCGGGACCTTCGAAGTGAAGGAGCGCAAGCCGCGTGTCGGGCGCAATCCCCACACCGGTGAGCCGATTCAGATCGAGGCGGGCCGTCGCATCGGCTTCCGCGTCGGCAAGGGTCTCAAGCACCTCGTCTAGACCGCGCGACGCAGTCCGAGTCCTGCGGGAGTCGGACCGGGCGTCGCACCACGAACATCGGGCCGGCCTCTCTCGCGGGAAGCCGGCCCGGTTCTATTTGAAGTCGATCCGGGATCGACGCGCTACGCGTCCGCGGCGACGCGTGCTTCGAGCGCCGCGATCTCGGCCGCGATCGTCTCATCCGCGAGCTTCGCGAACGGACCGGTGATCTCGCCGAGCGGCGCGCCCGCCTCGAGCAAGCGCCACTCGCCGGCCCGCGGCAGTCCCGGCCAGCGCTGGTCGGCGAGCGCGCCGGGGGCGCCGACCATGCTCCACAGCTCGACCGATTTCGTGGGCATGAACGGGTGCATCCACTGCGCGATCCACGCGATCCACTGGCAGCACGTGTTCAGCACGCTCGCCGAGCGCGCCGGGTCGGTCTTGCGCAGGGTCCAGGGCGCCATGCGATCGACGAAGACGTTCGCGACCGACGCGTTCGCGACGAGCCGCTCGCAGGCGCGGCGGAAGCGGAACTCGATGATCGCGTCCGCGGGATCCTCGAGCGCGCCGCACTCGGTGAGCAGGACGCGGTCGAGCTCCTCCTCGTGCTCGGGAGCGATGGGGGGGATGCGGCCGTCGTGGTGCTTCGCGACGAAGCGCAGGACGCGCGTCACGAGGTTGCCGATCGTGTCGGCGAGCGAGGTGTTCGCGCAGCGCTGGAACTCCTCCCAGCGCCACTCCGAGTCCGCGGACTCGGGCGCGCTCGACAGCAGGTAGAAGCGCGCGACGTCGCGGTCGTACGTCTCGAAGAACGTGTCGAGCGGGATGGTCCAATTCGCGGACGTCGAGAACTTCCTGCCCTGGAGGTTGTAGAACTCCATCGCCGGCACTTGCCACGGCAAGACGTAGCCCTGCTTCTGCCCGAAGAGCATCGATGGGAAGATCAGGCAATGGAACGGGATGTTGTCCTTGCCGATGAAGTGCACCAGCCGCGTGTCCTCGTCGCACCAGTACTGCTTCCAGAGATCCGGCTCGCCGCGCGCCTCGGCCCACTCGCGCGTGAACGACACGTACCCGATCGGCGCGTCGAACCAGACGTAGAGCACCTTGTCCTCTTCCTCGCCGACGAGGTCGGCCGGAACGGGAATGCCCCAGCTCATGTCGCGCGTGATCGGTCGCTCCTGCAGGTCCTCGAGCATCGCGCCGACGAAGGCCTTCACGTTGCCCTTCCATGGGTGGTTCTGGAACCACTCGCCGATGTGGTCGTCGCGCAGCTTCGGCAGGTCGAGGTACCAGTGCGTCGTCGTGCGCTTCTCCGGCGTCGAACCGCAGTTGCGACACGTCGGCTCGACGAGCCGCAGCGCATCGAGCCACGTTCCGCACGACGGACACTCGTCGCCGCGCGCCCCGTCCTTGCCGCAGACGTAGCACGTCCCGACCACGTAGCGGTCGGCGAGGAACATCTCGTCCTTGGCGCAGTAGAGTTGCTCGCTCGCGCGCTTGTTCAGGTAGCCGCCTTCGTCGAGTCGGCGGAAGAACTGCTGCGAGAGCTCGGCGTGGTGCGGCGAGATCGACGTCCCGGACCACACGTCGAACTCGATGCCGAGCCGGTCGAACGTCGCCTTCGCGTCGTCGCGCCAGCGCGCCACGTACTCGGGGTACGAGGCCCCGTCGCGCTCCGCGTTGACCGTGATCGCGAAGCCGTGCTCGTCCGCACCGCAGACGAAGCAGACTTCCTCGCCGAGCATGCGCAGCGTGCGCACGTAGCAGTCCGCCGGCAGATAGGCGCCGATGACCTGGCCGAAGTGGATCGGTCCGTTGGCGTAGGGGAGAGCGCTGGTAACGAGGTAGCGGGACATGGGGCGCGATCTTATCGACTCGAACGTCCGTGCTCGCGGGCGCGCTCCGATGTCTTCAGTCTCAGCGCAGAAAGCCCTTGTCGAGCCGCGCCGTCAGCCAGAGCCCGCCGATCGAGGCCGCCGGAACCATCAGCACCGGACCGATGATCGGGATCGCGAGCAGGAAGCCGGCCGAGATCCCGAACACGAGGAACGGGAGGATGTGGCGCCCCACGAAGCGCATGCGCTGCCGCAACGTCCAGCCGCGGCGCTCGAACGGAATGTCGAGCAGGCCGAGCGCCGTCGCGAACCCCGTGGCGGACGCGAACAGGAAGTAGCCGACGACGGGCACGAAGTAGAGCGGCAGCGCGAGGACCAGGAGCAGCGCAGTGAGCACGGTCGCCTGCAGGCTCGCCCAAATCGCGCGCCCTTCCACGCTCGCGACCCAGCGCGCCCAGCCGAAGAAGCGTCGATCGAAGAGCACCGGCGCGGCGAATCCGAGCGGGAGTGCGACGGCGATCGCGAGCACGCCGAGGACCGGCCAGAGGAGCCACGCGGTCGCGCACCCGATCGCGAAGGTCACGCTGCTGAGGGCCACGCAGCGCGCCACCGGAATGTCGTTCGGTCGCTCGAGGTTGCTGCGCGGATCGCCGCCGTACCAGCGCGCCTCGATGCGCCCCTGCACCTCGTCGAGGAACGGACCGGCGAGCGCCTCGTACGCGATCGAGAAGCAATACCACACGGCGAGTGACCCGAGCAGGAACCAACCGATCCACCGCAGCGGCTGCGAAGTCAGGAGCGCCCAGCCCGAGTTCAGCACCCACTCGGCCGCGCCGACGAGCGCCATCCACGTCGCCTTCAGCCAGCCCCAACTCTCGGACAGGCTCTCGATCCAAGCCCAGTGCCCCTCGAGCTCGATCCCGGTCGGGAGCGCCGCGTCGATCGCGTCGCTCATCGCGCCGAAGGTCCACCATAGAACGAGGACCATCGTGAGCGTGGTGAGCAGGAGCGGCGGCGCGAGCCAACGCTTGATACCCGGCGTGCGGAAGAGCAGCCCGAGCCCGGCGGGTAGCGCGAACGCGCCGTCGACGATGCCCGTGAACGGGCCGCTCAAGCGGCGCTTGCTGCCGGGCGCCGAGACCGAGGCCGCCGGGCCGCCGAACCCGCAGTGGGGACACGCGTCCGCCGGTGCGTGGTAGCCGCACGCGCGGCAGGGGATCGGGGCGGCCGTGTGCCGCGCGGCCGCGTCGTCGTGGGGCGTCATGGCGGAAAGCGCCTGCGCGGCGGGCGTTTCTTCGGGAGTTGTCGGACCCGGCGCGCGGTGCGCCGCTACAATGCCCGCTCTACGCTTCGAGCGGGAAACTCATTTGGATAGATTCCCCGCGCCGGGCTGATGCTCCGGTGCGCCGCTGATGGGCCGGATCTGGTCCGAGAAGCTTCACGAAACCGGCCCGATGCGTGGGCTGAGATCCAAGCGCGACCTTCGTCGCGACCCTCTCCGATGGAACCCTACCGCCAACTCGATTTCCTGCAGCTCGACGACCAGTTCACCGAGGAAGAGCTCATGGTGCGCGACACCGTGAGGAGCTGGGTCAACGAGCGCTTCATGCCCGTCGTCATGGAGCACTGGGAGGCCGGCACGTTCCCGATGGAACTCGCCCCCGAGCTCGGCGAGCTCGGCGTCTTCGGCCCGACGATCCCCGAGGAGTACGGCGGCGCCGGCATGTCGAGCGTGACGTACGGGCTCATCTGTCAGGAGCTCGAGCGCGGCGACTCCGGTCTGCGCTCGTTCGTCTCGGTGCAGGGCTCGCTCGTCATGTACCCGATCTTCGCCTACGGCTCCGAGGAGCAGAAGCGCGAGTGGCTGCCGAAGCTCGCGTCGGGCGAGGCGATCGGTTGCTTCGGGTTGACCGAGCCCGACTTCGGTTCGAACCCCGGCGGCATGCTGACGACGGCCAAGAAGGACGGCGACGACTGGATCCTCAACGGCCGCAAGATGTGGATCACGAACGGCGGCGTCTCGCAGATCGCGATCGTGTGGGCGCGCGCTGAGGAGGGCATCCGCGGCTTCATCGTCCCGACGGATGCGAAGGGCTTCAGCGCTCCCGAGCAGAAGCACAAGTGGAGCCTGCGCGCCTCGATGACGTCCGAGCTCGTGCTCGAGGACGTGCGCGTCCCGGCCAGCGCGATGCTCCCGAACGTGCGCGGCCTCAAGGGCCCGCTCGGCTGCCTCACCCAGGCGCGCTACGGCATCTGCTGGGGCGCCGTCGGTTCGGCGCTCGCGTGCTTCGACGAGGCGCTCAGCTACTCGAAGGAGCGCATCGTGTTCGACAAGCCGCTCGCCGGCTTCCAGATCCCGCAGAAGAAGCTCGCCGACGCGGCCACCGACATCACGCTCGGCCAGCTGCTCGCGCTGCGCGTCGGCCGGATGAAGGACGCGGGCAAGATGGAGCCGCACCACATCAACATGGCCAAGCGCAACAACTGCGCGATGTCCCTCAAGACCGCGCGCGACCTGCGCGATGTGCTCGGCGCGAACGGAATCACGCTCGAGTACCACACCGGTCGACACATGTGCAACATGGAGTCGGTGATCACCTACGAGGGGACGCACGACATCCACACGCTCGCGATCGGCCAACACCTCACCGGACTGGCGGCCTTCCGCTAGGGGCTTCCGCCGCTCGACGACCCATGACGAACGAAAAGCGAAAACGACGCTTCGTGGTCAGCGACCTCGGCTTCACCTGGGCCGTGCACGACACGGCCGTTCCGCAGGAGTACGCCTTCGAGACGGGCAAGGACTCGGAGCACCTCTCGTCGAATCAACTGAACTCGGAGCGCGTCGGGCTGTACGCCACGCGCGAGGAGGCGGTACGCGAGGCGCTGCGGTTGAACGAAGAGTCGGAGCGTCGGGTGGGGTAGAGGGGGAAGGGGGCGTCGCGGGGAGTCGTTGGTCGTCGCTCGTCGTTGTGTTCCCTTCGGTTCGGGGACCTCTTGACGGTTCGCCTCGCTTGCGAGCTTCGCTCGCATCGCTCGTGATGGCGGAAACGACGTCGCGGGGAGTCGCTGACGTTCTCTATCGGTTCACGCGCAGCGCTTCGCGCTGCTGCAGCACAGGCTCGCTTCGCTCGCGTGCTGCGTTTCGCAACGGAACAGGGGTTTGCACGGCAACCGTTCGGTTTCCGGAACGGGCGATGAGACGTTCGGGGACTTCTTGACGGTTCGCCTCGCTTGCGAGCTTCGCTCGCATCGCTCGTGATGGCGGAAACGACGTCGCGGGG